>CAZGON010000242.1:0-3879 GCA_964527085.1 uncultured Candidatus Competibacteraceae bacterium
ACCCCGATGTACCTCAACTCTACAATTATCTCCATATCGCTTATCAAACGCTCGGTGACTCAGACAATGCGCAACGAATGCTCAAGGAGACCCTAGCGCGGTTTCCCAACTATCTGTTTGGCCGCATCGCCTATGCGACCGAGTGTCTGCAGCGGGGTGAAACTGAAAAGGTTCCGGAGATTTTCAACCACCAGTATGAACTCAAACGCCTCTACCCTAAGCGTCAGCGTTTCCATATCTCCGAGGTGCTGGGTTTCTACTCGGTGATGGCGTGGTACTTCCATGCCCAGGGGGAGTCCCACCGTGCCGAGACCTACTATGAATTGATGCGGCAACTCGATCCCGAGCATCGCAACACCCGCTTCATTAAAGGATTGCTCTACCCGTCGCGGCTCGATACATTGTTAGGCGGCCTATTGAACAAGGAACCCTGATCTGTCGCTATCCTATCACCGGCAACGATTAGAGTTCATCGAATAAAGTGCGTCTTCTATGAGCAGCGCCATCCTCAAGAAACCAGCCTTTTTTGATACCGTTGCATACGGTGCATTTTTCTATATATATCATCAGCTTGTATTAATATAGATAGGGCAATAGGGGTTAGGTCATACTCATGGAAATTATTGATTTTGGATCACTCTAACGGGTTCTGGTCTGGTGGCTAACCAAAGAACAACCCCTGTCATCATGATGACGACTGTCCACAACACATAGGGGGGTGGATGCAAAAGCCAAAGGCTCAAAGCAGAACTAAATGTAGCTCCACTAATAGCAAACAGTTTGCTCTTTTTTGAGAGGGCCCGATCTTCTACAAACTGCCGCACGGTCTCACCAAATTGCGGATGATTATAGATTCTCTGCTGTAGCGCTGGCGCAGAGCGCGCAAAACAGATAGCCGCCAAAATCCAAAATGGGACGGTAGGTAGTAACGGCACACCAATACCAACCCCGCCAAGGCCAAAACAAAAAAGCCCCAAGCCTCGATATATCCTTTGTTTATTCATCATCAACGACGACCAATATTGTGCAGTAAGGGCATTCTTGAAATTTTTGTTCTCTTGGGTGTGCCTAGAGAATTCCTACCTCATATTAAGTGGCATCGACGAGTTCGGGTTCATTCAGTTGGCGCAGCGCAAGCTTTGGGTGTTGCCATTTTTGGTCGATCAATTTTTCAGCTCGCAGCCAATCTTGGAGGGGATCACCCGGTTGAAAATTACGCTGTTGCGCCAGGTAATAGGCCGCTTCAGCAATCATAGTGTGGCGCCGTTGTGGGGTAAAGAATTTATTGACAGACGACATTACCTTATTCTCCATTGGTTGATAAATCTAAACCAAAGCCATTAACCTGCTAGATAGTAGTGCATAAAAGTGCAAATAATGCACTAAAAAAGCGCAAAGGGACATTATTAGATTTATCCAATGGCAAAATTCTCGTCATTTTAATTAGACAATAAATCGGTTAGGAGTTTTTGCATGAATTTTGCTAAGGCTTAGAAGCGAGTTCCATGGATGATGTTTTGCGGTACATCATTTTTTTAGCTGCCCTGAGGTTTTAAAGTAAATCGATTTTTGCTGAGAGCGCTCTGTCTGCGTTCGTTTCGGAGAGTGTAATGCACGATACTAGGCACACGTTTTTCCCCACCTATAAAGCCTTAAGCCGTTTTTGCCGGAAAAATATTTTGCGTGTCTGCGCAGTCTGGCCTGATCAAATTTCCCGGTAACATAAGACAGCATTTTTTATCATTTTATTTTTTTGCTCACCGTAACACCTGGTAGGCAGAGGCAAATTGTTTATGAGTGCTACTCTATACCCTTCTCGTCAAGGACTTTATGACCCTCGTAATGAACATGATGCCTGTGGCATTGGCTTTGTGGTAGATATTAAAAACCGTCAACGCCACGACATTGTAAAGCAGGGGCTAGAAATTCTCGATAATCTCACCCATCGCGGCGCCGTGGGGGCTGATCCCGGAGCGGGTGATGGGGCCGGCATTCTGTTGCAGATACCCGATGGTTTTTTGCGGGCTGAGTGCGCTGGCATCGGTTTTGATCTACCACCACCCGGACTTTATGCGGTCGGTATGGTGTGTTTACCGGCTCACAAAGAAGCTCGCATAGCCTGCGAGGCAGCCCTCACCCAGCATATCGAGACCGAAGGGCAGACCCTATTAGGGTGGCGCGATGTACCCACCGATGGCAGCTGTCTTGGTGAAACAGTAAAACCCGCCGAGCCGGTGACCCGGCAAGTGTTCGTCGGCTGTGGTGATAATTGCCCCAATGTGGATGCCTTTGAACGTAAACTCTTTGTGATTCACAAACAAGTCCATCAAACGGTGATGGCGCAGGATATCATGGACAAGGAGCAGTTTTATGTCGCCTCCCTGTCTGCCCGCACCTTGGTCTACAAAGGGATGATTTTAGCCTGTCATATGGGTACCTATTACCCGGATCTGAAGGATCCTCGAATGGAGTCTGCGCTGGCGTTAGTGCATCAACGCTTTTCCACCAATACATTTCCCACCTGGGCATTGGCGCAACCGTTTCGTTATCTTTGCCATAATGGCGAAATCAACACCCTACGGGGTAACGTCAATTGGATGGCGGCCCGCCGCCATACCATGAAATCCGAGGTGTTAGGCGATGATCTGGATAAGCTTTGGCCGTTGATCGGCGAGGGGAAATCGGATTCCGCCATCCTCGATAACGCCTTGGAACTATTGGTCAACAGCGGTTATTCCCTGGTTCACGCCATGATGCTGATGATTCCCGAGGCGTGGACTGATAACCCGTTGATGGACGAACAACGACGGGCGTTTTACGAATACCATGCGGCCCTGATGGAACCCTGGGACGGACCGGCCGCAGTGGCGTTTACCGATGGCCGCCAAATTGGCGCCACCTTGGATCGCAACGGCCTGCGCCCGGCCCGCTATGTGGTGACTGATGATGATTTGGTGGTGATGGCCTCGGAGGCCGGTGTGATTAACATCCCGGAGCAGCGGATTGTAAAAAAATGGCGCTTGCAGCCAGGTAAAATGTTTCTGATCGATCTTGAGCAGGGACGTATTATCGATGATGCCGAAATCAAAGCTGAACTGACCTCGGCGCGCCCCTATCAAACCTGGCTCAACCAGACTCAAATCCATCTGGCGGAATTACCGCTGGAAGTAGGGCCTATGGCCCCAGATTCCAAGACCCTGTTGGACCGTCAACAAGCGTTTGGCTACACCCAGGAAGATGTCAAATTTTTTTTAACACCCATGGCCTTAACGGGCCAAGATCCGGTGGGTGCCATGGGGCGAGACACCCCACCCGCCGTATTATCGCAACGCTCCAAATCCCTGTTTGATTATTTTAAACAGAACTTCGCCCAGGTGACCAACCCACCCATCGATCCGATCCGGGAAGAATCGGTCATGTCTTTAGTATCGCTCATCGGCCCGCGGCCTAATCTATTGGATTTAAACACCGGCGGCACCCATATGCGTCTGGAGGTGCATCAGCCGATCCTTGCTAATGTGGATTTAGAACGCATTCGGCGTATCGAGAACCATGTGGACCATGTGTTTCGCACCCATACCTTGGATATGGGATACGCGGCCCAGCGGGGCGGCCAAGGTATGGAGGCGGCCCTGGAAGCCTTGTGTCGGGCCGCGTCGGATGCGGTGAAACACGGTCATAATATCTTAGTGCTCTCGGATCGTTGTGTGGATGCCGATCATATGCCGATTCCCGCGCTTTTAGCCACCTCGGCGGTGCATCATCATTTAATTCGGGAGGGGCTACGCACCTCGGTGGGGCTGGTGGTGGAAACCGGTGAAACCCGTCAAGTCCATGACTTTTGCCTGCTGGCGGGTTACGGCGCGGAAGCTATCAATC
>CAZGON010000242.1:3889-6531 GCA_964527085.1 uncultured Candidatus Competibacteraceae bacterium
TCCGTATCTCGCCTTCGATACCCTGTCGGCGCTATTACCTAAGTTACCCGAGCCGTTAACGGAGCAGGAAGCCCATCAACGGTATACCAAGGCGGTCAATAAGGGCATCCTCAAAGTGATGGCAAAGATGGGGATATCCACCTACCAGTCCTACTGCGGGGCGCAAATTTTCGACGCCGTGGGCCTCGCCAGTGGCTTTGTGGAAAAATACTTTACCGGCACACAAAGCTTGATTGAGGGGGTGGGCTTGGCCGAGGTGGCTGAAGAAACCGCCCGCCGTCACCAACTGGCCTATGGTGATGATCCGGTCTATCGGGACGCCTTGGACGTGGGTGGTGATCTGGCCTATCGAATCCGCGGCGAGGAGCACGTTTGGACGCCGGACACCATTGCATTGCTGCAGCACGCCGTGCGAGCGGGCGACTATGGACGCTATAAAACCTTTGCGCAACAGGTGGATGATCAAAGTCAGTCCCTCAAAAACCTGCGCGGTCTGTTTGAGTTTCGCTGGCCAACCCAGTCGGTACCCCTGGACGAAGTGGAACCCGCCACAGCCATTGTAAAACGCTTCGCCACCGGCGCCATGTCGTTTGGGTCTATTTCTTGGGAGGCCCATACCAACCTCGCCATTGCCATGAACCGGATTGGCGGTCGTTCCAATACCGGCGAGGGCGGTGAAGATGCCGAGCGCTATGTACCGTTGGCTAACGGTGATTCCATGCGTTCGTCCATCAAACAGGTGGCTTCCGGGCGGTTTGGGGTAACCACCGAGTATTTAGTCAATGCCGATGGCATTCAAATAAAAATGGCGCAAGGCGCTAAACCCGGTGAGGGGGGGCAACTGCCGGGCCATAAAGTGGATGATTGGATTGCTCAGGTGCGCCACTCCACCCCTGGTGTGGGACTGATCTCACCGCCGCCCCACCATGACATCTACTCCATCGAAGATCTGGCGCAGCTTATCTTTGATCTTAAAAACGTCAATCCTCAGGCACGCATCAGCGTTAAACTGGTGTCCGAAGTGGGTGTGGGGACCATTGCCGCCGGTGTTGCCAAGGCCCACGCGGACCATATTACCGTGTCTGGAGACGATGGCGGCACCGGGGCAAGTCCCTTGAGTTCCATCCATCATGCCGGGTCTGCCTGGGAACTGGGCATCGCCGAGACCCATCAAACCCTGGTTTTAAACCGGCTGCGCGGGCGCGTTTCGGTGCAGGCCGATGGGGGACTACGCACGGGTCGCGATATTGTGGTGGGAGCGTTACTGGGGGCAGACGAATTTGCCTTTGGCACCGGCGCTTTAATCGCGGAAGGCTGCATCATGATGCGGAAATGTCACCTCAACACCTGCCCGGTAGGCATCGCCACGCAAAATCCGGAGCTGCGCAAATTATTTCCTGGCGAACCGGAACATGTGATCAATTACATGCTCTATTTGGCGGAAGAAGTACGCGAGTTGATGGCGCGACTGGGTTTTCGCACCTTTAACGAGATGATCGGCCGTTCTGATCGGTTGGATATGCGTCGCGCCATTACCCATTGGAAGGCTCATGGCCTTGATTTAAGCCGGGTCTTATACCGGCCTGACGTAGAAGCGGGGGTTGCCGTTTATCACTGCGAAACCCAGGACCATGGGCTGGATAAAGCCCTTGATCATCAACTTTTGGAAGCCTGTCGGGATGCCTTGGAAAAAGCAACTCCGGTCAAGTTGGAACTTCCCGTGCGTAACATCCACCGCACTGTTGGCGCTATGCTGTCGGGTCGCGTGGCCAATCGTTACGGGCATAAGGGGCTACCCGACGATACCATCTATGTGCGTCTTACAGGCACAGCGGGACAAAGTTTTGGGGCTTTTTTGACCCGAGGTATTACTTTAGAGCTGATCGGGGAAGCGAACGATTATGTGGCTAAGGGACTTGCCGGCGGACGTTTGATTATTTACCCCTCGTTGGACAGTCGTTGCGAACCCCATGACAATATTATTGTCGGTAATACCGTACTCTATGGGGCCACCGAAGGGGAATGTTTTCTCCGCGGGGTAGCGGGTGAGCGGTTTGCGGTGCGCAACTCCGGCGCCACCGCGGTGGTGGAAGGGGTTGGCGATCACGCCTGTGAGTATATGACTGGCGGTGTGGTGGTGGTATTGGGCTATACCGGGCGTAATTTTGCCGCTGGGATGAGCGGAGGGGTCGCTTACGTGTTGGATGAAGAAGGCAGTTTTGAGCGACGGGTTAATCTCGCCATGGTGGATTTAGAGCCTATTGAAGACGAAGACCTGGCTCTGGAGCGTGTTGAGCATCAGGGTGGCGATCTGGAAACCCATGGCCGGGTGGATGTGATGCGAGATATGACCCGCTTTGATGCGTTACGTTTGCAGCGTCTGATTGAACAGCACCATCACTATACAGGCAGTCGGCGGGCTAAAGTGATTCTCGAACACTGGCATGACTTTTTGCCAAAATTTGTCAAGGTGATGCCGGTGGAGTATCGCCGCGCCCTCCAAGAAATGCAGGCGAAAGCCCGCGACACCCAGCGATCCGATGTCAGTCTGACCATGGGTGTGTGATAATCAGGCGTTGCATAGCTTGTTCCAGAGGACGCCGTGAACACTTCCCTGTGGGCTTGACGACGGCCGTCCAGGC
>CAZGON010000243.1:0-6501 GCA_964527085.1 uncultured Candidatus Competibacteraceae bacterium
GGAAGGCCGTCGTCAAGCCTACAAGGACGTATTCACGGCGTCCTCTGGAATGAGCTGCGTAAGTCCGGAAAGTGTTCAAACAGTCATTGTTTCCAAGATATCTAAAACCTTTTTAGGCTCCAGTTTTCCTTTAAAAAAGAGCACCGGACCGGATATTTTTTCAATAGCCTCTGTCGTTACGTTGAGCCGATCAGACACTGCCAGAATAAGATTATGCATGTTAGCGCGTTTGACCTTATCCAGTTTACGGCGCAAATAGTCGGGATGCCAAAAACCCACAATTTCTATATGAACCGTTCTTCCATCCGAGTGCCGCAAAGCAAAGTCCGGTACGAATACCGTACCTTTAAGGTCTACGATTTCCACTTCCCGTTCTAAAACCCATGGCGATTGCAATTTTTCCCAACGCTCAGCGAAGGACTTTTCCAATAGGCTGTCATAGGCAGGTGGTTTAGCATAGTGGGAACGCAATAGGGATTCCGAATTTAAGCAGTAAGTGAGTTCCCGGTCATCTTTACGCAACACCGCTTCCATTTCCCAGCGGGTAATGCGTAGCAATGACGGTAAAAAAAGGGCCATCTGGATACCGTATTTACGGGTTAACTTAAATAGGCTCGCCGGCCCATCCACATAAATCTGATAGCCATCGTCCAGATTTCCTTCCACGGCATACATTAAACCGTGAAATTTCAACTGCTGAAAAAGTCGCCGATATTCACCGGGCACATTACGATGCGCCGAGACCCGCAGATAAAGGGCAGAATAAAGCAGCCCTTGGGCCTGGGCCACATTATAGCGATCCACTAGTTCAGCCGATGGGTAATCAGGTAATGCCGATAACACATGGCGCTCTGGCAAATCAGCATAGAGCGCATCGCGCAAGGTGTTGGGCTCTAACCGAAATTTTTCCGACAGCTCTTTTAAGACGGCCTGGGCCTGGGTTTCATTATAGACACCCCGCTGGGATGCCAAACTGAAAACCTCTTGCCGTAAAACTTCTGGCGCAATATCCGCAACGGCTAAGGTAAACTGCGCTGCATTTAAAGCTAGATGGGCAAACCCTCTGACAATCCGATAGTCGGGTGAATCCCCCTCCAGGGCTTTGAGGGCTTCCTGCAACTCCCCTCGGGTTCGATGCTGATGGGCTTGAAGCATGGTTAACACGGATTCCGCCCAACGCTGTTGGTCTTTTTTGAGAAACTTTGGGTAAATCTGAGCGCCGCGACGGCGTGAAAATAAAAGATCGCTAGGAAGCATTGATGTTTTATCCTCAACAATGTCAAATCACTGAAAGCGACAGAAAAGGCAATACACACTATGTCTACTTATCATAGTAAGCAGCGTTGGCGCATCATCGTTCACGGCGGCGCAGGACCGATCCGAGATGGCCTGTTAGCGCAACGCCAAACGGGTTGCCAAAGGGCCGCCGAAGCCGGCGCCGCACAGCTAGCTCAGGGATACTCAGCCCTCGACGCGGTACAAAGCGCCGTTGCAGCGCTGGAAGACGATCCGTTATTTAACGCCGGCACCGGTGCGGTTCTCAATTGTCACGGTAAAATTCAGTTAGACGCCTCCATTATGAATGGCGCTAACTTAGCTGCCGGCGCCGTTGCCGCGGTGAGCCGTTTAAAAAATCCCATTTGTCTTGCCCGACAGGTACTCGAGGATGGCCGCCATGTACTGTTAGCCGGTGAATCGGCTTTGGAGTTTGCCCGCAGCGTCGGCCTGCAAGAGTACCCTGACGCGGCGTTGATTGTCGAGCACCAGCGCCAGCGTTGGGAGGCGGATCATGGCACCGTGGGCGCTGTAGCCATGGATCAGAGGGGTGAGATTGCCGCCGCCACCTCCACCGGTGGTCTCTTCAACACCTTGCCAGGTCGGGTGGGCGATTCGGCGCTGATCGGCTGTGGCACCTATGCCGACGATAGGGGTGGCGTATCCTGCACTGGCATCGGCGAGGCCATTATCCGCGTCGTGTTGGCCAAAACCGCGGTGGATTTTTTGCGGGCAGGAATGCCGCCTCAAGCAGCAGTTGACCACGCACTAGCTCACCTTAACGCAAAGACCCGGCGGCAAGCGGGTCTTATCCTTATCGATCAACAAGGCTATATGGCCTATGCCCATAACGCAGCGCATATGCCCGTAGGCATTATGAGTGAGGGTGGTGACGTTATTACCACCATTTGACGCATTACCTATTGTTGTCGGATTCTGTCGCTGAAAATAGCGGCAAGGTCTGATGTTCTGGTTGAGGATCTGGCTGGACTGGGCTGCGCCGCCGCTGCGCCACTTGCTCCTCGCGGGTTTCCCGAGCGACTAATTCATAGAGAATAGCTTGCTTACCCTCGCCACGCCGGAGTATCCGTCCCAAACGTTGCACAAACTCGCGGTTAGAGCCACTTCCGGACAGGATAACCCCAATACAAGCATCGGGAATATCCACCCCTTCATTGAGAACATTGCTGGTCACAATGGTTTTATAGACACTGCTTTTAAAGCTCTCAAGGATAAACTGACGTTCTTTTATCAACGTCTGGTGAGTCATACAGGGTATTAAAAAGCGCTGGGATACCTCATAGGCGGTGGCATTGTCTTCCGTAAAAATGAGGGTTTTTTCACCAAGATGACGGGCCAGAATTGTGCTCAGCATACGAATTTTAGCGGACGTAGCATGGGCAATACGGCGTGCTTCGCGATGGGCCTGCATGGCGCGCCGCCCTTCCGGGCTGCGTGCCGATAACATTACAAACCGGTTCCAGCCAGTTAAGGAACCTAACGCCACCCCCTTTGCTTGGAGGAAGCCATTGCGTCTCGCAATAGCCTGTTGATAAGCTTCCCGCTCTGCTTGGGAGAGTTCCACATACACCGGGTGAATGCGAAAAGACGCTAGTATGTTGCCGGCAAAATCCTCGGGCCGTTTTTTATAAACTGTATCCCCCACCAATTCCATTAAATCCAGGTGTTTTCCGTCGTTTCTCTCCAGGGTGGCGGTCAACCCCAAACGATAGGGCGCTAAAGAAAACTCAGCGATGCAGCGATAAAACTCCGAGGGCAAATGGTGGACTTCATCAAACACCAATGTCCCAAAACGGTTGCCGAGCCGTTCGATATGTCGAGAGGCAGAATCATAAGTGGCGACAGTCAACGCGGTTACTTCATGATAACCACCGCCGATCAGACCAATGCTCTGTTCTGGAAACGTCATCCGCAGCAGCGCATACCATTGGTGCATAAGGTCAAGGGTCGGCACTAAAATTAACGTATCCCGTTTTGCCCAACACAAGGCTAATAAACCTACCAAGGTTTTACCCGATCCGGTAGGTAGCACAATGATGCCGCGGCCCCGGGCAGCCTGCCACTGCATTAGAGCGTCTTGCTGATGGGGGAATGGCTCCATGGGGAAGTTGCAAGTCAGTTCAACTCGCCCGTAGCGAGGTGCTTGATTACGTTTTAAAAAACCTTTTAAAGGACCGATAATCCGGCTATAGCAGTGGGCCGGAGCGCGATACGCATCGACGCGGGAGTCGTAGTGAAAAACATCGCGGATAGCCGTTGGAAAAAACGGCTCTCCTTCAAGCAGTAGGGTGCCACGATCAAAACGCAACCGACACCCGCTAATCTCTTGGCCGAGATCACCCTTAAGCCGGTAAACACCGGTTGCGTCTTTGATACCTTTGGGCACTGGCGTGTTTACCTATAGGGATGGCGAAGGCAAAACCTATTTCGCAGCGGTTTTAAATAGCGCTTGCAATGGTAATTCACCACACAAGGTCTGGATAGACTCCGTGGCGGTAAGACGGGTTTTGCTTTGATATTTTCCTGCTACCGGTGTGTTATAACGCTCAATCAATTGTCTGTCTGGTAGCACAATCCAATATTCTGGGATGTTGGCGGCTGCATAAATAAGGCTTTTTTCACGATCAAGATCCAGTGACGAAAGAGCAATTTCGATAACAAGCTCGGCATAGCTAGGATGCGCTGAAACAAATTGCTCAATTCTGCCTCGCAGGATAGAGATGTCAGGTTCCGGCTCTGAGCTCGCTAATGTTAAGGGAGCCTCTTTGCGAATTAGATAAGCATCGTCCAATCCATCTGAAAAATAACGAAACAGTCGGTAAGCGATAAATTCATGCAAGGGTGATTTTGTCATCTTATTAAAGATAATACCGTTTATAAGCTCAGTCTTTTCGGAAATTAAACCGGCCGCGCTAAACTGGTGGTATTGTTCCACCGATACCGGCATAACCAGACGCCTGATGTTATCTTTAGCTAAAATGGACATCGTATAAAAACCTTACATCGCTGTTCCGCACCTTCAAACCAGTATACATGGCCACTTGGCCTAACCAAACAACAGCATTATGATGCAACACATAAAGGATAGCTTATTCAAACCCGCCTCGTCTCAAACAGCGTTGGCATTTACCCCCCTATGGCAGACCATCGGCTGGCTCATGGTAATTGTGGTAGTGGTGCTGACGTTAATGCCTAAGCCTCCTACCCCACCCGTGTTAATTTGGGACAAAAGTCAACACTTTGTCAGCTATGCGCTGCTTATGTTTTGGTTCGCCCAGGCTTTTGTAGGTCGTGTTCAGTGGTTAAGTTTTTTAGTGGGATTAGGGATTACGTTGGAATACCTTCAGGGTTGGCTCGGCTATCGTCAATTTGATTATGCTGACATGCTGGCGAACGGTCTTGGTGTTTTAATAGGTCTGCTGGTGGCCAGCACGCCTCTCGGACTTTTGGTAAAGTGGCTAGATAGTGCCGTAGCCCGTTGCTGGTCACGCCGTTAAATCGTAGGTGTCTGTTTTTGTTCTTTTCCAGACGACGTTTCTTTACCGTCCGCTAAACGTCGCCGATCACGTTTGTTACGCCATAACACCTCGCTACCCCCCTCATCTCGGGCCAACACTCGGCTCGCCACAAATAATAAGTCTGACAGCCGATTCAGATAAGTTTGGCCATGGTTGTTGATTTCTTCAGTACGGGCTAAGGTCACCATGAAACGCTCAGCACGACGGCAGATGGCGCGGGCCATATGACAAGCCGCCGCGGCAGGACCGCCGCCGGGCAAAATAAACTCTTTTAAGGGCGGTAACTCAGCATTCAACGTGTCCAGCGCCTCTTCTAAGGCCGTGACATCCTCGTCGAGTACCGCTTGATAGCCTGGCATACTGAGTTCGCCACCCAGATCGAATAACTTATGTTGCACTTCACTCAATACCTCTTGAAGGGTGGGTCGAATGGTATGAATAAGCACCATACCCACGGCGCAGTTTAACTCATCCACTTGGCCAATCACCTCAATACGCAGACTATCTTTGGCAATACGCTCGCCGCCGCTCAAACCGGTGGTACCGGTGTCGCCGGTTCGAGTGTAGATCTTAGAGAGCCGGTTTCCCATGTAGTGTACTCCTCTAGCTAGTAGGCTAAATAGGTGATTGTTGATGATAACAGCTTTTATCCTATCCCAAGTTGTCCTTTACTAGATCATCTAACGCACTAAAAATGTGCTTTAAAAGATTTATTGCACTTTTTTTGTGCATTTAACCCTACTAATGAGGAAATAAATGGCCTACGCTTATGGACTGTTTACAAATTCTGGTTGGCATGTTTCCTGCTGGAGCCGTGAAGAGCTGTGTTCTACAGCCTGATATGGGACAAATCACACTAAACACTCGCCCGGAGGAAAAACTTCCATGACGCCTTCTGAAGTAATGAAGACCATCAAAGAAAAGGAAGTCAAGTTTATCGATTTTCGCTTTACCGACACTCGCGGTAAGCAACAGCACGTCACTGCCCTTGCTAGCACCTTCTCCGAGGATATCTTTGAAGAAGGCAAAATGTTCGACGGTTCCTCTATTGCGGGTTGGCGGGGCATTCAAGAGTCCGATATGATTCTTATGCCAGATGCGACCACAGCCACCATCGACCCCTTCTATGAAGACAGTACGTTAAACCTGACCTGCGATATCGTCGAACCTACTTCCATGCAGGGTTATGAACGGGATCCTCGCTCTGCAGCAAAACGCGCCGAAGCCTATTTGCAGTCAACGGGTATTGGAGACGTGGCCTACTTTGGTCCTGAGAATGAGTTCTTTATTCTCGACGATGTGCGCTGGGGAAGCGACATCTCTGGCTCCTTTTATAAAGTGGACTCAAAGGAAGCACATTGGAACACTGAGCGAGTCTACGAAGGGGGTAATTTTGGCCATCGACCTCTCGTCAAAGGGGGTTATTTCCCAGTACCGCCAGTAGACTCCCAACAAGACGTGCGCAGCGCCATGTGTTTGGCCTTGGAGAGCATGGGTTTAGAAACAGAAGTTCATCACCACGAGGTGGCCACCGCTGGTCAAGCTGAAATCGGCGCGAAATTTAACACGTTAGTGCGTAAGGCCGATGAAGTTCAAACCCTTAAATACGTGGTTCAGAATGTGGCGTTAAGCTACGGTAAAACAGCCACCTTTATGCCAAAACCTTTGGTTGGCGACAACGGTAACG
>CAZGON010000244.1:0-6445 GCA_964527085.1 uncultured Candidatus Competibacteraceae bacterium
CGCCGCAACATAACCACCGATACCACCGACTAGGGCGCGGCTAACCAGTTGACCCCCGGTGTAACCTCGCGAAGCCATAACGCCTACTCTCCTGACTTAACTAAACATGCGTGGCTCGGCTAGTTCAAGACCGATACCATAGCCACGCCAATATTCTTTGTCGGTGACGTTCTGTACATTAGCGATAAACTGAAACACGTCGATTAAAAAGTCACCGTCTGCCGTCAGTATCTCGCCGCCGTCACCCGTAAGGTAGTCACGGTCATATTGGCCATTCAGATACTGGGCGGTGAGAGACCAACCGTCGGCAAAATACCAATCAAGCCGAAATTCACCGAATACGCTGTCTTCCTCAACATATCCCCAGCTTTGGGTAAACGCCTCAGCTGGATCGGGTGAGCCGGGTATAGGGATATCAGCTGGCATGGCAAGTTCACCCGAGTAGCCATCAATCCGTGTGTTAATCAATGGTGGTATCAAGCGTACCCAGCAGACCGGTGGAAAACTCAGTGGTCAATTCGGTACCAGTGATACGGCTCGGTTTGCTGCGCTTGGACGTTGAGGGTTATCAGCGCTGCCATAGACAAGGGTATGAGGAATCCCATCGGTGGTTTTCTTAGACAGTATTGCAGATCATGATGACACGTTTGTTTATGGATACAGTCGGCGTGGGGACCAAGGCAGCTAGATGGTGACAAAACAACGATCGGGGGAAAAGATATCACGGGATGACTTTCAGTAGTGTTGCTCTTGGAGTACGAATAATGGCCATTATCGAACTATTTCATCGTACAGCTACTATTTTACAAATGCAAATTATTTGCATTAGTATTTTATGCGTTGTATATTTCAAGCATGTGAAATATTATTGTTACGTAAATTACTGAGTAGCTTCTCCACAAACATCTAATTTTAAATAGTTTTTATCATAAAAAAAACACGAAAATCATGCTAACTATATATGTCTCCCATCGCCATCACCTTACGCACACTTCAAAACCGAACACTAACTTTAAACACGAATCATTAAGAAAACAATTGATAAGAAACCAGCACCGACCGCGTGCGACTACGTTGCCGACACTGGTAATCCACGCTATTGCAACATTCACTGTCAGTGTTCCAGCACTGGCGGGAAACGGAGGTGATCATCTCTACTTTCAAGAAAAACCCGCTTTCGTGGCCCTGGACAGCAACGCAACTGACAAACTCTTCGCCCAATCGGACAGCAACTCTGCCACTGATACGATCGATCTACCACCAGTTACTGTAGAAGGCACACGCCCTGCCCCCAGCGCTAGTCAAGAACCCATCGACGGTTATCGTGCCGAAGGCACCAGTGCTTTAGGCTTCGACCTTCCGCTCCAGCAGACACCCGCTACAGTAAATGTAATTTCCAGCGATTTTTTACGGGACAGCCGCGCCACCCGGCTCAACGACGTGGTGAACTTTATCCCCGGCGTCACCCGCAATGACGACGGGGGTTGGACCGACGATGCACCGCTGATTCGCGGCTTTGACGGGACGACGATTTATCTTAACGGACTGCGTTTTGGCGGCTCGCAGTTTATGCCCGATAATATCGAACGTATTGAGGTGATTAAAGGACCCGCCGGGGTTGAAGCAGGCGTTGCGGAACCGGGCGGCACGATTAATGTAGTCACAAAAAAACCCCAGCGACTTTTCGGGGCTGCCGTGGAAGCAAGTCTCGGCGACTACGGTTATCGTAAGCTTAGCGGCGATGTGACGGGTCCACTGGTGCTGGACGGCGATCTGCAATATCGCTTTATCGCCGCCTATGAAGAAGGGGCGGAATGGCGTAAAGGTCGACCCGATGAGACGCCCCGCTACATCATCGCGCCGTCATTAAATTGGGACTTTGCACCCGGCAGCAACCTGCTTCTAGAATACGAACATTACTACCGTGATGATGCGCAAGACCGCGGCATCATTTATCTGGAAAACGCTTTCGATAATGATTTCGCACCCCGGGATTGGAGCTTTCACCAAGAAAACGGTAAAAACGAGCACACCATCAATCGTTTTGATATTGAACTAAACCATCGTTTTAATGACCTACTGTCCGCCAGACTTCGTTACCAATATATTGATTACGAATACAAAGTTGACGAGTTCCGTAATGCCAACAGCGAGCCAGGGTTTGGCGGCGATGAGGATCTCTACAACGAAGATGGGTTGTCCTGGAATAGCAACCGGGTGATAGCGATCAGGTGGGCCGACTGGTTCAATGAGGAAACCCAACACACTGGACTAGCCTCTCTTAAAGGAGAATTTAACATCGGCGATATCACTCACACGTTGCTTGGTGGCGTCAATATCTTGCGTAACGAAGAACGCTTTGTTTCCCGTGACTTGACCACTGATAACCAGATCGACATTTTTGACTTGGATAATGACCAAGAACCCAATTTCATCGCCGACGGTGGACGGTCTTTCACTGATCTTGAAGAAAACACTGACTCCTACTTTGGGCAATGGCAAGCGGAGTGGACACCGGTCTGGCGAACCATCGTCGGTGTACGTTATGACGAGTTTGATGCAGTAAGTTTTGGTGGTAAAACTGAATCCGATGAAGTGTCTTTTCGAGTCGCTACGTCCTATGACCTACATTCGAACCATACGGTATTTGCCGGCTACAGCGACGCTTACCAGCCCCAGGAAGGCGTCTCCCGTAGTGGGCCATTGGACCCAACCCATGCCCGTTCGTTCGAGGTGGGAATTAAAAGTTCCCTGGCCGGCGGCCGTCTGCTTTGGAGCAATACCGTCTATCAAATCCGCCAGGACGATATTGCCGCCGATGACCCCACCAACACCGATGAGGAAGATTTTCTGGTGTTATTCGGCTCTGCCCGCATACGAGGGTTTGAATCAGAGATCGCGGGTAATATCGGTGATAACTTACAGTTATTAGGCGGTGTTGCCTTCATGGATACGGAAATCCTCGACAACCCAGATGGTTTTGAAGGTAATCGCTTTCCTAATACACCGCGTTTTCAGGCCAGTTTGTTCGCTAACTATACTTGGGCCAGATTCGGGCTACCTAAGCTGGATACCTCAGTGGGCGTGATTCATGTGGGTGACCGTGAGGGCAACAGCGGCAACACGATCACCTTACCCGATTACACGGTGGTCGATATCGGTGCGTCATATCGACTCACGCCACAAGCAACCCTGTCGCTGTTCGTTGAAAATATATTCGATGAAACTTACTATGTATCCATGCAAGACAGCGGAGCGCGGGCTGATCAAATCGATGTGGGCGACCGCCGTTTGATTCAGGGTAGCCTGCGTTATGAATTCTAAGGTAATCGGCAATACTGCGACAGCCTGGACCGTATTATTGTTATGTATTTACATCGCACCCACCCTTGCCGCTGAGATCAAAGTCGATTATGTCGAACCTCAAGGGGGCTATACCGACTTCAGCGTTGACGGCCGCCATACGCCTCGCGCCCGCGCCGCTTTGGAAGCAGAAATAACGGAGTACGTACAACGCTTAGCGACGCGTCATTTGCCAGCCAAGGCGCAACTGGAACTGACTTTCAACGATATCGATCTAGCGGGGGCTTACGAACCTTGGCGACCCCGTCTAGATAATGTCCGCATCATCCGCGATGTATACCCACCCCGGCTTCAGCTTAGCTATGGGCTGAGGGACGCGTCCGGTGCGTTGGTCAAGCAAGGTAGCACGCAGCTAACCGATTTGAACTTTTTGCGCCGGGTCTACACCCAACCGGCCAGCGACCGGTTGCGTTTTGAGAAAAGGCTATTGAGAGAATGGTTTCAGCAAACCCTTCGTAACACTGACAATAACGAGACGAAGTCATAGGCATGTCAAATCAAAACCAAGAACGACGTGTATTAATATTGATCATTACCCTCACGGTAACACCGGTCAACGCACAAACCGTCCCGACAGACGAGCTGCAACAAACTCAGACCCAATCTACCCCTCTAACCGAAACCCAAGGGATAGAACTCGCCCCTATTACCATCACCGGCGAGCGGGTTGAACGCGCTGTAGAGGATACCGCGTCAAGCGTCACGGTCATCACCGACGAGGTGTTGCCATCGCTGGCCGGACCAGATCGCGTCGATACGGTACTCTCCCTTACCCCGAATGTTCAGCAGTTTGGCAACAACAACTCAGGCCCCACCATTCGCGGTCAGGATACCACTGGCGTCCTCAACGACGCGGAAGCTTTTCTGGGCGGCTCGCGGCCCCGTACTACCATTCAAATTGACGGGCGACCGATTAGTTTCAACGAATTTATTTACGGTTTTAGCTCGATTTGGGATGTTGAACGTATTGAAGTGTTCAACGGACCACAGACGACTACCCAAGGCGCTAACTCTATTGCCGGCGCTATTTTTGTGGAAACCAAAGACCCTACCTTTGACTTCGAGTCATCAGCCCGGGCAATTATCGCTGAGGAAAACACCCGCCAATTCTCCGGGGTTATCTCCGGACCACTCCTGGGCGATGAATTAGCCGGAAGACTCGCCATCGACTACCGCACCCACGAGACCTTTCTCGATCTACCCAATGCAACCCAAGACATCGGCGAGCCCCGCGACGAAGAACAGTACTTGATCGCCCGTGCTAAGTTATTGTATGAACCTACTAACCTGCCAGGGCTTAGCACCCAGCTAACCCTGTCGTTAAACGATGTTACCCGACTGCAAACGGAGATTGTCTCTGCAGATCCTACGCAAGGCATTGAATTCAAAGACCGCATCAACGTAAACTCAGGCATTCCCGTGTGGAGAACAGACTCGGATACGGTGATTGCCGATATCGATTATGACTTTGTCAATGACTGGTCCATCAGCAATACACTCACTTATTCCCAAACTGACATCGAGCGTCTGACCTTACCGGGTGAAGGCATCGGCGACATCGACGGCGAGGAGCTTAGCAACGAAACCCTACTCAGTTATGCTTCACCGGAAACTAACCTATCTGGCTTTATCGGCACTTACTACCGTCGCTCGGACAATGACGAATTCATTGATTTAGATGCGTTTATAGGCACCGGCGAGTTTGAGGATACCAATACTAGTGTGGCCTTATTTGGTGAATTGACCTGGGTAATCACCCCCCAGCTTGATCTCACCCTAGGGGGGCGATATCAACGGGATAGCCAAGACCGCGACGGCACGCTAGGTCCACTGACGGTGGATTATGACGAGACGTTTACGGCGTTTTTGCCCAAATTCAGCCTTGCCTATGGGATTTCAGACACGCTGACCATAGGCGCAACGGTGGTCAAGGGCTTTAACCCTGGCGGCACGACGGTGTCTTTCGACACCGGGGAAGAGGATTTTTTTGCTGAAGAAACCCTCTGAAACTATGAGCTTTTCCTGCGCTCTAGTTGGCTAGATAATACGCTGCAACTAAACGCCAATGTCCTCTACACCGATTTTATGGAAATATCGTCAGCACCATTGATAATGCCGAAGAAGCCCGTTCCTATGGCGCGGAGCTAGCACTGAACTACAAACCATCTGATCGCTGGTCATTGTTCGCTAACCTCGGTTTATTGGAGACTGAACTGGAAAGCTTTTCCCTGTCGAGTGACTCCGTTGAAGGTAATGAGTTTGCCAAAGCGCCAAATCTGACCAGCGCGTTGGGTGTGCGTTATGAACTTTACAACAACCTGGAATTCAGTGCCCAAGGGCGCTACACCAGCGATTATTTTAGCGACGATCTAAATTCGAGCACACTCGAAGTGGATGATTATTTTGTTGCCGACATTCAACTTTCCTATCGCTACAAAAATCTGCGCACGTTTGCCTTCGTCACTAACCTGTTTGATGAATTTTATGTCACGGAAAATTTTGGGTCGTTGGCTTACGTAGGTGATCCACGAGAGTTTGGAGCAGGTATCGAAGTAAAATTTTAAGGATTAGCGCAACCGCAGCCATCACTCGCGCACCCAACCAGTCTGTTCTAAGCTGGTGCACGGCTTGGCTTGCACATAAGGATTTGCTAAGTGAAGTAATTGCCACAGCTCAGGGGCAGTTCCCGCAACGCGGTTTGGCCAGACTCACTATGCCTTCCTCCGGTTAGCTCGGAACACCGCTAACCATTAGCGTTGGATTAGTGCTCGTCGGCCTTGGCATGTCCGGTGTGGTCTTATGGTGCCGGAAAACCCTATGTCGTCGCTAAAATAGCAACTTTTTAGGCGCAACGATCGCCACCAAATCGCTTACCTTCAGAACTTACCCATATAAGGACCTGAGTACATATTAATCATTGATGTAAATATACTCATTGATTAATATAAAGGCATTGACTAATGAGGGCTACTATATGGCGACTATGACAATTCGCAACATTGACGATCAACTTAAAGCCCGTTTACGTGTCCAGGCTGCGCTTCACGGCTGTTCCATGGAGGATGAAGCTAGAAACATCCTT
>CAZGON010000245.1:0-6425 GCA_964527085.1 uncultured Candidatus Competibacteraceae bacterium
GGCTTCAGGAGGTACCCATTAACCCCAGGCTTATCCAGAACTCACGTTACTTTAAAACGCACTAATGACTGAAACCCAGTTGACTAGCCGTGATTTTGCCGCCGATCCTTTGAAAGTAAAGCAGCTTGTTAAAGAAAACGTTGTCGTAGTCACGAACCGAGGAGAACCGGAGCTAGCTATTCTTACCTATACTGAGTACCGAGCTTTGAAGGCGAGCCATCCTCTCACCGCTTTAGAAGCTCTGGGTGATGACGCAGGAGCAGATGTTGCTTTTGAGGCGCCGGTCTGTAGCGAGTTGCTCAGGCCACTGATTTTGTAAACCATGCGTATACTACTAGATACCAATGTTGTATCAGAGCTGCGCAAAGCGAGTCGCTGTCATCCAGATTTAAAGCGCCACCGGAAAGGCGGTCTCGGTCATCGGTGAGGTTGAGCGCATCTTGATTTTCCCTAGCGAACCCCGGCAAGAAGATAATTCGTGACAGGTGACATCCTGTTTGTTTTTGTTTTGTTATTGATCACCATTATTCTATTTCTTAGTGATCGCCTGCGGCTGGATGTGGTGGCCATTATGGTTATCCTAACCCTTATGCTGAGCGGGCTGCTGACGCCACGGGAAGCATTAGCTGGATTTAGCGACCCGGTGGTGCTGTTGATCGCCAGTTTATTTGTGGTGGGGGAGGGCCTGTTTCGCACCGGTATCGCCTATCAACTGGGTAATTGGATGTTAGGTGTTGCAGGTACTGGGGAAACCCGTTTGCTTGTTTTGTTGATGATGGTGGTGGCGGGACTATCGGCTTTTATGAGTTCCACGGGCGCTGTGGCTATCTTTATTCCGGTTGCGTTAAATCTCGCTACTAAAGCCCGCATTGCCCCGTCCCAGTTGCTGATGCCGATGGCTTTTGCGTCCTTGATCGGTGGTATGCTCACCCTCATCGGCACCCCCCCAAACCTCATTGTCAGTACTCAGTTAAGCAAACAAGGTTTAGAACCCTTTAGCTTTTTTAGCTTTACACCCATTGGTTTTTTAATACTGCTGGTGGGTATCGTTTATATTATTTTTATCGGAAGACGCTGGTTGCCCGCTGAAACGGGTGAGCAGGGGCTGGTGCCGGATCGCTTGTCATTACGAGAGCTGGTAGAAGCCTATGGTCTGACGGGGCAGTTCCACCGTTTGCAGCTAGCACCGACTTCCTCATTACCCGGTAAGACGCTAGGGCAAGCGCTACTTAGAACACGTTTTGGGGTAACTGTGCTGGGTGTTGAACGGCAAAATCGAGGGGCTAGTGCCGTCATGCCTGTGGTTTTACAGACCACGTTTCAATCTGGTGATACTCTTTATCTGGTCGGTAACGAGACCCAAGTCCTCAATCTAGTGGATAGCGAGCAGTTGAAGCCGTTACCCTTAGAAGAGCAACAGTTTAGTATGATCGCCCAAGCGTTAGGGTTAGCCGAAGTGTTATTAACGCCGCGCTCTAAGTTGATTGGCCACACTTTGGCGGAAGCCCGCTTTCGAGTCCGTTATGGCTTGAGCGTGCTGGGTATTCTGCGCAGGGGTGAGCTGCTCAAAGATGACCTGATCCAAACCCCACTGGCTTTTGGTGATTCGTTATTGATGGGCGGTGGTTGGCGGCAAATTGATTTACTACAACAACAGCAACAAAACTTCTTGGTATTGAATTTGCCGAGAGAAATGGACGAAGTGGCGCCTGCTCGTAGCAAGTCAACCTGGGCATTGGGGATTGTGTTGGCTATGCTGGGCTTAATGGCGTTTAATCTGGTACCTAGCGTCACAGCAGTTTTGCTAGCGGCATTGGCTATGGTGTTGACAGGCTGTACAAAAATGGAGGAGGTGTATGCCGCCATCAACTGGCAAAGTTTGGTGCTTATTGCAGGTATGTTACCCATGGCCACGGCGCTTGAAAAAACCGGTGGCTTAGCATTGCTGATCAATGGACTTGTAGCAAGCTTAGGTAAGTTGGGGCCATTAGCCTTGATTGCTGGACTGTTTGTACTGACATCGGTGTTTAGTCAGTTTATCTCTAATACAGCGACGACAGTATTATTGGCGCCCATCGCCGTGGGCGCCGCCGAGATCATTGATATATCGCCTTATCCTTTGTTGATGACGGTAGCCCTGGCAGCCTCCACGGCATTTGCCACCCCAGTAGCTTCTCCCGTAAATACCTTGGTGCTTGGACCTGGGGGTTACCGGTTCAATGATTTTGTTAAGGTGGGTGTGCCGTTACAATTGTTAGCCATGGTGGTTACCTTGGTTGCCGTGCCCTTACTATTCCCTCTGTAAACGAGAAACAGTCGAACGTACCATTAGGGTTAACGGATTAACAAAAGAACCGATTAACTTTTATGCCCGAAGACCACCCTAATAGACACTGACGCTGTGTTACAAAAAATTAGGTACTTTTATATCATCATCTTTTTAACTAAATCACTAGCCTTAATAAAGGAGGCTAAACAAGGCACGCCGGTATTGAGCCGCCAAGACATTGCCTTGACCCAGTACCGAGAGAATATCCATAAAGGTTTTTTTGGCCTCGCCATCGGCAAAACCGAGATCTTTGCGGAGAATGACTAAAAGTGTTTCCAATGCCTCTTTATTGCGACCCACGCTATGAAGCTGAACAGCAAGCTGCAAACGCAAATGGTCATCCGCCGGGTTGCGATTCAACTGTTCATTGAGTTCGCGGATTGCCGGCGTATCAGCGGCGTTTTTCTTCAACTCTAGCTCTGACTTGACGCTTTGGTAGTCGGCGTCACGATAGACAGTGGGGATAGTAGCAAGCAACCTTTCAGCGTCGTCCAAACGGTTTTCTAGGATATAGGCTTTGGCTAGGATGACGTTTATCGGGTGAGGTTCTTTAGCGATTTGGGCTGCTGATTTCAGTTTTGTAATGGCGCCTTGAGTGTCGCCAGCCGCCAATAAGGTCATCGCTTCATCCATCTCACCTTGGATGGGATCTGGTAAATGCTGCTCCAAAAAGGTTCGTATGACGGTTTCTGGTTGAGCACCGCTAAAACCATCCACTGGCTGGCCTTTATCCACTAGATAGACGGTGGGCAAATTCCTGACGCCAAACTGGGCAGCAATCATTTGCTGTTCGTCGCAATTAACTTTGGCCAATATAAAACGGCCTTGGTACTCATTCGCGAGCTTTTCCAAAATGGGTGTCAATTGTTTGCAGGGTCCACACCAGTCGGCCCAAAAATCCACCAAAACCGGTTGTTTCGTAGAACTTTCCAGAATAACCTGCTGGAAGTTTTCAGCAGTGACGTTGACGATGTATTGACTCATAGGAACCTTAAGTTTTTTGAAAAATGATAATTGCCAATAGTAGGGTAACGTGAGCACATTACAAGAGGCTGTTTTGCCATAGCCGCAGTTAAGTTTAGAGGAATTACATTCAATCCGTAACGTGTTATCGCTTTTATATCATCATCTTTTTAAATATGAAAAAAAATACGGACTCCAAAACAACAAAACCCAA
Source organism: uncultured Candidatus Competibacteraceae bacterium (assembly GCA_964527085.1). GTDB lineage: Bacteria > Pseudomonadota > Gammaproteobacteria > Competibacterales > Competibacteraceae > CAYRGG01. The sequence goes on from CAZGON010000245.1 coordinate 3,507, forward strand.
CTTACCCGCCGCCGCCATGCCGACATGGGAAGCCTATCAGGCCATGGACCGCAGCAAAACAGATCATTTGGATTATCTTCTTCATCTAGAAGAAAAATATAAAAAATACGGTCAACCTAATAATACAGAAGCCAATCACTTAGCATCGCTACTGGAAAAACATGACCGGCAAGTTACGCTTTTCAAAACAACGCTACAAAAACTAAAGCAAACAGATCACAATGCACATCAGTTATTCATTGCTTACTTAGCAAAACCGGATATCACTGAATCCACCAAGAAGTAACTTGAAAACACTCTGTAACGGTTATGGAATAAGCTTGGTTTTTTTTAAAACAATTTCACAAGGGTAGGGCGGTTATACAATGAAAAAATATGCTGATGCAGCCCAGCAACCCATAAGACCGATATATGTTGACGATCAGTTATTTCAAAACCTGATTACAAAACGTGCTGTGCCACTGTTACGTCTAGCCCACTACTTGTCGCCTTTATCCGCCCCTAACAACACACCATTAACACGTCCCTTGCTAGCAGATGTGCTGTCCCAGTCCACCCAGCTGGAAGAGTTGTTTGACTCTTATGGCGCCCGCAATAATCGTCGTTGGTACCGGTTACGAGCTTGTACGGCGACCCTCAAGCTATTCTCTAATATCAGCTACCGTCTTTTGCATATTCATCATGGCTTGCCAAGATACCAATTATTATCCGTTGAAAAGGATTTCGAGGTTGCCACCCAAGAAACCCTCAATTTCAGCAACGATGTATTAAAAGAAACGGCAAAACGTTTTCTAGAACAGGCTAAAAAACTTGCTTTACCGGATACCGGTAACAACCTGTTAACCGATTACCGAGAAGATCTACCGTCCGGCCAGTTGCTTCACAACCGTACTCCACGACGGGTGACCAATACCGCAACCGTAGTGACTCAGCTGGCGACCGCTTTCCTCAATTTAGCGGCCGAAAGCGAGTTACTCAACACCGTGGTGCAACTGTCAGCCCAGGATTACTCAAAATATGTGCCAGACCCGGTGAGTGAAGAAAATTTGCGTTATCTCAAACACCGTTTCCATAACCTACAATCCCTTTACGATACCTATGTTTCGGATACCGAGATTGAACACCTGGATGCTGATCTACCGGTTTTGCGAGGTCACGCCACTGTTATTTTTCATTTACTCACCATCGCCACCGACTTGACGCACTATTATGAGCGTCACATAGATGTTCAGACAGCCAGTAAGGGGCTACGCCGTCATCCCATCGTTCAGGCAAAACCGTTATTAAAGTCTTTAATGGGATACGCAATCACCTTTGCAGGTTGTTATCTGGTATGTGGTCAACGCCTCTGTCACGGCATGCTCAATCATTATGCGGAAGTGGCTAGGATTAGCGCACCGGTGCCCCGATACCGGGGTTTTCATGTACGTCCTTCTACGTTAATCGCCAAAATCGTTAACCACTATGGCAGCAATATTTGCATGGAGTTTGAAATCGATAGCTATAATGCGGCTTCACCCTTGGATTTATTTCGGGTTAACGAAAAAATAAACGCCCGTAAACGACGCTGGCTTAATGCAGAAATCAGAAACTTTCCCCTGCAAGGGAAAAACGAAAGTCGCGACCGGCTATCCAGCATCGTGCTGAACGTCGTCATGACGTTGGCGGAACAGGGTAAGGTCATCATTTACGAACAACCTTTACAATTATCTCAAGAGATTGCCAGCCAAAATGATGACTTGCTACAGCAGGTCAACCAAGAAATTACCCGGCTTCAGGCGACCGGACAAATCGATATCAACACGGACTTTACCATTACCTTTACAGGCGATAAGCGGGTACTGACCGATCTTCAAATTCTGGCTGAAAATGGCTATGGCGAAGATAGTTTTGGTAACAATGTGCCACTTCCCAAAGCGCTAGGTTACTTGCGCCGGTGAGGGGGGGTACTCAGGAGGGGTACTCAGGAGCGGCCACCTCTAAGCAACACATCTTTTGCCCAGTTAATACGGGCGGCCAAATAGGACGAACCGCCGTGATCAGGATGCAGACGCTGAATGAGGCGGCGATGGGCCGCCTTGATGTCGGCCTTGCTGGCGCCCGGTTGTAACCCCAAAATCTCGTAGGCTTCTTGTGTTGAAGATTTAGGCTGGGCTGCGCCGGGGCTATCATCTTCCTGGAAAGGCGCTTCTCGCCAGTTGTCGTGGGTACGATCCAGATAAGTTTCTAACACGGCGGCGGACTGGGCGTCCTGTTGACATTCCTGCCAAAGAGTAAGCAGTTCTTGGAGGGTGAGATCGGTGAGATGACGCCCTTGAAATTGTCCCATGACGACCTGGCCTTGCATATCGCCACTGCTATGATCCAGTGACATGTGTAAGAATTGGGTGTGCACTGTAGACGCGCTATTGCCATTGCCAACTCGTTTACCCATACCGTTAGTAAAAATGGGTAATAGTTTTCGCCAATGACGTAATGCGATAGGTAATAAAAGTGCTAAAAAGGGCGCCACTAAGGCCGCGCCGCCTCGGGTAAAAGCCATCAGCAACAATAAACCAACACCGCCCATGGCAATCCAGCGGAGGATCTGGGTGGTTCGGGTTGGACCCGCTTGGGACGACCAGCGCATAAACCAAAATAGGCCGGCGAATAATGCTATTAATAGCAGCAACAGCTGCATGATTAACCTTTCAGTTGATGGGTCAGTTGTAAGGCAAGACCACCGCGGACGCGGCTGAGGGCTTCTAACGCTTGCTGTCCACCCACGGCATATACGGCAGCCGCCTTGAGCAGCTCCCGCAGTTGTTGCGCACTGCCGGTATCAAAGGGGCAATAAACACCGTAGCTCAGCCGGGCTATCTCTTTAAACGTGCGAGCCGCCACCGGTTCGCTGCCTTCTTGAAACATAAAAACCGGCAC
>CAZGON010000246.1:0-6409 GCA_964527085.1 uncultured Candidatus Competibacteraceae bacterium
TATTCTTCCTCCCCCCTTCAGGGGGGCCGGGGGGGGGTCTTTGTTTGCGGGCGTTAGCCCGGAAACCGCACACGTTGCGCAACAACGTATAAGTGCGCACATTCGTGAATTAGGACAGCGACTCCGCTGGTGGGTTCTCGGTCCCGGTTAAACGCCGGGGCCGCTCTACTCGGTGCTGCTATCCGCTGTTATTGGAAAGTGTAGAACAGGGGTTGCTTGACGGCCATTGTCCACTGGCAAACAATGCACAGGATTTGATCGGTGGCGCGAAAGGGGTGAGCGATGGCGGGGCAGGAACGGCTGGAGAAATTACGTCAGCAACGGGAGAAATTAAACCGGGCTATCAGGCTGGAGGAAAGCCGGATGCGGGGAGAGGAACGGAAGCGAGAAACGCGGCGGAAGATTATTTTGGGCGCTCTGGTCATGAAGCACATGGACTTACATCCAAACGGCACGGTAAGGCGGGAAATGGACAAGCTGATAAACCAGTATGTGACCAGTGAGCAGGACCGCGCCTTGTTCGGATTGGAGCCGTTGCCGGGTGCGGCCGATACCGCCAGTAATGACGGTGCGGGCCTCGGTGAGAAGAAAGAGACGCTGGCCGGGTCGTTCAGGGGATGAAACGGGGGCGGTAACAGGGTGAAACCGGTCATGTTACCCCGTGACACCGTAGGAAGGGTAAATTCCAACAAAGGTACGTAATGCGTCATTCACAACGGAGATTTGCTGTTTACCGAATGACACCGCTCCCAGTGAAAATTAGCGGCTTGAGGCAGGTACCCAGCGATACAAAGTAGGTATCGACACGCCAAGATTTTTGGCCACCTCCTGTGGCGACATCCCCCCATCAAGCAGTCGCTTCGCCGATTTTATCTTACTCGGTGTCATGGCGCGTTTGCGGCCCACGACACGGCCGCGTTGACGAGCCGCTTCTAAACCGGCTTTTGTGCGTTCAGCAATCAGCTCTCGCTCCATCTGTGCTAGCGATGCCATCATGTGAAAGAAAAAGCGCCCTGTGGGTGTGGTGGTATCAATGCCATCGGTGAGGCTACGAAACTGAATCCCACGCGCAGCCAAGTCATCAACAAACTCAATCAACCCTTTAACCGAACGGCCCAAGCGATCCAACTTCCAGATGACCAACACATCGCCTTTGCGCAGATGTGATTGGGCTTCGGCTAAGCCCGGACGTTGTGCCTTGGTGGCTAATAATTTGTCAGTATAAACCTGCTCACACCCCGCTTTTTCCAAGGCATCAACCTGCAAATCGACGGATTGCTCTTCAGTGGATACCCGCGCATAGCCTATTAACATGGCATTGTTTGTCTCGCGTTCTCAAAAGCCATCTAGAGTGTAGCGTTTCGAGAAGATTAAATCGAGAATAGGTTTTGAGAATGCTAAGTCCTTGTTGCGCCATTGCTCGCGGCGACCATGGATACTGTTCTCAAAACCGATCCTTTTCGTCATCTCAACAACGGAGCGACACGATGCCGCGGATGCGTATTCTGAATACCGTCGAACAACATGATTTTGACTCACCCCCGCTATTTAACAGCCTTCAGCGCAACAGGTACTTTACCTTTTCAGAGACGCTTTATCGGATAGCAGCAGGCTTACGGTCACCGGCACACCAGGTCGGTTTTCTATTGAGTTGTGGCTATTTCCAGGCTACCAAGAAGTTTTTTCCCGCACGGCAGTTTCGCTCCGAAGATGTTGAGTATGTGGCTAACAAGTTGGGACTGTCTGCCCAACTCGTTCAGCTTGATGAATACCCGGATCGTACCCGACAGAAACACCAGAAGACTATTCTGCGATTCTATGGGTATCGAGGGTTTGATCGCAAAGCCCGTGCTTTTTTGCGAGAAGAAATAGAGGGGATGGTTCGTTCACAACTAAAACCCCGATTGATCTTTTGGTATTGCGTCGATCTGCTACTGCGGGAAAAGGTACAGTTGCCCGGTAGCTTTACGCTAACCGACATCATCACCGCCGCCATTAATCAGCGTAAGGCTGCTTTGCTGCAAATCCTCAGACAGCAGCTACCCATTGAACTTAAAGTCGCATTAGATGCGTTGTTTGAGCAAACACCGTTGGCAGGTGAACAGCAGCCAGGACAAACGTCTGTCTACAAACTGACCTTGTTGAAGAAGCTGTCACAATCCACGCAACCCTCCAAAATCAAAGAACGGACTGCGGATCTGCAACTGATAGAGCGCTTGTATCAACAAGTGCAACCGGTTCTGCACGCATTGGCTTTGACCCACGAAGGCATTCGCTATTATGCGCATAGTGTACTGAAGTCGGAAATTTTCCAGGTCACACGACGCCCCGATGAAGATCGTTATCTGCATGTACTCGCCTTCATCGCCCACCAATATTACCACCTGCAAGACAATCTGGTTGATGTACTGTTAGCAAGCTTACGCAGCTATCAGACCAGTGCACAGCGAGACCACAAAGATCAGCGTTATGCTCAGCGCGCTCAACGCAATCAGGTGGTCAAAAAACTCCTGAGCTATATCGATGACAGTGTCCTCGGTTTGCTCACCGCCCTCCAGACGATCACCCAAGATCATACCTTGAGCGATGCTGAGAAGGTTTTGCAGATTAAAGCGTTGTTACCGCAACCCAATGAGCCAACACTGATGGCGTTACGTGGCGAACTCACAGCCGAGTTACAGGAGGAGGACTATTATCAAATTTTGGAATCGCGCTCGCTGCGGTTACAAAACCGGGTTAACCCCATTCTTCGGGTCTTGAGCTTCCAAGGAGAACCGATAGCTAAACCGTTGCTGGATGCACTGACTCACTTCAAAACCAACAACGGCAACCTCGATAAATCGGCACCGACAGCTTTTCTCACCCAGGAAGAGTTTAACGCCGTGACCACAGACGGGCGCTTTCGTGTGTCGCTGTATAAAGCCTTTTTATTTTTACACGTCCAAAGCGGGATTAAATCAGGCACCTTGAATTTAGCCCATTCCTATAAATTCCGTCCGCTGGATACCTACCTCATCGACGCGGCTCATTGGCAGCATGATAAAACGCTGTTGTTAGAGCGCGCAGACTTACAAACGTTTAGCGATCCCAAGCAGGTGCTGACTGAGCTGGATGAAGCGCTATGGCAACACTACGAAACAACTAACCGTCATATCGTTGAAGGTCATAACGAGCTTGTGAGCTTTGATACGAAGGCTCGGTTTCAGCTGAAGACGCCTAAACAAGAGGCCAACGCGGCAGAACCGCTACGCAATTTCTTTCCTGAACGTCACTATGTCTCATTGCTAGAGGTCCTGGCCACGGTGGAGCGTCATAGTGGTTTTCTCGATGAATTTCAGCATTGGCAGCAACGCCATCACCGTGAACGACCGGCCAAACAAACCTTCTTTGCAGGCATCATGGGGTTGGGCTGTGAAATTGGTACCGCCAAAATGATGCGTATCTCACAAGCGATCAACAGCGCTGAGCTAGAGCGCACCGTGCATTGGTTCTTTTCACTTGAGGGTGTCCGCGCTGCTAATGATCGCGTGGTGGCGTTGATGGATCAGCTAGAATTGCCTAATCACTATCGGCGGATTCCTGATCAGTTGCATACCTCTAGCGATGGGCAGAAATTTGAGGTTAGCCATGCCTCATTAAATGCCAGCTACTCATTCAAGTACGCGGGTAAAGAGCAAGCCAGTAGTGCCTATAGTTTTATCGATGAACGCCATATCCTCTGGTATTCGACGGTGTTTAGTGCGGCTGAACGCGAGAGCGCCTATGTCATTGATGGCTTGATGCATAACGATGTGATTAAAAGTGATATTCATTCGACCGATACCCACGGTTACAGCGAGGCTATTTTTGGCACCACGCACTTGTTGGGGTTTTCCTATGCACCGCGTATCAAGAACCTGAAAAAGCAGAAGCTGGTCATCTTCAAAAGCCGTCGTGGGGTAGATCGCTCACACTGGAAAATCCAACCGTCCGGTTACATTGATATGGAGCTTATCATCCGTCATTGGGATGAGGTTCTACGCTTCATCACAACGATCAAACTGAAGGAAGTCACCGCATCGGAGATCTTCCGTCGGCTCAATTCGTATTCTAAGCAACATACGCTGTATCGAGCGCTGAAGGCATTTGGCCAGATCATCAAATCACTTTTCATACTGCGTTACATCGATGAGGTGGAGTTACGTCAGGCGATTGAAAAACAGCTGAACAAGGTTGAGCAGTCGCATAAATTTACGCGTGCAGTATCCGTGGGCAATCCTAAGGAACTGATCGAGACAGAAAAACAGGAACAGGAAATTGCCGAGAGCTGTAAGCGGCTGATTAAAAACTGCATTATTTGTTGGAATTACTTGTACCTGAGCCAACAGCTAGCCGACCTCGATGATGCCAACGAACGGGCCGCCTTGTTGGAGGCACTACGCAGTGGTTCAGTCATTTCATGGCAGCATATTAACTTACTGGGTGAGTACGATTTCTCTGAAGAAAAGCTCCAAGATACCGTTGGCATTCAGCCCCCACATTTAGCCGCTTAAACAGGGTACAAAGTTGGGTGATGAAAAATCACCGAAATGCGTTATCCATTCGTGAGTTACTGAAAACTCAATGACCCATTACGTACCTTTGTTGGAATTTACCCTAGGAAAACCGTAGCCAGAAGAAAAGGGCCACGCTCACGGTCATGATGAATAGGACGGTGAGCCAGGTTGTCAGGGTGGAGGTAGAAGATAACGGGGGTTTGGGGGACGGCTGAAGGGGCAGTGGGGAAGAAAGGGGTGCGGGCTTTTCTCGCTGGTCGGTGAGGAGGGCTGTAGCCTGCCGCCGCCACTGGTCCCGATCTTCGCGGAGGTCGTCAATAATCTGGTCTTTTTCTGTCAACCGTTCGTGTAAAAGGTCGATTTCTCGCTGTAAACCACTATCAACGTTTTGTAAACCAGCATCAACTTTTTCATTTTTGTTGACATCAACCGTTGACACTGGTGGATAAACACGAAAAAGCTCTACAGGGTCGATTTCCCATTGTTTGCTTTCGTTCTTTTTCGCAGAAATACGGCCTTCTCGGATAGCTTTGTGTATGGTTTGCCGTTTAAGTCCTGTGCGCTTTGCGGCCTCTGTCATCCCTATCATTTTCGTTATCTCCCAACATCAACTGGTTGACATCAACCAGTATCAACGGAGTTCGCGTTGCTCACAAGCTGTTTTTGGCGAGGCGTTCCCCCTCGCGCTCCCCCGGATATTTGGGCAACGATGATGCGGCTCGCTCCTCCAACATAAGAGCGAGCCGTTCACTTATTAGTTGGAAGGTTAAAGGTTGGGAGACTTAAAGCGAGATTTTGAAGATGTTTTTTTTTCACCCTCTAACTTTGAACTGCTACCACATACTTCTAAACCGATGTATGTTCCGCCGCATGCTGCCGTCACAAACGACAAAACAGCAGGCACAGGCTCTCCACTTATGGCACAAACACCAGAAACAGCTAACAAACCCGTTGTGCCAGCTGCTACCCGCCAAACGCTCTTTAAATTTGAAATTCCCATAAGAGAAATATGCAAAAAAGGATTTTTTAGTCAATCTTTTTTTTGCTATTCGTTTGTAAATATATCTTTAAATGTATCGCTTGTGGCCACATCAATAATCAATGTTAAAAACAGAGTAGAAGTATAAACATACAACATATAATCTTTGCCAATATTCAAAAAATATAAAGATAAAAGCATTAAATAAACAATATTAATAAAAAACCATTTTTGCCTCATCAAGCTTATTAGTTTTTGGCTTTTCGGTCTTTCTTTATAATGCCAAATTTCAATTAAATGAAAACATATCCATATAGTAGAAAAAACAAGAGAAACAAAAAGTAACTCTGCACATCTTTTAGGGTCATAAACAAGCGCTGCTGCTAAGGCCATAAATAGCCAATGAAAAATTGCCAAAACCAGACCTATGTTTCTTTCCCAAACCTCATCCTTAATAAAGGATTCTCCAAAATATTTGTAATCATCTAAGGTTGACTTGATATTAAAAAGGGCGATAAATAGAAAAAGCAATAGACCATCTAAGTGAATTGTAAAAAGAGACCAAACATCTAGTTCTTCATCACTTAATGCTTTAACTGCGCCTCCGACTAATGCGGCATATATAAAAAATGTTGCTGTATTATTAAATATCTGATAGAGATTCATTATCGAATGATAGTCCTGCTTTTGTATTCAAAATTATTATTCCATAACCCTGTGTGATAACCCTTCATACGACAAATGATTTAAAGTCCTCGTAAAGAGAAAAACGGGCAATAGGGAAAAGGATTTTTGTTTTACTGGCAGGAGTCAGTATTCGGACCTGTTCAGGCTCCGGGCTTTTTCTTATCGCCGGTCGGCTTTACTTTATCGTTTCCGGCACGCTCTGCACGCC
>CAZGON010000247.1:0-6395 GCA_964527085.1 uncultured Candidatus Competibacteraceae bacterium
GCGGTGTCGGTAAAGCACATAGGCTAAAAATGGCTTTTTTCAGGAACGACTAGCTGATGTTGCCTGGGCTTCAGATGATCTTTTTGCAAAAATAAAACTCGAAGTCGAGTGCTCAGTGTGTCCAGAAATATGTATTGAGGTATTTTCCTCAAGTAATACTAAAAAGGAGATGAAAGAAAAAAGAAAGCTCTATTTTGAGCAAGGCGCCAAAGAATTCTGGATATGCACAGAAAAAGGAGATATGACATTTTTCAATGTAGATGAAGAACTTGAGCATTCATCTTTGGTTGCTAATTTTCCACAGCACATTGAACTGTAAAACCTCACAAGGCACTCAACCGGGCCCTTTTCTCCCGAGCCATTACTCGGCCAGCGCCACTTTTCCAGAATATATTTGATTCCGTTTCAGAAAATAGACTTCTTAAGATTAAGCGTTTTCAAAATTCTTGAGTGTGCTTCGCTCAACAAAAACAGCACTTTAACGGTAGTAAAACAGCAAAAAAAGGGCAATGCCCTAAAAATATGCGCTTACAGCATTTCACCTCAGCCACGGTAACGCTTTGACATCTCCGATAATGAGAAGAATCGGGTTATGCCTGTAAACCTTCGTTGATGATGACAGGCTCAACACGAATAAACACATGTTGGTCAAGGCGGTTCAGCACCGTTACCAGCCGATCAATGGTAAATCCTTTAAGATCGGCATTCTTTATACGGGAGATGTCTGACTGGGCTAACCCGGTGATTTCGGCGGCCTGGCGCTGAGAAAGTTTTCGACAACGCAGAATATGGATAATCTCCGCCGCCAACTCTGCCCGCAATTGGCGGGCTTCAGCGTCTGCAAAGCCAAGATCTTGATAGACGTTTCCGCTGCCCCGAACAATTTCAATATCCTCACTCATCTCATCATCTCTTTCAGTCGTTTGATCCGCTCACGGATTAAGTCAATATCTTGTGTTGGAGTTTTGATACCTGTCTTGGCTTTCTTTTGAAAGGCATGGATGACCCAGATATCGTCATGGATTTGGAGGGCGTACACTGCGCGATAAAATTACCGCTTTTCCGTGACGTCGGCGACCCTCAAAAGTCGCTTTTACGTAAGTCCTAACCTTTTTAGTTTCTGATTGGTCAAGCCGCCTCTACCACCAGTCGATGTCTGCAGTGTGGCAGAGGCTGACCCAGTTTTTGCAGACTCTCCAGGTGCAGGTCCAGTGCCTCGCAGGCGTTGACAAAAGCCCCGCTCAAGGTGTCGCCGCTTGTAATGATCTCAGGAATATCTGGATATTCAACGACATAAGTGGGTTCGCTGGGCTGATAGTGAATTCGGAAGACGTAATGCCGATACTCATGAATCGTCGTCATCATAGTCCAAGCACCTCCAATAATTTACGAATGTCAGCAGGGTGGCAAGTTTTATGTCTGCCATGAGGACACACAATGGTAAGTACCTTACCATCCGCGCGGTGGTAGGTTCGATGGCTGCCGCGTTTATTGAAAAGTATGAAGCCCTCGCTGCGAAGCAATGTCTCAACTTCTGCAAAACGGATCTGCCCAGGGGTATGGCACATCTTTTCCAGCAGTTTTTCGCGCCTGGTCACACTATTTGTCTCATTTCAATATCCCGCAAACGCATCATGCGCCGGCAGTCTACCCGCACCTGCGCCGCTTCGGTGTCGTTGCAAACCTTCGGTGTGGCAAGCAGAAAAACAATGCAATCTCGGTCACACACTTTAGGCGTATTCATGTTACCGTTTTACGTAATATGACCCAACTGCGTAACTTCTAAAGTATTTAAAAAACTTTTGCTATACTTTCAAGGCACAAAAACATAAGGGAGCAACTAAGAAGCGCCTTTAAGCCAAAGCACCATTCAATTTCATGCACACCCTTTGATTATCGTATTTTTATAAACAGATATTTATTTTAAAATTCAAACGCGATCAATAAATCCAAGCAAGGAGACTATGGTCCTGATACGGAGCAGTCACCTTTAACCTCTGTAGGACTTACGCAGCTCGTTTTAGAGGACGCCGTAAACACTTCCCTGTGGGCTGACGGCCGTCCAGGCCGTCGACACCTCTTTTCACGAGCTACCCAAGTCCTTTGTGCGTAAGTCCTATGATTGTAGGTATACCCTGAATTACCTCACGCAGCCTCAGACCGCCCATTTGTCTTAACAGGCGCACTCGCTATCCCTTTTGCAATTTCCACAAAATTCGGCTCATCCTCGATCTCTAGCTTCGGTAATCCCCGCACAATCTCCATCGTCTTAAGGCTTACGGTAATGACACGCTGGAATAGCTTTAACGGATAGGCGGCATCGCCTACTGTCTCGATGGCATAGCGGTTAGCGTCGTTAACAATGCCGCTGGCCTTATCCGTTTTGACCACCTGACGCTCCATCACCCATTCCAGCGCAGGTTTACCATTGACCACATAGTCATAGGCTTGCAGTGGAATGTTGGTCATGGTGATTTTATGGTTGTAGATGACGGTCGTCTTGTCCCAATTACCAGCTTTACCACCGAACTTCCATTTTTTCCCGACCCGGTAATCCGCATCAGTCAGCTCATCAAGCAATAAACCACCACCTTTGTAATTCACCGGATAAGGCTCAACCGACTCATAGTTGACGTGTAGATCGGCCAGCTTCCGACCAGCTTCGCTAAACGCCCAAAAATCTTTGGCTCTTTTCACGCACGGGATACGCGGCAGTTGCTTGGAGAGGTTATTGGAATAGCGATTCCGATATTCTTCCGAGTGCAGTAGGCCGTAAATATAGTAAAAAATATCTTCTTTGGAGATGGATTCATCAGGATAAGCGGTCTGAAAGTGCGCCAAGCCCCTATCGGTAATGCCGTCACGGACCCTATAGCCGTTCGATGTCTCATTGTCTGCATACAGATCAGCCGTATTCGAGGTTATCGGCTCATAGAGTTTGAGGGGGAAGCATTGGCCGGCTATCATCGTATTGAGATCAGGTATGACATCCATCATTAGAGCAGAAAAACGATTAGCTCCAATGCCGGTAACCGCAATCACTCTATTCTGAGCCTCCGCATGTGGAAAGATGCGGGGCATTTTGTAAATCATGTCGTTTAGCGGGCGGCTGAAATAAACCCATTGTTTAGTGAATGGACGATACACACTATTAACAATGGAAGAGGAGATAAATTGGTGTTTTTTGTTTCTCTCCAGATCATTTTTTAGTCCACGATTCCAGCTAATTTTAGAAGCGTCGGTGTTGATGAAGGTATCTACGGACTGACTGTTGCCATGGATTCTAAAGCGCTTAACTTCTTCATTATAAAACTCGATCATGCGCTCCATCTTGGATTCTACAGCACGCTTTGACGGGTTATAACACCAGGCATCTCTACCGGTAGCTAACCCGCGTGAATAATCCTCAAACACTGTTAACGTTGTTTTGTCTCGTTTATCCCCAATCGAAATAAATTCATCAAAGCTATTGTCACGCTGATTTAGCCAATCGTGGTTTTCGTCTGGTGTAATAGTTTGCCAACCATTCTGACGGCTAATTCCATTGATGCTGCCAAGATCACTAATAGTCCACAGCTTGTCCTTCTGACTCAGATAGTCCCCAATATCACGATAGTAAATCTTCCCATATTCGGCAGCAACATCAGGGTTTTTTACAAAAAGCGTGATGGCGATGGGTGTGCGCGTTCCCTGACCAAACACATTATCCTTTTCCATGCGTCGCTGCTCTCCAGATGTGCGAGCATTGCCACGTAAATGAAATATATAGAGACTGCTAAACTCCTCAACCAAGCATTTACGCAACCCATCCATCGCGTTGCCATCAATCCAGCCTGCATTGCTGACATAAGCCATGACGCCGCTTTCACCCAATCGATCACTCACCCAGCGAATCGCACGAATGTAGCTGTCATATAACGCATTTTTGTTAGTGGCACTGGAATACTTGGCATAAGTTTCGCGGATTCTCTCATCCAGGCAAGGATAGGCTAAATTAGCGTTGTTGTCGTTCGTACTATTCTGCCCTGTCGAATAAGGCGGGTTACCGATGATCACTCGAATATTTTGCGCTTTCTGACGGTCACGGCGCTTTGTGTTATCCGTCATCCATTGGGAGAACAAACCCTGTTGTTTTTCATCGAGCTGAAAAGTATCCGCGAGACAGATACCTCCGAACGGAGCGTGTTCAACTATCAGCGAGTGATAGACCGCTTCGATGTTGATGGCGGCAATGTAATACGCCAACAACACAAGCTCATTAGCATGGATTTCATGCTTGTACTTATCCGCCAATTCTTCCGGTTTGATCAGTCCAGACTGTAGCAAGCGCGTGATGAATGTGCCTGTCCCGACGAATGGATCGATGATGTGGACGCCTTGGCTGCCGAGGGTTTGCCCAAACTCATTTTGCAGTACGTCATTGACCGAGTGGATGATAAAATCCACCACCTCCACCGGGGTATAAACGATCCCCAGTCTTTCCGTCATCCGCGGGAAGGCTTTGCGGAAAAATTTCTCGTATAGCTCTACGACGAGGCGCTGTTTACCCTGTGCCGTTTCTATCCCTGCCGCCCGCGTCCTGACACTGTTATAGAACTTTTCCAGAGACTTGGATTCTTTTGCTAGATTGCGTTCTTCCAAGACATCTAGAATGGTCTGGATGGCCCGTGATACGGGATTTTCCTGGGTGAAACTGTATCCTTGAAAGAGGGTTTCAAACACCGGCTTGGTGATGAGGTGCTGGGCCAGCATCTCGATGGCTTCGTCGTCGGTGACGCTGTCGTTTAGATTGTTACGCAGTTCTTTGAGGAAACCTTCAAACGCCTGGCGCTCTTTGCTACCCGGTTGCTCCACAAGCCCCTTGAGCAGGGCGAGCGCATTTAAATTAGCTTTAAACCAGTGAGATAGGAGATTATAGCGAGAAAACACATGAGGAGTGTCTTGTGGCTGCAAACCTTATCGACTATTTTTCATCGCTAGAAGATCCCCGTATAGAACGCAACAAAGCCCATGCGTTAATCGACATCATGGTAATGACCGTCTGCGCCGTAGCCAATGGTGCTGATGGTTGGGAGTCGATAGAGCAGTTTGGTAAAGAAAAACTCCACTGGTTGCGCCAGTACATTCCTCTTGAAAATGGCGTACCCTCGCATGACGGTATCAGCTATGTTTTGTCGCGAGTTTCACCCCGTCAATTCCGAGCGTGTTTTATGAGTTGGACTGATGCGCTCACCGAGGAGACCGGCGGCGAAGTGATCGCCATCGATGGTAAGACAGCGAAAGGTTCGCGAGATCGCAAGCACAACCGCAGTGCGCTTCATAGGGTCAGCGCATGGGGGTGTCACAACCGCCTGGTGCTGGGACAACAGGCCACGGATGAAAAGTCCAACGAGATCACCGCGATTGCGACATTGCTGAGTTTGTTGGAATTGAAAGGGTGCCTGGTGACGATTGATGCCATGGGTTGCCAACGTGGCATTGCTGAGCAGATTATTGAGCAAAAGGGTGATTACGTCTTGGGACTGAAAGGCAACCAAGGCACTGTGCATAGTGCGGTCGAAGCGTTTTTCACCACCGCCCAGGCCCACCCGTTCACTGGCGTCGCGCATGACTACGTCGAGGAGTTGGATAAAGATCATGGCCGCTTCGAGCGGATTAGCGAAGACCTGCGTACACTGCCCAACCCCCAGGACTGGAGAGGTCTACGCAGCATCGCCATGGTGGAACGCGAATGCTTACAAGGTGATACTCACAGCGTCGAGCGGCGATACTTCATCAACTCGATTCCGGCCCAGGCAAAGCCCTTTGCTGTTGGCTCGGCGGGGGCATTGGGGCATCGAGAATCCTCTACACTGGCGATTGGATGTGGTGCTCGGTGACGACGCCAGCCGCATTCGTAAAGGCAATGGCCCGGCGATCATGACCAGTATTCGCCATCTTTGTATGAACCTGTTCGAGCGTGAGTCCTCTCCCTTGAGCCTCGCTAAAAAACGCCGTAAAGCTGCATGGAACGATGACTACCGCGCTAACGTTATATTTTCATAACCATTTAAATGCGCTCGCCCTGGTATGCAGATCTAATTCCATTAAGAAATTCCTTTATATGTCCCTATAAACCCACGCTTAAAACAGACGTACTGGTTACCCTCGGTCGATTTTGATCGACCACTCAATGGGCGTGAAGAAACCCGAGCAACTGCCAGTCGGGTAAGAACCTGGATCGCGTGTTCGTCTCGCCACCTGGCGTAATGAATGGGCGTTTGCGATAGGGGAAACGCTCTAACAAAAACAGGTTGCAGCGCTGCTAAAGGCTGCGCTGGTTTACAATCAAATGGTTAACTATCTAGTCGTTCCTGAAAAACATTTAACCGATTGAAGTAGTTTGATAAAATGGG
>CAZGON010000248.1:0-6321 GCA_964527085.1 uncultured Candidatus Competibacteraceae bacterium
CCGCCGACACCTCTTTCATGAGCAGCGATAGTCCTGATTTTGCGTAAGTCCTGACTTTAAAAAGACTGACGGCAAAGCTTTCACAACTTTTGCTACACTTTCCACTTATTTTTTCCAATCACAGAAGGAAACTATCGTGTCTATGGTTGCTGCTCTGCAAATGGTCTCGGAGCCAGACGTTAACGCCAATCTTGTGATGGCCGAGCGCTTGATTGAGCAAGCCGCGCAAGCGGGGTCGCGACTTGTAGTGCTGCCAGAGAATTTTGCCTTTATGGGTGAGCGGGAAGCTGACAAACTGGCGCTTCGAGAAACTGAAGGCAAAGGGCCGCTACAGACTTTTCTGTCAGATCAGGCGGCCCATCATAAGCTCTGGCTGGTGGGCGGCACCATTCCTTTGGCCGCTCACGACCCCCATAAAGTTCGCGCCAGTTGTCTAGTATTCGACGACACAGGCCAGCAGGTAGCCCGCTACGACAAAATCCATTTATTTGACGTGCAATTGCCCCAGGCTGATGAAAGCTACTGCGAGTCTGATTCTATCGAACCTGGCTCTTCCCCTGTCGTTCTGGAAACTCCCTTTGGTTACTTGGGGCTAGCGGTTTGTTATGACCTTCGTTTTCCAGAACTGATGCGCACCTTATCAGATCAGGGTCTCGAAATTCTTGCCTTGCCAGCAGCGTTTACAGCAACGACGGGCAAAGCCCACTGGGAATTACTATTGCGTGTGCGGGCCGTGGAAAACCTGTGCTATGTGGTGGGCGCCGCCCAGGGTGGTCAGCATGCCTCGGGACGAGAAACCTATGGCGATAGTATGATAGTAGATCCCTGGGGAGAGGTGTTAGCTCGTCAAGCCCGCGGAGCAGGTGTGGTATTGGCGCAGCTAGATCGTCCTCGTTTGGCGAAACTACGGCGGGTTTTTCCCGTCCTTCAACATCGCCGTTTGGGTTCTAAGGCAACTGCGTCCAAAAATCCCTTCGAACTCCCTCAGGAATCTGTTTTCAAATAATTTAAAGATGTAACTTTGTATCCTTAATCCTCAGTAGAAGTAATGAGGATAACCAGCGGATTTTATAATGACTGATAATTTAACCCTTGCCCGCAACCAGATTTTGGCGCCAGCTGGTCTCGCTGAAGCTGACCTGGATAGTGCGCTAAATTGTTTGATGGGCCATTCCATCGATGGTGGTGATCTTTATTTCCAGTTTACCCGTAACGAAGCCTGGTCGTTGGAAGATGGCAGTGTAAAAAATGCTCGTCATACCATCGATCAGGGGGTTGGCGTGCGGGCTGTGAGCGGCGAGAAAACCGGTTTTGCCTATGCCGATGATGTGGTGCTGCCTGCCTTGTTGGAAGCCGCGAATGCCGCCCGGGCGGTTGCCCGCAGTGGCGGTGAGGGTCGCGTACAAGCCTGGAAGGCGACCAACAGCCTTGCCCTTTATGAGCCTCTGGACCCGGTGGAAACCCTTGCCGCAGAGGAAAAGGTGCGGCTTTTAGAGAAAGTGGATGCGGAAGCCCGCCGCCAAGATCCCCGGGTGCGTCAAGTGATGGTGAGTTTAGCGGGTGTCCAGGATGTGATTTTGGTGGCCAGCAGTGATGGCACACTGGCGGGGGATGTACGTCCTCTGGTGCGTTTGAACGTGAGTGTTATCGTGGAACACAATGGCCGTCGCGAGCAGGGTAGCAGCGGCGGTGGTGCACGAATGAGTTATGGTTTGTTTATGGATGATGAGCGTGCCTTAAGTTATGCTCGGGAAGCGGTCCGTCAAGCCCTTGTCAATCTCGAAGCTGTGGCGGCGCCGGCGGGTACCATGACCGTGGTGCTGGGTCCCGGTTGGCCGGGGGTGTTGTTGCATGAAGCCATTGGTCATGGCTTAGAAGGCGACTTTAATCGTAAAGGGACTTCGGCGTTTTCAGGTCGTTTGGGTGAACAAGTGGCGACACCCCTTTGCACAGTGGTGGACGACGGTACATTAAGCCAGCGCCGCGGTTCCTTAAACATCGACGACGAAGGCGTGCCCACCCAAAGGACAGTGTTGATTGAAAATGGCATTCTCAAAGGCTATATCCAGGACAAACTTAATGCCCGGCTGATGGGGATGCAACCCACCGGCAATGGCCGTCGCCAATCCTATGCCCATTTAACCTTACCACGGATGACCAACACCTATATGCTGGCCGGTCCCCATGTACCTGAGGAAATTATTGCTTCGGTAGACCGAGGGCTTTATGCGGTCAACTTTGGCGGCGGCCAGGTGGATATCACTTCGGGTAAATTCGTCTTTTCAGCCAGTGAAGCCTATCTTATCGAGCAGGGTAAAATTACTCGTCCCGTTAAAGGCGCTACCTTGATTGGCAATGGCCCTGATGTGTTGACCCGGGTGTCCATGGTGGGTAATGATTTGCAGCTCGACGCCGGCGTTGGAACTTGTGGTAAGGAAGGGCAAAGCGTGCCGGTGGGTGTCGGCCAACCGACCCTGCGGGTGGATGGTTTGACGGTGGGTGGGACGCAGACTTAACTAAAGCGCTGCACATAAAGCATACACACAAACCTTATATAGCATTGACACAGTGTAAATACTCATCCTCCCGTCATTCTCGCCAGTCCATGGCGAGAATGACGGGTGAGCAGTTAAGATACATTTTTATAAGGAGATAGGTTTCTTGGTTATTTCCTGAAGATAGCGCAGTAAGCTGCGGTGGGTGCGTGGTACAGGATCGTTTGTTTTTTCGCGGGATGCGTTACGAATCAGCTGTCGCAGGTGTTGCCGATCTGCAAAGGGGTATTGACGGATAAACGCGGTGAGGTTTTCGTCTTCTCCCGCAATCAATTTATGCAGCAACTGTTGCAGGTGATACTGGCGTTGGCGAGTCACTAGAGAGTGGCCTTGTAGCTCAGCTAGCGCTGTTTGTAGGGGCGCGGCGTCGCTTTGCCCCAGGAGCTTGCCAATGTATTGCACCTGACGTTTTCTAGCGCTGCCCTGAGGTAGCAGGCGAGCCGCTAAAATCACTTCACGCAGGGTAGCGGATAGAGGCAGTTTTTCCAGTAACGTGGGTTTTAGATCTAGCAAGCTGGCTGCCAGATCCTGCAACGCAGCGGCTTCCCGTTTACGTTGACTTTTGCTGGGCTTGTGCGGTGTTTCACCCGGTTCATTGTGTTTTAAATCACTCATATCTGCATTCAATGATACTCTGATTGCTTAGTTTATTACGTTGTATAGGTAAACCTATGACAGAAATTGCCCCAACCACGTCGTCTTCGTCAACTCTTCCAGACCAGGCCCAGCTGGAGTCTTTAGTGGCTGATATTCTCGCGGAAGCAAAAACGCGCGGCGCTTCCGCTGCCGCGGCTGCGGTTAACTTTGGGACGGCGTTGTCGGTTACCATACGCCTGGGCGAGGTAGAAACCTTGGAGCATCATCGCAGCCGGGGACTGGGTGTGACTGTTTACTTTGGACAACGCAAAGGTTCCGCCAGCACCTCCGATTGGCGTCCTAAGGCGGTCCAAGAAACCGTCGCTGCGGCCTGCAACATCGCCCGCCACACGGGCGCAGATCCTTGCGCGGGACTTGCGGATCCAGCACGTTTAGCCCAGACTATACCTGATTTAGATCTTTATCATCCCTGGTCGGTGAGTGCCGAGCAAGCCATTGAGATTGCTCATAACTGTGAAGCAGCAGCCCGCCAACACGACCCTCGTATTGCAAACTCAGAAGGCGCCAGTGTCGCCAGCCAAAGTGGTCGCGCCGTGTATGGCAATTCCCATGGTTTTATCGGCGGTTATCCCAGTACCCGTCATGTGATCAGTTGTTCCGTGCTTGCCCAGGATGATAAAGAGATGCAGCGGGATCATTGGTATACGGTGGCGCGCCAACATACCACTCTTGAATCCCCCGAGGCTGTGGGCCAACAGGCGGCAACCCGGGCCTTAAAGCGTCTCTATGCCCAGCGTTTAAGTACTTGTCAGACACCAGTGCTGTTTGTGCCAGAATTAGCGCGCGGATTATTCGGCCACTTTGTCAGCGCCATTCGGGGTTCCGCCCTTTATCGAAACGCCTCGTTTTTGGTTGACCATTTAGGTAAGCGTATTTTTCCTGAGTTTTTGACCATTCGCGAACAACCCCATCTACTTCGAGGTCTCGGTAGCGCCCCCTTTGACGGTGAGGGTGTGGCCACCCAGGCCCGGGATCTGGTGCATGATGGCGTACTCGAAGGGTATGTATTGGGTAGTTATTCAGCCCGGCGTTTAGGCATGACCAGCACGGGTAACGCCGGTGGCGTACATAACTTGGTTGTTGAGTCTGGCTCGGTAGGTTTTACGGATCTTGTAAAGCGCATGGAGCGCGGCTTAGTGGTGACTCATTTGATGGGGCAGGGTATTAATCTAGTCACCGGTGATTATTCCCGCGGTGCGTCAGGGTTTTGGGTGGAAGGCGGCGAGATCCAGTATCCGGTGGAGGAAATCACCATTGCTGGCAATCTAGCAAACATGTTCTTAAATATTGCGGCGGTGGGCAACGACGTGGACCCACGGGGCAATATTCGTTGTGGTTCGGTGTTAGTTGAGCAAATGACTGTGGCCGGGCAATAGCAGCAACCCATGCAAAACCGATCAATGCCGCAACCTAGTTGGTGACGGTTTACTGGGCAGTACAAACCCTAATCGATGATATGAAACTCGCTTTTAAAATCTTCTATGAGTTGGGCTAATTTGTGAATAGCATTGGATGATGCGTCTTTGATATAAAACCCTGTGTCATAAAAATCCGGGTTGATATCGTTATGGCTCCATAAGCTACGGACTTCCAGCGGAATACGTTGCCGGGAGCCTGTGTCGCTGGGTACATCCACCCAAACCCGGAAATCTTTGGATACCGAAATGGAATTATCGCTCAACAGCATCATACCGCTTTCGGAAATATCAACGATATGGCCCAACACGGTAGCGCTTTCTGCGTCGAAAACCCGTAAGTAAAAAATAAGATGCCAGCGCTTTAAAGTCCGCCTTTCGAGATTTTGGGCTTGATTATGGTTTATCACTTTAAAGGTATTCCTGATAAGCAAAAAGTCTATTTTATGGTTTCATATTATCAACATAGTCTAAAAATTTGATCCCGTCACTCATCGGCTATTCGGTCATAAAGTAATGTCCATTTTATTCATGAAGTCAGGTGGAGGAAATTAAGACCAGAAAAACGCCGGAAGTCAGCATCGAACGCCACTAGCCGACATCTGTTCGCCATAGCAAAAGCGGCAAGGTAGGCATCCGTCCAGAGGGTTGGCCCTAGGTTAATAGATCGGCTTAGTTGCCTGAGTTGTTGGTGCAATGTCGATGGATCTGGCAGAAAAACGATCTCCGGCAGGGCAAGCCAATCTTCGTAGATGTCCCATGCGGCGCTACTGGTCTGCACGGCATGTTGCATAATCTTGGGATTAGTCAGATGGCGTAGCAGCGCCAACGCGGTCACCCGGCAGAACGCCACGCTTGATGCTGATTCAGCCTCCCAATAGCGGCGTGCGCGTTGGTGGTGAACATGATCGGAGGCGCAGAGCGGGACCCACACACTAGCGTCCAACAGATCTTTCATGCTTGGCAATATCTTCAGCGAGTTCAATTTCTGCCAGGTCGGTCCTGCTCAGGGCCGAGATCGTTTTTCCCGTTATTGCCTCGCGAATCAACGGCAGAGGGCTACGCTGACGCGGTTGAGCCGCTGCTGTGGTGTCTTCCTCACGCATCCCCTGCTCGATGTAGCGTGTTATAAGATCTTTAAGGTTCATGCCGGATAAGGCAGCCTTAGCCTTTACTTGTCGGAATAAATCATCAGGAAGATCAATAGTGGTTCTCATAAAGGCAGTTAAACAGTTTTATGTTTTCCTGTCAAAGATAAAAAAATAGTAACTGCTCACCCGTCATTCCGGCAGGGATTGCCGGAATCCAGGCACCATGGAGGGGGGCATTGGTTGTCACCAACGCTTGCTGTCCATGGTGCTAGATTCTCGCCAGTCCATGGCGAGAATGACGGGAGGGTGAGTAGTTACGGGTAAATAAGATTGACGTGTTGCTCCCCCACCAGTTCCCGTAGGGACCGGAGCAGGGTATCGGCGGGCGTGACCTGCCAGTCGGCGCCAAACACGATGTCAGCTCGGGCCTTGGTTCCGGTATAGTCTACCCAAACGGGGCAGTGACCTGGGCGATAGGGCGCTAAGGTTTCTGCTAAATGATCCAATAGCCCGTTGCCAAAGTGTTGTGCGTGCAACTGCAGTACCAGCCGTTTTGCGAAAACGTTGCGGGCGGCGTCTAGATCTAGCAGCTGCTCTGCATTA
>CAZGON010000249.1:0-6300 GCA_964527085.1 uncultured Candidatus Competibacteraceae bacterium
GAGGGGAATTATTTGTCCATCGGGCAAGAATAGCTCGTCGTAGTAAAATTCATCCTCTTCGTCCCAGAGACCGATACCTTTATCAGCGATGTTATTCATGGCCTCGGCGATATGCAGGAAATGCTCGAAGAACTTGGTGGCAATGTCCTGATAAACGGGATTATGCAGTGCAAGCTCCAAGGCGATACGCATCAGATTTAAGCAGTACATAGCCATCCAACTGGTGCCATCGGCCTGGTTGATCACGCCGCCCGTTGGCAAGGGGGCGCTGCGGTCGAAAACCCCTATATTGTCCAACCCCAAAAATCCTCCTTGGAAAATATTATGCCCATGGGTGTCCTTGCGATTGACCCACCAGGTGAAATTGAGCATCAATTTGTGAAAAACCCGTTCCAAGAACGCTAAATCCCCCTGATCGCCGCGCTGTTTGCGGTCCATTTGAAACACCCGCCAGGTGGCCCAGGCGTGCACTGGTGGGTTGACATCGCTGAAATTCCATTCATAGGCGGGCAGTTGCCCGTTGGGATGCATGTACCACTCGCGGGTCAGTAACACCAGCTGATTTTTAGCAAACTCGGCATCCACAAGGGCCAAGTGAATACAGTGAAAGGCTAAATCCCAAGCCGCATACCAGGGATATTCCCAGGTATCCGGCATGGAAAGAATATCGGCGTTGTTAAGATGCCGCCATTCATAATTACGGCCCTGCTGACGTTGCCCCGGGGGTGGCGGCTGCAGGGGATCGCCGTTTAACCACTGGGGCACGTCGTAGTAATAGAATTGTTTGCTCCAGAGCATCCCGGCAAAGGCTTGACGTTGTACTAGACGGGCGTCGGGATTGGTAATGTCTACCTGGAGCCGATCATAAAAATCGTCGGCTTCTTGCAGGCGGGTTTTCATGATGGCATGGAAATCGCTAAAGGGTTTGGTGAGCTGACGATTAGTTAAGCGTAACCGCATCTGTGCGGTGTCCCCTGGCGAAAGCGAAAGTATAGCGTGAGCGGTGGCTTTGGTGCCTGTTTGAGTCGGATTTACCGCGCCGCTGTCACCGTTAATCAGGTAATCGTGAAAAGCATCTTTGGGGTAACCCGCGGCGTTACCGACCCCATACAAACGGCGTGTATTGGTTTCATTATCACAAAATAGCAGCGTCGGGTTTCCCTCCACATAACCATAAAAAGTGCCTAAGTCCTGGTGGTGGACAGCAATAGCCCCGTTTTCCGTAGCAGTTAATTGAGGTTTATGGTCACCGTCCTGCCAGGACCAAGTGTTGCGAAACCAGAGCTGGGGTAGTACATGCAGGGAAGCTGTTTCCGGGCCACGGTTATGCACGGTAATACCCATGAGAATATCATCGGTTGCCGCCTTCGCATATTCTATAAACACATCGAAATAACGATTTTCATCAAACAGACCGCTATCCAGCAGCTCGAATTCCAATCCCTCTTTACCTCTATGGGCGTTTTCCTCAGTCAGTTGTTGATAAGGAAATGCGCCCTGGGGATATTTGTAGAGCATCTTAAAATAGGAATGGGTTGGGGTCGAATCCAGGTAGTAATAGAGTTCCTTGACATCTTCCCCGTGATTGCCTTGGCTATTGGTCAAGCCAAAAAGACGCTCTTTTAAAATCGGGTCTTGGCCATTCCACAATGCAAGGGCTAAACATAACCTTTGCTTATCATCGCTGATACCGGCAAGCCCATCTTCGCCCCAACGATACGCCCGGCTACGGGCGTGGTCGTGGGTAAACTCATTCCAGGCATCGCCAAAGGGACTGTAATCCTCCCGTACCGTGCCCCATTGTCGTTCGCTGAGGTAAGGCCCCCAGCGTCGCCACGCTTGTTCGCCACGGTTTGCCGCAGCCAGTCGTTGGTGTTCTGCATCGTTGGGTAAGTTCTGGTTGGGTGTTGGCATAGCTACTCCGTCAACAACGGATTTAATGAAACAGTGATATCTTGTCCACTGTACGCCAATTTGCTGATTATGGACGCATGACCCATGAATCAATTGCGCGGCGCTTTTCCATGGATTGTGGTAGTTTTTATACCCTAAACGTAACTACTCACCCTCCCGTCATTCTCGCCATGGACTGGCGAGAATCCAGAGCCATGGAGGGTGGCATGGGTTGTCACCAACGCTTGCCGTCCATGGCAACTGGATTCCGGCAATCCCTGCCGGAATGACGGGTGAGCAGTTACCCCTAAACTAACAAACCAATGGCAACGCGTTTTAACACCATCAGGATTTCAGCTCAACGCCATGAATACTTATCCGTCTCTTTATCAGATCAACACGCGGGTTTGGTTAACAAAACGCGCTCAGGTTTTTAATCATCCTGCCACCTTAGACGATATTCCGGATGCAGCGCTGGATCAGTTGGCCGAGCAAGGGTTTGACTGGGTTTGGTTGCTGGGTATCTGGCAGACGGGACAAGCAGGTCGACGGGTATCGTTGACGCATCCAACCTGGCAATCTGCCTTTAGGGAAACCCTTGCAGACTTGCAAGAGAACGATATTGCAGGATCATGTTTCGCCATTAGCCGCTATACAGTACACACGGCTTTAGGCGGGAATGAGGCGCTGGCCCGTTTGCGTGAGCGTCTGCAGCAGCGTGGTTTACGGCTGATGCTAGATTTTGTACCCAATCACACAGCGCCTGATCATGACTGGGTTTTCCAGCACCCAGATTTTTATGTGCAGGGAAGTGAAAGCGACCTGGTCGATGCGCCACAGAATTACCAGCGTTTTGAATTACCTCAAGGCTCGCGAGTGCTAGCCCACGGTAGAGATCCCTATTTCCCCGGCTGGCCCGATACATTGCAGCTAAATTACGGCAATCCCGCCTTGCAAGCAGCCATGCTTGGGGAGCTTTTGACCATTGCGGAGTTGTGTGATGGCCTCCGTTGCGATATGGCGATGCTTATATTGCCCGACGTGTTTCAACAAACCTGGGGAATCCAGGCAGCGCCCTTTTGGCCTCAAGCGATTGAAAAGGTCCGTCAACGGTTTCCGAAGTTTTTGTTGCTGGCCGAAGTTTATTGGGATCTCGAGTGGACGTTGCAGCAACAGGGTTTTGATTATACCTACGATAAACGGCTCTATGACCGTCTCCGGGATCGCCATGCTGGTCCGGTCAGAACCCATCTCCAGGGGAAATTAGACTATCAGAACCGACTTGCTCGCTTCCTTGAGAATCACGATGAGCCACGGGCGACGGCCACATTCTCCTGGGATGTTCATCAAGCAGCAGCCATTGTGACCTTTTTAACACCAGGTTTGCGATTCTTTCATCAGGGTCAATTAGAGGGTTTTAGCAAACCTATTTCGCCCCACCTATACCGTGGTCCTGAAGAATTTATCGATGAATCAGTACAACAGTTTTACGCACAGTTGCTTAACCTATTGCGCGAACCTGTGCTACGCCAAGGGAGCTGGCAACTGCTGCAATGCACGCCCGCCTGGGACGGCAACGGCGCCTGGGAAAACTTTATTGCTTTTATCTGGCAAGGAGATCAGAACTGTCTGCTGATAACAATAAATTTTGCCCCATACCAAGGGCAGTGTCGCGTTTTGCTGCCGTTTCATGAACCTGCGGAACGGGTAGTGCATCTAGAAGACCGATTTAGCCCTGCTGTTTATGAACGGGATGGAGATCAACTGGCTATGTCGGGTCTTTATTTGGATATGCCTGCCTGGGAGTACCATGTTTTTCAAGTCAATGGCTTGACCTAGAGCGTTTTCCATTTGACCGTACACTTCGTTAGCCTTCGGTATCGGCGTGCTCATGTACCCGAGTCTACACTCTGCGCGCCTCTCCTCGGCTGCCTTGTGTACAGCCAAAGCGAAAACGCTCTAGGCGGCATCTACTACCGAAGACACAAAGCGGTCGGGCGTTGAATGGGTGCGTCTGAGGAATCCAAACGTTGAAATCAGCGTGAGTTATAAGCTTGATCTTGGTTTGAAAAGGCATTAAGTTAAAGTTAAGTTTAACTTAAATACGGATAATTTTGACATGCAAAACACTATCAACGCTAAAGATCTCCGTGATGGGCTAGGTGATGTTCTCAACCGTGTTCGTAAAGGTGAGCGCTTCACGGTACTTTATCGCAGTCAGCCCGTATGCCAGTTGGTGCCGCTTGCCGATATAGCTGTCGAAACCGACGATTTTAAAGGTGACAGTCTTTTTAGGGCAGAGCCGATTGGTTACTCGAGTGATGATCGGATTGCCGCAGAACACGATGATCTATTGTACGATAATTCTCATCGATGAAAGGGCTATTTGTCGATACTGCGGGTTGGATGGCTATGGCCGACGGTAATGACCCACAGCACCAGAAAGCTTGCCAAGTGCGCGATGACTGGTTGCTATCTGGTGGTGTGTTGATATCCTCAGATTACGTTTTAGATGAAACCTTAACGTTGATTCGTATGCGTTTAGGGCTTAAAGCGTCATCTACCTGGTGGGACCAGGTTGAAGCTAGTCGACGACTGCGTTGGGAGTGGATGGATAGCCATCGTGCTGAAAAAGCCCGGCGCTGGTTTTTTCAGTGGCAAGACAAACGTTTTTCGTTCACCGATTGCACCAGCTTTGTGATTATGCGGGAGTTGAGGCTTGAGCTAGCACTGACCACAGATAAGCACTTTCGTCAGGCAGGTTTCGAAACAATGCTGGACTCATCGGCTTTCTAATGGTATAGCGCTCTGTGAGATCAAGGCTGAAACAGCCGTGAGTATTGCGTCATGAACGGCGCTAGCCAGGAATAATCCCGATGCGCTACAATCGATCTCGTCATCATTCAGGGCAAGACCGTGCTGAGCAATATCGGTAATGTCCGGAATAACCTGGTACAAAATTGGCTGTCCAGCGGGTTGGTGCGGGTTGGTCCAGAGGAATGAGCTTTATGGTGGCGCTAATTTGATTCTCAGCCCACGCTCAAATGCCCTCAAAGCGGGTATATCTTATTTCACGATTATTTTTGCTATCGGTTTTATTTTTGGTGTGATCCGTGTTATTGCGCTGTCGCCTTATCTAAGCGAGACGTTAGCTGTTGTTATCGAATTGCCGTTCATACTCGCTATGTCGTGGAGCGTGTGCAGTCGGTTAATATTAAAGCTCCAGGTCAGCAGTACATGGACGCCGCGAATCCTAATGGGTAGTCTCGCGTTTGGCTTGCTTATGGCTGCTGAAATCGCCTTATCTGTTTTTGGTTTTGACCGCACGATAGCGGAGCATTTCCAGAACTATTGGAGGCTGGAAGGAATGCTTGGGTTGATCGGTCAACTTCTGTTTGCCCTCTTTCCAGTTATTCAGAGACAACCATCGGCTGGTCGAGCAACGGGTAACTGACTCTCTGCTACAGATGAAGGTATTGTCTGCTCAACCTGGGTGCGCAGCCAACTGCTCGAATACTACTGTTAGCCATGGAAGGTTTGCTCAACTGGCAAAGGGCGGCAATTCCCAAACGGAAGGATCAAATTCCGTCAGACTGGTGAGGATCTGACTAGCTTTAGCGTAAACTGCTTTATCCATATGCGGGTCCGGCACCACCACCACCGACATTTTGGCAGCCAGCGCCGCTTCCATACCGGAGGGGGCGTCTTCGAATACTAGACAGTGTTTTGGCTCAGCGCCGCCGAGTCGCTTCGCTGCAGTAAGAAAAATATCGGGCGCCGGTTTACCGTGTTTAACCTCGGGATCGTCACCTGTGACTACGGTGTCAAACAAGTTAAACCAAGTGCGGTGATGCTGAATTTTTAGCTGCAAGAGATGCTGTGATGAACTGGTCGCCAATGCCTGAGGTATGCCATTCGCTGCTAAATGCTGGGTCAGCCGCTCGGCGCCGGGTAGGGGTTGAGCGGTTGGAAACTTGTCCGCTAGCAGTTGTTCACGTTCCTCCAGATATTGCTCGGGCGTAATGGATAAATCAAGACTGTTTATCAAATGTCGCGCCGAGTCCAAAGCTGGTCGGCCGATCATATTCGCTTTAATCGACCAGTCAAAGGTTTTGCCGTAGCGGCCAACGATTTGCCGGGTCGCTTCGGTATAAAGGGTTTCAGTGTCCAGCAATAGACCGTCCAAGTCGTAAATAACATGGGTGATGGTGGAATTGGATTGAACCATAGCGTT
Organism: uncultured Candidatus Competibacteraceae bacterium; assembly: GCA_964527085.1. Taxonomy (GTDB): domain Bacteria; phylum Pseudomonadota; class Gammaproteobacteria; order Competibacterales; family Competibacteraceae; genus CAYRGG01. Next base: position 6,128 of record CAZGON010000249.1, read on the forward strand.
AGCCCTGCACCTCTGCCAAAAGGCCACATTATGCTGCAACTAAGACAGCAACGCGAGGATTAAAAGTTCGCTAGACCGCTGAATATGATCTAGAGATTAGCGCTTGGTATGGCTGACGCCTGGGTAATTAAAAGAAAAGTAACTACTCCCCCTTGCGTCATTCTCGCCATGGA
>CAZGON010000250.1:0-6187 GCA_964527085.1 uncultured Candidatus Competibacteraceae bacterium
GGCACTGGATTCTCGCCAGTCCATGGCGAGAATGACGCAAGGGTGAGTAGTTACGTCCTAAGTTAAATAAAAATAGTGGGCAATCAGGAGAATATCGATGGCGTCATCTAAAGTAATAGGCAGCTGTCTTTGTGGAACGGTGAGTTACGAATTATCAGGCAATCTTGGCATATTTCAATATTGCCATTGTTCTAGATGCAGAAAGTTTACCGGCAGCGCTCATGGGGCAAACTTGTTAGTGTCTCCTGACCAATTTAAATGGCTTAGCGGTGAAGAGTATATCGGTCGATATGAACCCGAGAATACCAAATATTTCGCGACATCCTTTTGTAAGCACTGCGGCTCTTCCCTACCCTGGTTAGGAAAAACTAAAAAAGCGGTTGTCGTCCCCGCAGGCACGTTGGACACGGACCCCGGTATCAAACCCTCGCAAAATATATTTTGGAGTTCAAAAGCCGTGTGGTACAAAGCGGCAAATGAACTGGTTAAGCATGAAGAGCTGCCAATCAAATAAATATTACGTATAAACACCAAGCTAATTCGAAAAAATCGCGTCTGCCAATTAGCAGAGGGAGCGAGCTAATTTATATCTCACCCCCCTCTGCAATTAATTGCTTAAGGTTCAACGGAGCGCGTCGAGGTCAGCGCCATGATTAATGTGAAACACATTACCGGCCATTACTAAGGCAGGTACGGACTTAACACCCGCCGCCTCGGCTTCTGCAAGCCGGGACTTGTTCTCGCCCAGGTGAACCGATTCAATGCTATATTTTGATGGATCAAGCCCTTCTGCTAGCGTTTGCTCAGCAGAGATACAAATAGGACACCCGGCATGATAGAAAACTGCTTTGTTCATGAGTTATCTCCGTTAGTTGAATAAGTGAGGACCCTATCGAAATAGCCGCTAAGGCCAACTGCAAGGATGAACATATTGATTAATCAATACAACCGGTTACAAAATGGTTTGCTACTTACCAAACGGTTCGCTTTATTGATTGTTCTATGAAAAAAAATAGCAATTATTTGAAAATCACATCAGTCGGTGGAATGGTAGAAAGTGTCATTGGCTGCAAGTGGTCTCTTGCTGTGTTGACTGCCATTAAGCAAGGTATAGTCAGACCTGGCGCTATCAGTCGGACCTGCGAAGGGTTATCCGCGAAAGTTCTCAATGAGCGTCTCAGAAAGCTGACGTCTTTTGGCATATTGCAAAGAGTGGAGTTTGCAGAGATTCCACCCCACGTTGAGTATCATTTTACTGACTTTGGTTATCGCTTCCTGAAAATCATCGATGAAGCTGAGAAACTCCAGGAAGAAGTTGATGGGAACCTACATTGACGGGATAAAAAGCTTAGTGGGGTGAGTAGTTTTTACCGTATCCAGATTGGTGAGTATCAGATCGAACTGGCAATTCTCCTATCTGCGTGCGGATCAGCGGGCGTATCAGGCTGACATAAAATCACTTAAAGGATTAGTACAAAGCTTCCGGACCAACATGCTTTGCCAGATTGCGCCCCTCAACGCGCAGACGTTCTGTTTCGCGCGCCATCGCCTCTAGCAATGCTTTGTCCACCTGGTCGGCGGGTCGCGCCTTTAAAGCCATCATCATGGCATAGGGCAAGCTCAGGGCGTTATCCTCCGCCAGCCTGCCTAGGTAAATTTCCTCAAAGTCCGGCGGCACCCGCAAGGACCAGTTTTCTTCACTCACGGTACCGGGGCTATTGTAGCGCTCCTGTACGCCCAACATATCCGACACAAAGACCATGATATTGCGTGCTTTACTAGTGAGCATGTCTGCAAACAGCGCGTGTACTAACACCCCAGGATGGTTAGCGACATGAGCCACCCATGCTGGCCGCTCGGCTTCATTAGGCACTAAACGCCGACTAAGATCGCTGGCTCGGTCCTGGGCCTGACCGCTTCTGCACCAGTGCCGCGCCAATTGCCAGATGGGTCGGGTATCGTGATTGCCGAGCATAATCCAATCCGCCGGTTGGGCGTTATCGCTACGATAGACATCCGTTGGGTTGTTGGGATTAGCATTTTGCAGAACCCGGAAACGACCTAGCCCATGACGTTCCATGACACGCCGTAACGGATATGGCATGGTACTGAGTACCTCACACATGACATGTTTTAAACCTTGGGCATTGTTGGGGGGCGCTAAATGAGTAAATAGCGTAGCATAGTGGGTAATCTGATCTTCCGTTAATTCGCACACCCACTCGTCCGCATGGCGGGGCAAATGGCGATTGAGTTGCTCTGGCCGCACCAATGAGAATTCCTGCAAACGGGGATGATCGAGTAGATCGGGTGACGAAAAAAGCCGCGCTCCTTCTTGTACCGCTTGAAAAGGATTTGGCAGATCGGTTCGATACACCCAAGGCGTAACCCACCCTTGGGGATGGTCTACCCGGACACCATCGTACTCAGCATAGACTTTTCTTAGCCGCCTCTCCACAAAACGCAATACGGGTCCAGGATTGCCGTCATCATCAGTATATTGACGCGGGTCTAATACCCTAAAACCCCACGGTTGACCTTCTGGGTTGGTGCGGCTAGGGGGCGCGCCTAGGCGATATCCATCGAGAAATAACGCTTGGTAATTCCAAGCGTCTTGATCGGACATGCCCACCTGCAGATCCGCATAAAGCTTTAGCCCCAGTTCAGCACATAAGGCACGCAATCGATCATGTTGCTTATGGGCAAGAAATTGAACAAAAGCGTAATGTTCTAGAGCAATAGCCCGACGTTTAGTGAGTTCTTGGCGTCGCTCGAAACTTCTCTGTTGCTGGTTTGGTGGTGGATTTGGAAGCCGCTGATCTGGGTGGGGTTGTTGGGATTCATCGAACCATTGTTGCCACCTTTGACCGCCGTGTTCTTGCCGGAGCACCGTATAAAACGCATCCCCCTCCAGCCAATCCCGATGGTTGTTACAGAACCTTGTAAAGCGTGCTGCAAGTGCAATGGCGTCCTCATCACCCTGTTCACGCAGCTGGCAAAAACGGTCATAAGCCCTATGCAAAGCCTTTTCGGTGAGATCAAAAGCAAAACCATAATGGACACGGCCCCGTCCCGGTGGTCGATGTTTCAGCCAACGGCTTAGCTGTTGAGGCGTCAATAAACCGTTTGCACAAAGGGAATGTAAAGAAATAGACAGGGGATTTCGCGAGAACAGAGTACCGTCGTAAGGTGATGGATTACCAGCCGAGGTAGCGCCTTGAGGGCCTAGTTGCAAACCATTAAAGCCCATATTGCGCATACGGCTAAGGAAGTGAGCAGCGCCACGAGTATAGGGTGAACCACGGGTGGTCTCTTCTGTTTCAAAGCTCGGAAAGCTAGGATCGTGAATTTGTAGAAAAAGATTATCTACCCCCAATACCCTGAGACCTTCAGAAACACAGTGGCGATAAGCGGCAAGTTCAAAGGGGCTACGCACCAATTTTCTCCGTAACGGCTTTTAAAATCGAGGCCAGTATGCGGGACGTGCTAGCACCATTCAAGACGGGCAATGAGAAAGTATTCGTTGCTGAAGCCTGTTAATTTTTTTGGTAATGCTAACGCTTGCAAAACAGTGACTACTCATCCTTGCGTCATTCTCGCCATGGACTGGCGAGAATCCAGTGCCGTGGACGGCAAGCACCGGTAGACAACCGCCTACCACCCTCCCTGGCAACTGGATTCCGGCAATCCCTGCCGGCAGGGACGGGTGAGCAATTACGCTATGGCTTGCAAATAGTTGAGCTATTTTGCTGGTAGAGTTGTGGTAGTGATAGCGCTTTTTAATAACCTTCAAAAACGAATTGGGCTGCGCCCATGGCAATGGTATCGCCGCTTTCTAACGCCACTATTTCATTATTGGCCAGTTTATGGTGGCAAACTTGGACTTGCCCTGCATCGGCGCAGTTTTGAATCCAGTACATACCGTCTTTGTAAAGCAGATCGGCATGATGAGGAGAGACGCCTTCAGCTTCGATCTGTAGCCCCCTTTGAGGCGTGCTACCCACCGATATGCGCTTGGCAAGATAGATGTGCATTGCACGCTTGTGTCCGGTGCCTTCTCGTTGGAAACGGGCGTACAGCAATGCACCTGTTGTGTCGATGCCATTGCGTTTGCCGTCTGTTTCTTGAAGACAGTTGAGTGCGTTGAATGCTTTTTTAAGTTGCCGCTTTAAATCATAGTTATCCGTTTTGCCAAGCTTTTTCATAAGATCAACGATCTCTAACAGAGAGTCTCCATAGCGCTCGCTATGGTTTACAGAATCTTGAAGGGTGCTTGACGTTTGTGTCATATCCCATTCTAAAGCTATATTTAAGGTATACAGTCCAGCGACATCAAGCTGATCGCCTGATGACACATCATACCAACGACCTCTGGTTAGTTCCCTGCCGTTGAGAGCTGTGTAGCTGCGTTCGTGGAATCCTGCATGAATGATGGCTAATCCTTCAGGTTGAACGCCAATGGCAAAGTGCATCCGAGAAATCCGTTCGTATTTTGGTACGAAACCCAGTGCAAAATCACCAAAGTGAGTTTGAGTATGCTCGTTATAACGTCCAAATACCATAAACGGTCTAGATACCAATTCAATACGCTCTGCCGCGTATGGGCTATCTTGGCTACGCAGAAGTGCCCGAGTCAGCGGCGTGCCTCGGTTTGCATGACTTTTATTAGCTACGGTGATAGCACGCAGCTGACGGGTATGTACGTCATCCCGCTCTAAGGGAATCGTCATTGCTTGGTCTAACGGAGGTAGAGATGGCTTTGGAGATGGTTGCGAGCCTGAGTCGCTAGGGGGTTTTGATTGAGATAACTGAAAAGTTTGGGATAATTGGCGAAAATTCAGTTCATCAAACCCCACCGCCGTAGTATGAAGCTTGACGTGCTGGTCAACACTAACGCCTGGAAACGTTAAAAATATCTTGCCGCGACTTTTGTAAGCTTGCCATATACCTTGGTGGTCACAGATATCCACTTGCAGCGACAAGGTTGTGCTCATAGGTTCTTGGGGAGCTTGATAGGGTATATAGACGGAACATAGGCTCTGGGCATCGAGCAATTTAATGGGCGGCGGTTGAACACGGTCAGAAAGGGACAGCTCAGATGAGGAAACTCGAATTTGAACCTCACGAAACAACTGGGTCGTGCAGTTGGCAACCCATAGGCACAGGGTGCTGGTAGCCCCTATTTGATAGTGAGTAGTAGCGCCAAACCCTATCAGTACGGATTGATTTTTATTAAGCAGTTGCCGTATATGCTGCTCCTGTTCAGCAATGATCGTCTGATCCAATCCGCAGTGCCGTTGAAATTGCGTCAAAACTTGCTGATCTACTTTTGTTTTGCCGCTCTTCTTACTCCAAATTTTATACAGAAGTTGTTCTAATTGGCGTAGATTAGCGGGTGTTGGACCTAGCTGTTGAGGGCGGTAAGTGATGAATCGTTGCAGCTCAGGCGGCCAAACGATATTCTCAGAAGATGAATCCATTGTGATTAAAAAAGAGGCTCATTTTTTGCTTAATTTTGAAAGTGTACAAAAAATCTGCATTTATGAAAGTAATTATGCGTCAAAGGTTGTTAAACAGTCATTTATTATTAAATAACGTATCCGATCCCACTTAAGTAAAGCATGGGGAGGACAAAGGATCGTAAGGGATCGATCGTTAAAGCGGAGGTGGTTTTGAAAATTAGGCATTACATGTTAGTTCTTCTCACCTTGCTCACTATTGCATACGCGCAGCCACTGGTTCTGTTTTTAGGAGGTCTCACCCTTATCGGCAGCGTTACTGCCTTTATTTTCTCAGATTTGCCACCGGAAAAGCAGGACATGTGGGAAAGAAAACTGAATGAATTGATTCAGCGCTTATTGGGCAATCTCAGAAAACAGCCGAAACCGGGTCGAAACGGACGAGTTCGTAACCGTAAGGGGTCTGTAGAGTCTTCTTCGTTGATTAAAGAAGCACACCCCGACTCTCTTATACGCCAACTTGAAGAGCAAACCAGAACCGATTGGACGGTGACAGAAATTATTGAACCAGCAGAGCAAACCCGTTCCTATGATACTACCGAGCAACGTTGACTCTCTGACTCGCACCGTTCATTATCAAGTAAATAATTGATAAAAGAAGACTTTGATCAACTTTTTAATGTCCCCTTCGGGGATATAAAATCCCTCGCCTTCAGGCGAAGGAAAGG
>CAZGON010000251.1:0-6172 GCA_964527085.1 uncultured Candidatus Competibacteraceae bacterium
GGCTTCAGGAGGTACCCATTAACCCCAGGCTTATCCAGAACTCACGTTAGGGTAGGTATGCTTAAACTGGAAAATGTACATACTTTTTATGGCCCCGTAGAAGCCCTTAAGGGGGTTTCCCTAGACGTCAACGCCGGTGAAATCGTTACCTTGATTGGCGCCAACGGCGCTGGTAAAAGCACGCTATTGATGACCGTCTGTGGTTCACCCCATGCTACCCACGGTACAGTGGCTTTTGAGGGGCGTGATATTACCCGCCAACCCACCCATGATATTATGCGCCGTGGTTTAGCTGTGGTGCCGGAAGGACGGCGTATTTTTCCAGGATTAACGGTACTGGAAAACTTGCACATGGGAGGTTTCTTCGCTGCCAAAGAACGCCTAGAAGAGGACCTGGAACGGGTTTATACCCTTTTCCCCCGTTTGCAAGAACGTCGTAACCAGCGGGGCGGTACCCTATCCGGTGGTGAGCAGCAGATGCTCTCCATCGGCCGTGCTTTAATGAGTCATCCGACTTTGTTGTTGCTGGACGAGCCTTCATTGGGACTGGCCCCCCTGGTGATTGCGCAAATTTTTGAAACATTGCAAGAAATCCGCGAAGAGGGAGTCACTATTTTTTTAGTGGAACAAAATGCCCATCGTGCGTTACAGTTAGCGGATCGCGGTTATGTGTTGGAAAATGGCTGCATCGTGCTGGCTGATCAGGGAGACAATCTGCTGGTCAACCAGGAGGTGCGTAAAGCCTATTTAGGCGGCTAAAGTTAGTTACAGTTAACATTTAACCCACGCGACAAATCAGATAACGCGCTAACCTGATCAAAAACATCTATCCTTTAAACTACGTTATCAAAAGTATATCTATGTCTATGGAGCTAACGCCGCTCACTGCTATTTCTCCCATCGACGGTCGCTATGCCGATAAAACCCAACCATTGCGGTCTATTTTTAGCGAATACGGGCTGATTCGCTATCGGGTACAGGTGGAAATCCGTTGGTTGGAAGCGTTAGCTCAGCATCCAGCCATCGACGAAGTACCCCCTTTGAGTCCCCACGCTAAAACTATACTGGCCGACATCGTCGATAATTTTAGCTTGGCAGATGCCCAGCGCATAAAACAGATTGAAAGCACCACTAACCACGACGTCAAAGCCATTGAGTATTTTCTTAAAGAGCGGATTGCGGATAACCATGAACTAGCCGCCATTGCTGAATTTATTCATTTTGCCTGCACCTCGGAAGACATCAATAACCTTGCTTATGGTTTAATGTTGCGCGAAGCCCGCAGCGATGTATTGCTGCCAAGCCTAGATAAGCTGATCAATGTCCTGCGCCAGTTGGCCCACCGCTATGCCGACCAACCCATGTTATCCCGTACCCATGGCCAACCGGCATCGCCCACCACATTAGGCAAAGAAATGGCCAACGTCGCCTGTCGTTTGAAACGGCAACGGCAGCAGCTTGCTGACCTGCCGATACTGGGTAAAATCAACGGCGCTGTGGGCAATTACAATGCCCATCTGATGGCCTATCCAGAACTGGACTGGGAGGCGTTGGCCGAGACGTTTGTCAAGCAAGATTTAGGGCTTAGCTGGAACCCTTTTACCACTCAGATCGAACCCCACGATGCTATCGCGGAATTGCTGGATGTAGTGGCCCGCTGCAATACAGTGCTTATAGACCTATGCCGAGATATGTGGGGCTATATTGCTTTAGGCTACTTTACCCAAAGGGTGCAGGCCGAGGAGGTGGGTTCTTCCACCATGCCCCATAAAGTCAATCCCATCGATTTTGAAAACGCGGAAGGTAATCTCGGCTTAGCCAATGCACTGTTTAACCATTTAGCGAGCAAACTACCCCTATCTCGCTGGCAGCGGGACCTGACCGATTCAACCGTGTTGCGGACCTTGGGTGTTGGGTTTGCCCATACCCTGATCGCTTATCAAGCGTGCCTCAAGGGCATCGGTAAACTGGAGGTGAATGGGCAACGTCTATTAGCCGATCTCGATGCCAATTGGGAAGTGCTGGCGGAGCCCATACAAACCCTTATGCGTCGCTATGGTATTGAGCAACCCTATGAAAAATTAAAAGCCATGACGCGGGGACAACCGGTCAACCAAAGCGTTTTAATGGCCTTTGCTAAGCAATTGAATTTGCCGGAAGCAGCGAAACAGCGGCTGTTGTCCCTGACGCCCGCAGACTACACGGGTAATGCTGCGCAACAGACGCGCAAAATTTGAGTCGTTTAACCCTATGCAAAAAAAGCCCCTTGTATTAGTAGTAGATGACGACGCCGGGGAGCGGCTGTTGATCCGAGAAGCGCTGCTGGCTGATGGTTTCGCCGTCAGCGAGGCGGAGAATGGGCAGGAGGCTTTAGAAAAAGTGGTGGTCCAGCGTCCAGATATCGTATTAATGGATATCATCATGCCAAAAATGGACGGTTTCGCCGCCTGTGCCACGTTGCGAGCCATGCCAGGTGTTGAAGATGTGCCCATCATGATAGTAACCGGGCTAAATGATACCGCTTCAGTGGAATGGGCTTATGGTTATGGCGCGACGGATTTTATCACCAAACCCCTCAATTGGCGGATGTTACAATATCGGGTTCGCTACGTGCTCCGTAATAGCCAGTTGTTGCAACGCCTGCGTTGCAGCGAAGCTAATGAACGGGCGTTGGTAAATGCTGTGCCCGACACCATAATACGGTTCCACCGGGACGGCACAGTCATCGATTTTAAAGCGGGTAACACCTGTCAGCCGCCGCCTATAGGCGAAAATGGTTTTCATCGATTACCCAAGTCGATCCGGGAAAAATTCTTGTCAGCCGTGGAACAGGCTCTGGAAAATAAAACGGTTCAGTTGTTCGATTGTGAAGTAGCGGCAACAGGTAAACTCACCCAATATGAAGTCCGCATTGTGGCTATTGCCGAAGAACAAGCAGTGGCCATCATCCGTGATATTACAGAGCGTAAGCAAACGGAAGAAAAACTGCATATGATGTCCCATGCCTTGGAGCAAAGTCCCGTATCGGTGATGATTACCGACGTGCTGGGTCATGTGGAATACGTCAATCCACGCTTCACTGAAGTGACCGGTTATGGTCCGGAAGATGTACTTGGCAAACGTTCATCAATGCTTAGCCCGACCAGTTTACCGAAGGACAATACCTGCTGTGTTTGGCAAACGGTTGAGCAGGGCAAGGTATGGCGTGGCGAGTACTCAAATTTTCGCAAAAACGGCGAATCATTTTGGGATTCAACCCAGATTTCGGCGATTCGAGACACTCAGGGTTCGGTGACCCACTTTATTGGACTTAAAGAAGATATTACCGCCCATAAGGTTGCTCAGGATCGAATTCGCTTTCTTGCTTATCATGACCGTCTTACCCACTTGCCTAACCGGCTTTTTTTCCAAGAGCATCTGCAGCAGACCCTTGAACTGACGCACCAGGACGCTCATTTTGTTGCGGTTTTTTTACTGGATTTAGACCGTTTTAAACGTATCAACGATTTCTTCGGGCATCGTGTCGGGGACCAGGTGTTGCAGCGTATCTCGGAACGGCTTAAAACCTGTTTGCGAAAAGGGGTTCGAGAAAATAGCGCTGACGCTAATGCGGCTGGTCAGGATATGTTAGCCCGTCTAGAAGGAGATGAGTTCGCGCTTTTGTTGGCTAGGATCAACGGACCTGACAATGCCAATCAAGTGGGCAAACGAATTTTAGATGTATTAAGCGCCCCTTTCCAAGTCGAGGATGTGGAGGTATTTGTCACGGTGAGCATGGGTATTGCCGTCTATCCCAATGATGGCGGGAATGCAGAGATTCTCCTCAAACGGGGCAACACGGCGTTAGACCACGCCAAGCAACAGGGCCGCAACACTTATCGCTTTTACTACCCGTGGATGGATGCCGCCTTCGCCCAGCGCTTGTCGTTGGAGAATCAGTTACGGCGGGCGCTGCAGCGGGAAGAGTTTAGTCTGGATTATCAACCCTTGGTAGAGCTTACTAAAGGTCGGATCGTGGGGGCTGAAGCATTGCTGCGCTGGCATAATCCGCACTTGGGCTGCGTTGCGCCAGCAGATTTTATCCCCTTGGCGGAGGATTTTGGTCTGATCAGCACCATAGGCGAATGGGTTTTATATTCGGCCTGTGCTCAAAACCGTGGTTGGCGTAAGATGGGTCTCCCGGATATTGTTGTGTCGGTTAACCTCTCTAAGCATCAGTTACGTAATCGGATGATTGCACAAATAATTAAGGACGCCCTTAAAATGACAGGGCTGGAATCAGGTGGTTTGGAGTTAGAGCTAACTGAAAGTATGGTGATGCGAGACCCGGATATTGCCGCCAGTGTATTAGGTAGTATTCGGGATTTAGGGGTACGTATTGCCATGGATGATTTTGGCACAGGCTATTCGTGTCTTAGCTATCTTATGCAGTTGCCCCTGGATACCTTAAAAATCGATAAATCCTTTTTAGAAAACCTTGTAGAAAATGGCCCTAAGGCGGCTATCGTGCGCACCATCATAGCCTTGGCGCGTCATCTCAAGTTACAAGTGGTTGCCGAAGGCGTCGAACGGCAACAGCAAATGCACTTCCTTGGCCAAGAAGGTTGCGATCTGGTGCAGGGGTACTTGACTGGTCCGCCGGTAAGCCCAGAGCAATTTAGTCAACTTCTTGCAAAGATGGATACGGATATAGAAAAGAAGCAGCGGTTGGTTTTACAGCGGATTTAATCCTCTCAATACGAGGGGCTTTTCGCTTTGACTTTAGACAAGGCAGACGAGGCAAGGCGCGCAGAGTGTACATGCAGTACATGAGCACGCCGAGACCGAAGGCTAACGCCGTATACAGTCAAATGGGAAATGCTTTAGAAAAACCACTTGAGTTGCCCATAAATGCTGCGTTCCACTTGGGTAGGAAATGAATAAAGTTCTTGGGCAAATTCGAGGCGAGTGGAATCTATAAGGTTAGCGCCTACCAAGGATAACTCCACATTGCGAACGGGTTGCCAGCCGAGGCGTAGATCCAAAGTAATATAATCGTCAATGTCGATTTGTTCCAGCTGCTGGGTAGATGTGAATACATTAGGTAACTTATCTACATAGCGCAACCACAGATCCAGCGTCAGGTTATCCCGAAGATCATGGGATGAACGTAGCGATACTTGGTGTCTTGGCGCAGTTGAATCGGAGTCTAACTCTTCAATACCTCGCTTTAACGTTAGCTCTGGTTTTGTATAACTATAAGCTAGCTGTAATTGCCAAATATCGACAGGTCGCCAGTTCGTAGCCACCTCAAGTCCTATAATATGGCCCCCTGATGCGTTGTTGAAAAAGCTTGGGAGCGCCAAGCGAGGGCCGCTTAACGCCGCTTCAAAAACGGGTATGGTCGCCGCCTCGATACCCAACAGATTCTCGTAATCATGGTAAAAACCTGCAATGTCGAGAGAAGCTGTATTGGTAGGAAAAAATCGGTAACCCAGCTCATAGGCAATAAGTTTTTCTGCATTAAAATTATGGTCACCACTGAGGGTAACAAGAACAGGAAGATTAGTGGGGGGTGTGGGTGGAGCTACGAAAAGATTTAATCGACCGTCATGTTCAATGCGCGACGGTGTGCGCACAGCACGAGAAACAGCGGCCCATACCCGGTGTTTGAGGTGAGGGGTCCATAATCCGCGCAGACTGGGTTGAATTTCCCAGCCGGTGTAGTCATTGTGCTCTAGTTTGGAACCAACGGTAACTGCCACACGGTCATCAAATAGTCGCAGGGTGTGCTGAAAAAAACCACTAAATAAATTCGTGTCGCGATTTTTCGGGGAAAATAAACTTAGTGCTGTATCGTTAAAATCATCTTGGGTATAACGGTAACCCAACCCCCATACGATATCCTGCTGTTCTCCCCAGCTAAAATTATGCTGAAAATCGATATCGACGGTATCACGTTCTTCTCTGCCCAACAGTTCCTTACGCTTTTCACGCTGATAATAGGTTTGCAGTTGAAATCGGGATGTAGGTGATTGGGTGAATTCCCAGCGCCCCTGCAAGAATCCTCCAGATACCTGGACATTGTCTGATTCCAATTGTTCAAAAGGCGGCGAGAAGGTGGGTACAGTAACATTCTGATCCAGACTGCCTTGGTAGAGATCGCCTTGGACGTTAAAGACATGGCGTGAGG
>CAZGON010000252.1:0-6097 GCA_964527085.1 uncultured Candidatus Competibacteraceae bacterium
TCGGCTTCAGGAGGTACCCATTAACCCCAGGCTTATCCAGAACTCACGTTACTTACCGATACAAAAAGACGAAAAAATACGCCCCAGCAGATCATCGCTGGTGAATTCGCCGGTAATCTCCGCTAAAGCATTTTGTGCTCCCCGAAGTTCTTCAGCGACTAACTCGCCTGCTTGGGTAGTCATAAGTTGGTAATGAGCGTTTTGTAGGGCCTCATCGGCGCGTCGAATGGCGTCTAAATGACGCCGTCGCGCCATAAAGTGTCCTTCACGCTGCCCCTGGTAACCCATACACGCCTTTAAGTGTTCTCGCAGTATCTCCAGTCCTATACCGGTCTTTGCGGATAAGCGGATTTCGGCGCCCCACTCACCCTCTTGTAAACTGGGTGCTGCGCCGGTTAAATCAATTTTGTTAAATACCATAGTCAAGTCAGTACCGACATTCAGTTTATCCCGCAGATCCCGTTCGATTGCGGTGATGCCGTCACAATCATCCACTAACAGCATAATACGGTCAGCCTTTTGGATCTCATGCCAGGCGCGACGCACACCTTCCTGCTCCACAAGATCGGCGCTTTCCCGTAGCCCTGCCGTATCGATGACATGCAGCGGCATACCGTCGATGGCGATATGTTCCCGCAACACATCTCGGGTGGTGCCGGGAACTTCCGTAACGATAGCCGCCTCGCGCCCAGCCAGTTGATTGAGCAAACTGGATTTTCCCGCATTGGGGCGACCGGCAATGACCACAGTCATACCATCCCGCAATAATTGCCCCTGAGCAGCGCTGGCTAGCAGTTCAGCAACTTGTTGAATAATTTGCTCAAGATGGGTGGCGATATGGCCATCGGCCAGGAAATCGATCTCTTCTTCGGGAAAATCCATGGCCGCTTCCACATACAGACGCAGTTGGATAAGGGCCTCTACCAGCGCCTGCACCCGGGTAGAAAAGTCGCCTTGTAATGAGCGTATGGCAGCGCGAGCGGCTTCGACAGTATTGCTTTCGATCAGATCGGCGACCGCCTCGGCCTGGGCGAGATCCAATTTGTCATTGAGGAAAGCCCGTTCCGAGAACTCCCCTGGTCTTGCTAAACGAGCACCTGCTTCTAAAACCCGCGCCAGTAATAGATCTATAACCACTGGACCCCCATGGCCTTGAAACTCAACGGTATCCTCCCCCGTGAAAGAATGGGGCGCAGGAAAATAAAGCACGATACCTTGGTCGATCACGTCGCCGTTAGCTGCATAAAATTTGCTATACGCGGCCGCGCGAGGTGGCGGCACTTTGCCCACCAATGCCTCGCTGATCCCCCTGCTATAAGGACCCGAAACACGCACGATACCAATACTGCCACGCCCCGGAGGCGTGGCGATGGCGGTAATGGTGTCTTGTGGAGTCACGGACGAGTTATTTTCCAAACTCAAAAATCACGGCCAGTTACGCTTTGGCGGTACCTGCTTCAATCCGTTTGGTGATGGCATATTGTTGGGCAATGGAGAGCACATTGTTGACCAACCAATACAGCACTAGGCCAGCAGGAAACCATAGGAAAAAGAAGGTAAAGACAAAGGGCAGCGCCATCATCACCTTGGCCTGCATGGGATCGGGGGGCGGTGGATTGAGTTTTTGTTGTAAAAACATGGTTACCCCCATCAAAAGGGGCAGTACATAATAAGGATCCTTTAAGGAAAGATCCTGAATCCACAGCATAAAAGGGGCTTGGCGTAATTCAACGCTTTCCAAAAGTACCCAGTAAAGAGCAATAAAAACCGGAATCTGTACCAAGATGGGAAGACAACCGCCTAAAGGGTTAATCTTTTCTTGCTTATAAAGATCCATCATGGCCTGGTTCATCCGCTGCTTATCTTGCCCATAACGTTCTTTGAGGCTGGCGATTTTTGGCGTCAGCCGACGCATATTCGCCATGGAACGATAACTGGTCTCAGACAGCTTGAAGAAGGCTAACTTGATTAAAATGGTGAGGAAAATGATCGCCCAGCCCCAGTTACGCACGATGCTATGGATGAGTTTTAACAACCAAAACAAAGGTTGGGCAAGCACGGTTAAAAACCCATAATCCACGGTAAGGCGTAAGTTTGGAGCAAGATCTTCCAACCTATCTTGAACTTTCGGCCCCAAATAAAGCTGTGTTACAAAGTCTTTGGACTCACCGGGCGCCACCACCTGCTGCGGACCCAGCATCCCCAACACATAACGATTGTTACCGGCAGTTTTAGTATAAAAGGTATCCATTTGATCTTGGAGTGGCACCAAAGCAGCCACAAAATAATGCTGAATCATGGCCACCCAACCACCGGTTGCGGTGAGTTTTAAATTCTCCTTGGCCATGTCGTCAAAGCCTACTTTTTCGTAGCGTTTTTCTGGTGTGGAAATTACCCCTCCCGTGTAGGTGTAGGCCCCACCCAACATGGATCTGCGCGTCGTTGGCGGCGTCTGCTGCAACTGGCGATATTGGTTACCACGCCATTCAGCTTGAGTGGGGTTTTCTACCCGTTGACGAAGTTGAACATCGAACCGCCCCCGATGAAACGTGTAAGTTTTGATAACCTTGAGACCCGACGCATCGGTCCATGTCAAAGATACATCAAGGCTGTCTTGTCCCTTCTGAAGCCGATATTCAGTTTTTTCGGGCACAAATTCGGCGTAATGATTAGGCGCGGATCCAGTGCTGGACAGCAGACCTGATTGCAGGATAAAAAGCTCTGCACTATTGTCATGGAGCAATTCAAAAGGTTGATCTTTTTGCTCTAACGATTTGGGATAGGTCGGCAATCCCACATGGCGCAGATCACCGCCGATGGTATCGATTTCAGCTTCAAACACATCCGTGACAACTCGCACGCGCTGACCACTGCGTAGATTTGTTTCCGCGCTTGGGGCCACACTTGGAACCAAGGTTTCCGGCACATCTTGTTGCTGCGCAGTCTCTTGTTGGGGTTGGGCGTCTGGTTGCGGCGATGTCACTGTCGGATCACTTGTCGCGGTGGGCGGCGGAGAGGGATGCTTACGGGCCTGAAACTCAATCCACTGCTGCCAGATGAGAAATAAAACAAAGGTAAGGGCGATGACGAGAAGCAGTCGTTGATTTTCCATTAGCAAGGTTTCTTGAAGTCTTCTGGGACAGGATCAACACCGCCGGGATGCCAAGGATGACAACGCAGCAGGCGTTTTAGGGCAAGCCAAGCACCCTTTCGGGGGCCATGACATTCGATGGCTTCCATGGCATAGCGGGAACAACTAGGATAAAAACGGCAGTGATGACCAAGCAAAGGACTCAACAGCAGCTGATAAAGACGAATACTGATCATCAAAACGCGGCGCATTGTTTTTTTATAAGCCTCGCCCAATGCCGTTGCAGGGAAACGAAAAGTATTTGATTGGAATGCTCTGTCAACTTAGGCTGACCGAGAACAACAATATCAATACTACCTAGCATAGGTTGATGATGACGGAAGCTCTCGCGCACCACCCGCTTAATGCGATTGCGGTCCACCGCGAACTTCGCTGCCTTTCGAGAGATAGCTAGACCAAGGCGAGGAAACCCCAAAGCACTGTGCCGAGCAAGAACCGTAAAGTACGAGTCGCGAGACTTTGTCGGCCGCTCGAAAACGTGACGATAATCGGCTCGAGTAGTTAGCCGGGTGCGCCGCTCAAAGCACGCACTGTTCACAATAACTTATGGCGCGAGCCGAGCCCGCCCCTTGGCGCGGCGCGCATTGATGACGCGACGTCCCGCCTTAGTGGCCATGCGGGCGCGAAAGCCATGGGTTCTTTTGCGATGAATAATACTCGGTTGAAACGTTCGCTTCACCGTCGTCCCCTATACGTTAAAAAATACGATGACTGTAGGTCAGTTAAAGCCGTAGGAATGTAATGCTTAGTATCCATTGCTGTCAAGTCGTAGATGGACATTATGGAAATTTGCGCAAACTCGTTAAGCTTTATGAAAAACGCTGTCAGCGAACGTCGCAGGTTTTTAAATCAGCTTGTAAGGCAATAGAACGGTGAAGAGTAAAGTTCAGCCGTAAACAAAGCTTGTTATAATGACCGTCTTTTCAGCAGAGGGTTACTCAATGATGCTTAATGTGACACCTGTTCGCGCTTTTAAAGACAATTATATTTGGTTGATTCATAGTGTCGATGGGGCAAGCGTTGCTATTGTCGATCCTGGCGATGCGGGTCCTGTGATAAACCACTTGCAAAACCACGCTATCACCCCGATTGCTATTTTGATTACCCATCATCACATGGATCATACCGGCGGGGTGCATAAATTATTAGACCATTACCCAGATCTGCCTGTCTACGGTCCCGCTAACCCACGCATTGCAACGATTACTCAGCCGCTTAATGAAGGCATGACTATCACGTTGCCAGCACTTAACGCCCGCTTTCAGGTACTGGAGATACCAGGACACACCCTAGATCATATCGCCTACTATGGTGAGGGTATGCTGTTTTGTGGGGATACCCTGTTTGGCGCAGGCTGTGGACGTTTGTTTGAAGGCACACCGGAACAAATGCATAGATCATTGAGTAAAGTGGCCGTATTGCCTGGGGATACATTAATGTATTGTGGTCACGAATATACCCTAGCCAACATTGCCTTTGCTAAATGGGTAGAACCTGAAAATGGCGATTTACTGAGACGAGAACAGGACACTCAAACCCTGCGTCAACAGGACATTCCCAGCTTACCTTCCCAGCTTGATTTGGAGCGACGCACAAACCCTTTTCTACGTTTTGATGTCCCTAATGTTATTCATGCAGCAGAAAATTTTGCCAAAAAATCGCTAAAGCCGGGCGCGGAGACTTTTGGGGCTGTGCGCTTTTGGAAAGACTCTGAATTCGACTAATCAAGAGTTTAGCGTCCATAAAGATGGTTTGGGTCAATCAAGGGATCATCGGTAATCTCAATCTGGTCGTCACGCACTGCCCGGTAGAAGCAACTACGACGCCCTGTATGGCAAGCTGGACCGGTTTGGTCAACCTGCAACAGCAGGGTATCGCCATCGCAATCGATACGCATTTCTTGAAGCATCTGAATTTGCCCGGATGATTCCCCCTTGCGCCATAGTTTACCTCGGGAGCGCGACCAGTAACATACTCGCCCTGTCTGTAAGGTTTCTGCAAGGGCTTGTTGGTTCATCCAAGCCATCATGAGTATCTGCCCAGTATCATATTGCTGGGCAATGACGGGAATTAAACCATCTTGATTAAAACACAACATGTTTAGTAACGCAGATGGGGACAAATGCGAAGCATGTGTTACGGATTTATTTTGTTTAATCATGCCATTAAAGCCTTTGCCAAACACCGTAGTATAAAATCTTTTCTAAGAACATTAAAATTAATTTTTTTAAGTATTTTGAATAAAATTTAAACCACTAAAATTTTAATTAATTTTTTAATTAACCGTAACGCTAATTCAAAAAAATAAGGGTGTTGATGTGATTAACACTATCGATTGGACAGGTGGATCAGTTCAATCGGTGGTTGCAAAGGAACGCCATAAAGCGGGCGGCGTGGGGTTTTTTGACGGTGTTTCTGGTCAATTCAATAGACGCATTGAAGTTAATGCCGACCGCCTCTTTGTGGCGGATGTTGCTGGGGATTGGCGAGAAGAGCTGATTGTTCTTGATGGTAATAACCTGAAGATTTATCACAATTCAGAAAAAAATCAAAACAGCGCTAGACAACAACGCCTATGGCAGAGTTCTTATTATCAACGCTCAAAGATGAATTATAATTATTACAGTCCTTAAATTAGCGTATTTCCTATTTAGCTATATGCCCTAAGAAGCTGTTTTAAAAACCCGCGACGTTCGCTGAATCAAGGCGCAGCGACTTCGAGCAGCGTAGTTTACATGAAGTAAATGAGCAGCGGAGAAGGGGCTGTAACGCCGAGTCAGCGGACATGAGCAATTTTAAAACAGCTTCTAAACCTTCGCTAACGTTATGCGCAGTGTCATTGATGCAAATCTACTGCGCACAACGACTGAACCTTACCGTTTTTGTCTTTTCTATTTAACGTGAGTTCTGGATAAGCCTGGGGTTAATGGGTACCTCCTGAAGCCG
>CAZGON010000253.1:0-6038 GCA_964527085.1 uncultured Candidatus Competibacteraceae bacterium
GGTGTCGGTAAAGCACATAGGCTAAAAATGGCTTTTTTCAGGAACGACTAGTTAAGTACGCGCGTGGACGGCGGATAGCGATGGCATCGTACCTGACCAAAATGCGCAAAAACGTATCGTGCGCCAAATCAGCCGTCGTCTGCTGACAGCCTAGGCGATGCTGCAGCCAGCCGCATAGCCAACTGTGATGGCAGTTGTACAGCGCAGCTAATGCATTGCGATTATCAGCGTTCAAAAGCGGGTAACTGCATGTTTATTTTAACGTTCTTTGTCAGAGAGATAAAAATGCTTAACCAATTGTAAATACGAATAATAATAATGACTATTATTTAACTCAAGTTGCTACCTACACGGCACATGATACGCTACAGGCGAGGACAAAGAGCATAACCTTGAACTCAAACCCCGGTGAAGTAACGGCATGAATACTCTTGGGCAACAAACGCACAATGAGACTGCCGGTGGTTTCGACAATTTTACGTCCTCGCGCCTGCAGGTAAGCCGCATAGGGCGGCACAGGCCGTTTGGAGTTTTTCTTGCGAAGGGGTTGGAAGGAGATGCCTACCTCCTGCATCAGATCCTCCACGGGGTAGTGAGTAAAGGCACTGTCGGCATAGAGTGTACTGCCGGTGGGCAGGTCGAACTGAAAGCGATGCAGCGCCCGCACGTCGGCCTCGGCCCCGGGAGCGAGAAACACGTCGATCGGTTCACCGGTGCCCGTGACCAACGCATGGATTCTCAACCCATAGAAGTAGCGCCGCTTGCTATGGCCAGTAATAGGGGTAACATTTTCAAAATATTGTCCCGATTTCGGTTCGATAAATTGACCACCGATAAAATTACCGTAGCGGGATTTATAGGAGTTTACTAAAGCCAAATTGTTCAGTATCGACGGCCAGGACGCGGTTGCTTTGAGCATTATCAGCGACTGCATTCATCGCTATTCATCCTCTCTGATGGTGTTGAGACATTGTAAGGGTAGTTGACTTTAAATTACTCTTCAAATATAAATAAGAATAATTCTTGTTTATATTTAAGTCTTATCCAAGATCCGTTTATGAATAACCTAAAGCTGCTTTAAACCACTACGATTCGTAATGCCTCGTATGACCCAGAGCTATCTGTTTAAACTGTATGTTAATCGTGGCTTAATGTTATAACCATTTGTTTTTACTATTTTAATTATCAACCCTTGGGTCATTCTCGCCATGGACTGGTGAGCATCCAGTGCCATGGACGGCAAATGCTGGTGACAACCCCTGCCACTCTCCCTGGCAACTGGATGCCGGCAATCCCTGCCGGAATGACGGGTGAACAGTTACGTATTACTTTTTCATAACCCGCTTTTCCGACACTATTCAATGAGTCAAATTAATGAGTCAAATGATAAAAAATGCTTGGTCAATCTTGGTAAGTTTATGTTTTATTCAATGTGTTCACGCACAGCAGCAGAATGCACCACCAAATACAAACACGGATACCGATACGAGTACAATGATTGAACCGATGCAACAGACTGACTCTAATCAATCAGACGAGAACCAGGAAACCATAAATGAGTCAGCTATTCAGCTTGATCCCATCCAAGTGACGGGTGATACGTTTTTCGGCACGACTGTTTTTAGACCCGTCGACGGTTATCGAGCGAACAATGCCTCGACAGCGACTCGCTCCGATACCCCTGTTATCGACACACCAGCGGCTATTTCTATCATCACCCAGGATGCTCTTGAAGATGCTAATATCGATGTGTTAGACGAAATTGCCGATTTCACGCCGGGTATCACCCGTAGTAATTCATTTGGGGTAACCCGCAACCGGCTCAGGGCGCGCGGCTTCGAAACCGATATACTCATCAACGGTTTTAGTCGTGGCGTCATTGGAATTACCGATACCTACCGGCTAGAACGGGTTGAAACTGTGCGTGGTCCAGTCAGTGCCTTGTACGGCAGCGGCAACGGTGGGGCGCAGGTCAATGCTGTGACCAAACGCCCACTTTATGAGCCCCTATACAGCGCTGCATTGGAGGCCGCCAATGAGGACGCTCGCTACCAGGGCACCTTTGATATTTCCCAGCCTTTGACGGAAAACGGATCTATTGCACTGCGGATTAACGGTCTGGCAGAGGATAATGACTCGTTTCGGCGTTTTATCGACCAAACTACCCTGGCTATTGCCCCTAGCCTACGTATTGATGCCGGTGAGAATACTTCGATATTGCTCGAAGCCGAGTATGTCAGCCGCGAACAACCCTTTGATCGTGGGGTACCCATCATCAATAATGAGTTTGCTGCGCCCATTGACAGTAATTTTACTGAACCCGATGCCGGCGATAACGATAATCAGACCGCGTCTATTCAAACGACGATCAAACAGTATTTAAGCGATAACTGGTCAGTCAGCGGACGATTGAGTTTTGATCGACAAACCCTAAAAGGAGAATCTTTAGATAATCGCGCTTTGGCGCCGTTTTCATTTGATATAGGGACACCATTGGCGATTCTAGGAGGTGCGCCAGCGCCATTTTCGGTGACCGCAAATGATACAATTTATCGGAATCGGACCATTCGTGATCAAGATCGGCAAAGCTATTTTGCTGATCTTACTGTCAACGGCTTATTGCTTACCGGTACCATTGAGCACCGGTTAACGGCTGGCGCCCAGTACCGTAACGAAACCCAGGAAAACCGCGATTTTCGCAGTTTCACCAGTTTTAACAGCCTCGATTATTATTTGGCGCCCTGCAACATCGATATCTCTAATCCCCAATACGGTAACTGTCAGGCAGTGGCTGATCGACCCTCATTTAGCGACAGGGAAGGGGGGTTTGGCGGCGTGTTTGCGCAAAACCAGATTGATATTAATGACCAGTGGCAGTTGCTCGCCGGGTTCAGCTATAACCAGTACGATGTCAGCAGCGAAAATACGTTAACCAACGCTGAAACCACCTTCGATGGCGATAAGTTTAGTCCCCGTCTCGGCCTTGTCTATCAGCCTTTAGAGAATCTATCCCTCTACGCTTCCTATGGAACCGGGTTTAGTAGCGAAAGCGTGCGTACAAATCCGATTACCGACGAGGTTCTACCACCCTTAGAGTATGAAAATTTTGAAGTTGGCTTTAAAACCGAGCTACTTGCCAACCGTCTGAGTTTGAGTTTGGCCCTGTTTCAGCTTGAAGAAGAAAACGAAGTTTACGCCGATCCAGACAGCGTAGATTTTGCTAATCCAGACGCGATTCAATTTCGCGATGATGGGCTTAGTCGCAGCCGCGGTTTAGAGCTGGAGTTAGTTGGGCAAGTAATACCGCAGTGGGATGTCCGTTTTTCTTATGCCTATATCGATGCCGAAATTCGCCAGGGTTTTGAATCCAGTGGTACCGACCTTGCCGAGACGCCGAAACATAATATCGGTTTATTAACCCAGTATGCCTTCGCTAGTGGAACTTTAGACGGCGTCTCATTGGGCGTCAGTTGGGTTTATGAGAGTCGTCGCCGGGTGGATAATATTACCGAGCCGAATTTTATCGTCAATCCAGTCGACCTCACCCCCGTTATTACGGACGATGCCAGTGATTTACCTTCAGAGTATTTGCCCAGTTATCATCGGTTTGATCTATTTGCCGCCTATCAGCCCACGGATCATATGGAAGCCTTTTTTCGCATCGAAAACCTACTCGATGAGGAGTATGCCTCCAACCAAGGTTTTATCTTTGATGCCCAGCCAGGGGCGCCACGTACCTTTCTAGCTGGCCTAAAAGTGACCTTCTAATATAGGCTGACTAACGGCGTGACAAAAAAGCCCCAAACCCTTAAGCGCAGGCTATTTAAGCTGCACTCGTGGTTAGGGTTTCAGCTCTATTTGTTGCTGAGTTTAGTGCTTATCAGTGGCACTCTAGCAACGTTAAGCCAAGAGATCGACTGGCTTATCGATGAAAATCGGCGGGTAAGCCCAGCACCTGGTGCTCAATGGGTTACCTGGGAGCAAATCTATGAAGCTGCCCAAGCTCAGCGTCCTAACGATGCCATCATCACCATGAGTCGTGGTCCAGGGGCGTGGTTTGCCACCGAGGTGCGCACCCAGACGCCGGGCCAACGTCCCCATCGGGTATTTATCAATCCTTACACGGGCCAGGTCACCGGTCAGGGGCATTGGCTTAACGTGCAGCGGTTGCTGCGGGATTTGCATCGCTATCTCTTTATCATCCCCGGCGGGGTTGGTTTGATTGTTGTGAGTTTATTTGCGTTTGTCTTGATAGGACAATTAGTGACCGGTTTGTGGACCACCCGTCATTGGCTAACGGCTGCCTTCCGGGTGCGTATTCATCGGGGTGTTCGTGCCGCCGTCGGTGACAGCCATAGGGCGGCGGGATTATGGTCAGTATGGTTTGTGGTGCTGATTAGTATCACAGGTCTGTGGTATTTCACCGAATACACCATGATCAAAAGCGGTCATAACCCGGCAGCGCCTCGGGTGGAGACCCTGGCCGAAAGCCAGTTGCGAACTCAGGGCATCACTCTGCCAGACTTGGCGATTGATCGCTACGTCTCCGCTGCAGAGACGGCCTTCCCGGATTTAACCATTAACGAGATTCAGTTACCCGAGCGAGTCACTGAGCCAGTAACCCTACTCGGTGGAGGTGACGATTGGTTGGTGCGCGATCGCGCTAATAGGGTGTTTGTTAATCCCATCGACGCCAGTGTGATTCGGGTGCAAAAGGCCAACCAGCTAACCCTGTTGCAATACATCACTGATCTTGCTGATCCCTGGCATTTTGGCTACGTGGGTGGTTTGGTGACTAAGCTCATTTGGTTTATATTTGGTTGTCTGTTGTCCGGATTGGCATTGACCGGTACCTGGCTGGCCTGGCGTCGACTGTGTACCCTAACCACCCACTGGCATACCGTAAACTACGTGGTTATGGCTTTAGTAGTAGTTTTCATGGGGTTATACATCCGTCATTTTAGCGTCAGCGGCTTACCTGCCCAGGAACAGGCGTTGACCACCCAGGTGATGGGACCGTTGCACATCACGCCGATAGCGGCTATCAACGGACAGGGGGCATACACAGGGATGCTAAGGTTTAGCATTGCCTGTGAGCAATGTCGGCCAAATATCAAAAAAGCCCGGCTATACTTAATGGTCGAGTCAGGTATTGATGTAGGTCATCATCGACAGGGGGACAAAATAAAGCAGCAAGGTGTCGCCATCGAGCAGTCTTTAAAGCTAACGCCAACTGGGCCAGCGGTTAGGGTTGGCAAAGAAATGATGGCTCAGGCAGCTGCCATAAGTGTGTCGTTGGAAACCTGGAACGGACAGATATTGTCTTCGGTTTGGCGACTTCCCGTGGATTTTTGATGCAGATCAAAAGGTGCTCAAAGATAACTTTACTTACATTCGCGAATAATTATTATTTGTCTTGTGATTATTAAACAGAGCAACTTTTTATGCACAACATGCTAGTCGTAAACCCTGACACCCTAGAAGGACCCGATGCCGCTTCGTTACAGTCTGTATTGTGCTATCTGATGACACATTATACGTTGCGACCCTGTCCCCGTTTGGCTCACTCCATTGTCGAACATCTAAGGAAGTACCTCGCTCACCCCGAGGTAGTTTGTATGCCAGGCCGTTGCAGTACCTATCGCAATTTGTTGCGGCAGTGGGAAGGGATTGCAGTACATCAAATGTCCGATTACTCACCCTCGTCGGCGCAAAGTAAATCTTGGCATTGAATTACCACCATAACAAGGGCAAAAACCTGAATAAAATTGCGTGAATGTGGCTGTTGTGTAAGTATAATTGGCTAATTACCGTCAATGACTAAGAGTTATGTTATATGGCTTCCCTGGAAGAACGCGTTGACAGTCTGGAAGACGTTTTACGCGAATTTGTCACCAATGTAGGCGTTGAGTTCAATAAACTCTACAACGCTCAGACGCGCACTGAGTTGGAATTGCAGGCTTTTAAGGATGAAATGAAAGAATATAAAGAAGAAGGTCGTCGCCAGAACCGGGAGATGAATCGGCGTTGGGGTGAGT
>CAZGON010000254.1:0-5996 GCA_964527085.1 uncultured Candidatus Competibacteraceae bacterium
TGCCATGTTTGGGTTAGCCATCCAAGCTACCGTTGCCAAACACTCAATTTTTGCCCGCAAAAACTATTTTTATCCTGATCTGCCGAAGGGTTATCAAATTAGTCAATATGAGTTGCCCATTGTCCACCATGGCCAACTGACCATTGACTTGGATGACGGTACTAGTAAAACCGTTGGCGTGACTCGGGCCCACTTGGAAGAAGATGCCGGTAAGTCGCTCCATGAAGATTTTCACGGCATGACCGGTGTGGATCTTAATCGCGCTGGGACGCCTCTGTTGGAGATCGTCTCGGAACCCGATCTGCGCTCGGCCAAGGAAGCTGTCGCCTATATGAAAAAGTTGCACACGTTGGTGCGCTATTTAGGGATTTGCGACGGTAATATGCAGGAAGGTTCGTTTCGCTGTGACGCCAATGTATCAGTACGCCCCAAAGGCCAGGCGGCTTTCGGAACGCGCTCTGAAACAAAGAATTTAAATTCCTTCCGGTTTGTGGAACGGGCTATCGAATTTGAAATAGAGCGGCAAATCGCTTTAATCAAAGAAGGCGGTAGCGTCGTGCAGGAAACCCGCCTATACGATCCAGACAAGGGCGAAACCCGCGCTATGCGAAGCAAGGAAGAGGCCAATGATTACCGTTATTTCCCCGATCCTGACCTGCTGCCTGTGGCGTTGGATGACGCTTTTATCGAGAATGCCAGAGCCTTATTACCAGAACTGCCCGATGTTAAAAAGCAGCGCTTTATAGAGGAATACGGTCTTAACGTTTATGATGCCAGTGTGCTCACTGCGGGACGTGACATGGCGGATTATTATGAAACGCTGGTAGCATCCTTGGGTGGTAACCCTAAACTGTGCGCCAATTGGGTCATGGGCGATTTGGCTGCAGCCCTCAATCGCGCCGGGCTCGATATTACAGCAAGCCCGGTTAGCGCCGCTACATTGGCGGGTTTGCTGAAACGTATTAAAGACAATACGATTTCCGGGAAGATCGCCAAGGAGGTGTTTGAGGCACTTTGGGATGGTGAAGAGGATGCCGATACTGTTATTGCTAAACGTGGTCTGCAACAGATTACCGATACAGGCGCCATAGAATCCATCATCGATAAGGTATTACAAAACAATCCTGGACAGGTTAATCAATTTCGAGCCGGTAAAGAAAAATTGTTGGGGTTTTTTGTCGGGCAAGTGATGAAACAAACCAAAGGCAAGGCCAATCCTCAGCAAGTGAACGATTTGCTCCTGGCAAAGTTGCGTGGTTAGCTAGGCGTCTGCGAAAACACTATGGCGGATTACGATTCCTTGCAACGCTTTGTATTAGAAGACTGCCCTATTCGCGGTGAAATTGCCCATTTGGATGATACCTGGCAACGTGTTTTGGCGCGTCGGGATTATCCGCTGGTTATCCAACGCTTGCTAGGAGAGGCTATGGCGGCGGCCTTGTTACTATCGGCAACGATTAAATTTCAGGGTCAACTCACCCTGCAACTGCAAGGTCAAGGACCGCTCAGGCTGTTGTTGGTCCAATGCAGCAGCGATCGTCGCTTGCGAGGCTTAGCCCGGTGGGAAGGTCCCGTAGCCGATGTCCCTGTGCCTGCCCTATGGGAGAGCGGCACCCTGGCGATCACCCTTGATCTTGGACCAAGTCATGCGCCCTACCAGGGCATCGTCCCGCTAACGGGCGATTCCCTCGCGACAACTTTAGAAGCTTATTTTTATCGTTCTGAACAGCTGCCCACCCGGTTGTATTTAGCAGCCGATCAATCTAGATCTGCTGGGTTGCTCCTGCAACAATTACCGGGTGACTCAGATAACGATACCTGGCAGCGGATTCAGGCGTTAGGCAGCACTCTAAATGACACAGAACTGTTAAGTTTAGACAGCCCAATGTTAATTTCGCGCCTGTTTCCAGAGGACGATATACGCCTTTTTGCGCCACAGCTCGTCGGCTTTTACTGTGCGTGTTCCCGCGAACGTATTGGTGCTTTACTGCGGGCCTTGGGTCGTGACGAGGTGCGCGAAATTCTTACCGAGCAAGGCAACGTGACAGTAACCTGCGAATTTTGTGGTATGCCTTACATCTTTGATCCTGTTGACAGTGAAGGTGTGTTTGTCATGCCGACCCAACCCTCTTCATCGGATACTCAGCACTAATCTCCCTATGCACGCTCTGTTCGATCTGTTCCTGGATATTTGTTTATTCCGTAAGGGACCACAGCATATTCCGGCCTCGCAAATCCTGCTGAGATCTGCCTTAGTAGCCTATGGCATTTCCGGCTTATTGTTTTTGCTCGTAAACCTAGACCCTGTTTCTGCATTACTGATGATGTCGGTCGATATAGCTTTGCTGGTAGGGCTAACCTATGGTGTGCTTAATCTCATGGGCTACAGCGGACGTTTTTTACAAAGCCTAACGGCGTTGTTGGGTACTGGCACGTTGGTACAGCTGATGGCTTTGCCCATATCCCTTTGGATGAGCAAAACGCTGGGACAAGAGATAGCTGCGCTGCCGCAGCTTTTATACATAGCGCTTTTGGTGTGGAGCATCGCGATTATGGCGCATATTCTTCAGCAGGCTTTGGCGGTTTCCCGCAGCATAGGGGTTTTCTACACGTTAGGTTATATAGCTATTTCCTGGACCCTTTCAAGCTGGTTAGAATTACTCGTTTAACAATGCATATCCATATTCTTGGTATCTGCGGTACTTTTATGGCGGGTCTAGCGCTGCTAGCTCGGGAGGCGGGTCATAGCGTGAGCGGTTGTGACGCTAACGTGTATCCACCCATGAGTACCCAATTGCAGGCCGCTGGCATTGAGCTTTTACAGGGCTACAATCCCAAGCATCTGCAGCCAACCCCCGATAAGGTCGTGGTGGGCAATGTGATGACCCGTGGGATGCCTATCGTCGAAACTATGCTTGATCAGGGTATTCCTTATACCTCTGGCCCTCAGTGGTTGTCTGAGCATATTCTACACGAGCGTTGGGTGCTGGCGGTAGCGGGCACCCATGGAAAAACCACCACCACCAGTATGTTAGCCTGGATTCTCGATCAGGCAGGTATAAAGACGGGTTTTCTAATCGGTGGTATGGCGGGCGGGTTTGGTCTCTCTGCCCGTTTGGGTAGTGCGCCTTTTTTTGTGGTAGAGGCCGACGAGTACGATACGGCCTTTTTCGATAAGCGCGCCAAATTCGTTCACTATCGACCCCGCACGTTGATTCTCAATAACCTAGAGTTTGATCATGCCGATATTTATCCTGATTTAGCCTCTATCCAGCGGCAATTCCACCATTTAGTACGTACTGTGCCAAGTTCCGGGTTGATTATCACTAATGGGTTGGATGAGCATCTGGATGGGGTTCTCGTCCAAGGTTGTTGGACGCCGATCGAGCGCTTTGCCCACGGCGATTGGGAGGCCAAGGCGTGTGCTCGCGATGGGAGTGAGTTTGATGTGTATTATCAAGCGATACGGCAAGATCGGGTGGCATGGTCCCAGTGGGGTACCCACAATGTCTACAACGGTCTCGCCGCCGTCGCCGCCGCCCGCCATGCTGGCATAATGCCGTCCCAGGCGATCCAAGCCTTAAACTGTTTTCCGGGGGTTAAGCGGCGTCTTGAAGTGCGCGGTAAAGTCAATGGCATTAGCGTTTACGACGATTTCGCCCATCATCCCACGGCTATTACCACCACCCTTGCTGGGTTGCGAGCACGGGTTGGAAATCAACGTATTTTGGCTGTCTTGGAACCGCGCTCCAACACCATGCGTATGGGTGTTTTCAAAGACCAGTTAGCGGCAGCCTTAACAACTGCGGATAAAGTATTCCTTTACCAAGCACCGGAATTGCCCTGGAGTCTGGAGGGAGTGGTCACCGCTTTAAATGGTCGTGGGCAAGTATTGACCTCTATTGAGACTATGGTTGCAAAGATCTGCAGTGAAGCGCAATTCGATGACCATATTTTGATCATGAGTAATGGCGCTTTTGGCGGTATCCATGAACGCCTTTTATTGGCCTTAGGGAATAGTGATGAGGGGTGCACGGCCGTCTCATGAATCGACCGCTTATTTTGGCTTTGACCGGTGCTTCGGGAGCGCAGTATGGTTTGCGGTTGCTGCAGTGTCTTCTTGGAGCCGGGGAAACGATTTATCTAATGCTTTCCAAACCGGCTCAAGTGGTCATCAGTATGGAGACCGATCTTAATCTACCCGGACGCACCCCTGAGATTCGCCGTTTTCTCCTTTCCCATTACGGTGGCCGACCGGAACAACTGCACGTCTATGGCAAAGAAGAATGGACCGCGCCAGTCGCTAGCGGGTCGGCGATCACCCGAGCTATGGTGGTATGTCCCTGCACCACAGGGACATTAGCATCTATTGCTTGCGGGACCAGCGACAATCTCATTGATCGTGCTGCTGATGTTACCCTTAAAGAAAGTCGCCCCTTGATCCTTGTGGTGCGGGAAACACCTTTTTCAGCTATTCATCTGGAAAACATGCTCAAGTTAGCCCGTTGCGGCGCTACCATTTTGCCCGCCAACCCAGGCTTTTATCATCGCCCGGTCAGCGCGGAAGATTTAGTGGATTTTGTTGTGGCTCGGGTGTTGGATCAGTTGGGAATCACCCATGAGCTATTGCCCCGTTGGGGTCAACCCAAGATCCCTGATGTTAACCAGTAATTAATTGGCGCAATTCCTCGGTGCGTTGCTGTAATAAAGCCTCGTCGCCACGGGTTTCCACATTGAGCCGTAACAAGGGTTCCGTGTTCGAAGCACGCAAATTGAAACGCCATTGAGGAAACTCCACGCTGATGCCGTCGGTATAATCCAGGTTTGGCTGTTGCGATTCATAGGCTTTTAAAATTTTCTGAATCGAGGCATCCGTATCAGCCACCCGGAAGTTAATTTCGCCGCTACAGGGAAACGCCCGCATACGTTTCTGCACTAAGGTAGACAGGGGTTTTTGGCTACGGCATAGCTGTTCCGTGACCAGCAACCAAGGAATCATACCACTGTCACAGTAGGCAAAATTCCGAAAGTAGTGATGGGCGCTCATTTCACCGCCATAAACGGCATCTTCCAAGCGCATACGTTCTTTGATAAACGCATGACCGGTTTTGCTCTGGATAGGAATACCCCCTTTAATACGAACCTGCTCCAAGGTATTCCACGTCAAACGCGGATCGTGAATAATTTTAGCCCCCGGATGATGCGCTAGGAGGGCTTCCGCCAATAGGCCAACCAGATAATAGCCTTCGATAAATCGTCCTTGCTCATCGAAGAAGAAACAGCGGTCAAAGTCACCATCCCAGGCTAAACCCAAATCGGCGTTATGTTCTAAAACTGCCTGCTGAGTCGTTTCTCGGCATTCTGGCAAGAGGGGATTGGGGATGCCGTTGGGGAATTGGCCGTCAGGTTCATGGTGTACTTTGACAAATTGAAAAGGCAATTGTGATTCCAAGAGATCGATTACAGGACCCGCGCCGCCATTACCTGCATTGACAACAATCTTAAGGGGTTTTAGAGCATTAACGTCAATATAGCTCAATAGATGCGCGATATAATCGGCTTTGTTTTCTTGAAGAGTTTCAGCGCCTTTTTGATGAGAGGGAGGAAAATCGTTTTTTTCAGCTAATGCTTGGATACTATTTAAACCGCTGTCACCGCTGATGGGCTTCGCGTCTTCGCGGACCAACTTCATACCATTATAATCCATGGGATTATGGCTAGCTGTTACCATAATTCCACCGTCCGTGCGGTGGTGAAACGTCGCAAAATAAACCTCTTCGGTACCACAGAGACCGATGTCCACCACATCGGCCCCCCCGTCCATAAGTCCTTGTGCTAATGCTTTACTTAAGGTCTGACTGGTCAGCCTTATATCGCGTCCTACCACAACGCGATGGGGATTTAGAAAAGCGGCGTAGGCACGGCCAATACGGTAGGCAATGTCCTCATTCAGTTGGTTTGGAACCTGGCCGCGAATGTCATAAGCTTTAAAACAC
>CAZGON010000255.1:0-5935 GCA_964527085.1 uncultured Candidatus Competibacteraceae bacterium
TTCGGCTTCAGGAGGTACCCATTAACCCCAGGCTTATCCAGAACTCACGTTAGTTAGGTGGTCTCGATGGCATGACTAAATAGCTCTGTGGCTTCTTCATTAGTTTCTACAATCACTTGCTCCCCGTCATGGGGTTTTACTTTGTACATAACATGACTTTCTTCATCATGTTGGAAAACGGCAAAGTAGGAGGCTCTTTTCCAGGCAGGATGACGGTATGAAAAATAAAACTCCGCTAGCTCCTCACCATTGAGCATGGCGCCGCCTGCTTTAACCCCATTACCTACTTTGTTGTTTTCCCAGTTTGCCCAATTATTGGTATCCGCTATTTGTTGGGTTATTTCTTGTACTTTATCCCGGATGGGTTTTATAAACCGTTTGGAATAAAATTTAGAGTCTATTTCTTTTATAGCCTCTTTTGCCGCCACAAGTATTTCGTCCCGCCCCAAACGCTCCGCATTAGAGTATAAGTTCTCTAGCTCTTTTCGAGAGAATTCGGCAGCCTGTATTTTTTCGATTATTTTTTCGCTCATTAGGGTAATTCTTTTGGCAATTTAGCCCGTGTATCCTGCTGATCTGAAAAGCAGGTCGCAGTTTTTGGGGCATTTGGAATGATGTGTTAGCCATTTTATGGGTAACTGACAGCTTATACTTATTATCGAGTATCGATAATTATTTTTTTAGCTCCCTATCAACAATAACATTTTCCTATCTACACTTACGATAAACTTGAGCCGAAAAACCACCGGGAGGCGTATTTATGTCGACTCACCCCAAACGAAGTCTAGGGGTTTTAACCAGCGGCGGCGATGCCCCAGGCATGAACCCCGCGGTTCGTGCCGTGGTGCGCAGCGCCCTCGATAAAGGCATCCCTGTTTATGCCATTTACGAAGGCTATCAGGGTATGGTAGACGGCGGTGATCGTATTCACGCCATGGGGTGGAACGATGTGGGCGGCATGATGCACCGAGGCGGAACCATCATCGGCTCGGCTCGCTGTCCTGCATTCCGGGAACGAGAAGGGCGTTTACAAGCAGCCCGCAATTTATTAGAGCGAGAAATTGATCGCTTAGTGGTTATTGGTGGCGACGGTAGTCTCACCGGCGCTAATTTATTTCGTCAGGAGTGGCCTAGTTTACTGATAGAACTGGTGGAGCGAGGTGAGATTGACGCGAGCCGGGCAGCAGCCCACGGTAATTTGATGATCGTTGGTTTAGTGGGATCTATCGACAACGATATGTTTGGCACCGATATGACCATCGGCGCCGATACGGCGCTGCATCGCATCACCCAAGCTATCGATATGATTACTAGCACCGCTGCGAGTCATCAACGGACCTTTGTCATCGAAGTCATGGGGCGTAACTGTGGTTATCTGGCCCTTATGGGGGGTTTAGCTACCGCTGCGGATTGGATTTTGATTCCTGAGCATCCTCCCGATGTAGATAATTGGGAAGAGGTGATGTGCAATGCGCTGATAGGAGGACGCCAGGCAGGACGACGGGATAGCATTGTCATACTGGCGGAAGGCGCCCAAGATCGTTATGGTAAACCCATCAAAAGCGCCTATGTGGAGCAGGTGTTGCGGGAACGCCTTAAGCTGGATGTACGGGTCACTATTTTAGGGCATGTACAACGTGGTGGCCCGCCCACAGCGTTTGACCGCTATATGAGCACCCTGTTGGGCAATGCCGCGGTGGAAGATGTACTATCCGCCACACCCGAGATGGAACCCCAATTGATTGGCATGCGGGGCAACCGCATCACCAAATCTTCACTCATGGAGTGTGTGGAAAAAACTCAAAAAGTGGCCGAAACCATCGCCACCGGTAATTATGACCAAGCAATGGACCTGCGGGGTAGAAGTTTTAAAGCATCCTTTCGCATTTTCCGAACTCTAGCACGCACCCTGCCCCATCCCCCAAAACCGGACCAAAAGCGTTATCGGTTTGTGGTGCTTAACGCTGACGCGCCAGCGCCTGGCATGAATACCATCACCCGCATGGCGGTTCGGCTTGGTTTGGATCGAGGACATATCATGCTGGGTTCATGCAACGGTCTGCGCGGCTTGATCAACGACAAAATCATCAATATGGATTGGAACAGTGTGTCTGGCTGGGTGTCTATGGGGGGATCAGAGTTGGGCACCTCTCGAAAAACCCCCACCCGTCGCAATGACTACGAAGCCATCGCTCGCACCATGACAACCCATGATATTCAAGGCATCCTGGTCATCGGTGGCTGGAACGGTTATGAGGCTGCTCATCGTCTTTACCAGGCCCGTGAACACTATTCGGCTTTTGAAGTGCCGATCATTTGTTTGCCTGCCAGCATCGACAACAATTTACCCGGTTCTGAATTGAGTGTAGGTACTGACACAGCTCTCAACTCCATTGTTGAAGCCGTGGATAAAATAAAGCAGTCCGCGGTAGCGGCCAATCGAGTTTTTGTCATTGAAGTGATGGGGCTCTATTGTGGTTATCTGGCTTTGATGAGTGGTTTAGCCACCGGTGCGGAGCGGGTTTATTTACCAGAAGAAGGGATTACCTTGAAAGCCTTACAGGCCGACGTGGAACAGCTCAACGATAGCTTTCTCCATGGCAAACGCCTAGGACTATTGATCCGCAATGAAGTGGCCAACTTAACCTACGACACCAACTTTTTATGTGCCTTATTCAAGGAAGAAAGCGCTGGTCTTTATGAAGTTCGCAAAGCTATTTTAGGCCATATCCAGCAAGGCGGTGACCCAACCCCTTTTGATCGTATCCAAGCCACTCGGTTAGCGAATCATTGTATTAAATTTTTAATCGAGAAAGCCGAACAATCTCGCACCGATGCAGCCTTCGTCGGTTTGGAGAAAGGAGAGATTTGTACCCACGATCTCAATAAACTTTATAAAATGGGCGATCCCACCTACCAACGCCCGATAGACCAGTGGTGGATGGCGGTACGGCCCATTGCACAACTACTGGCTCAGTGGGGACCGCTTGGCCAATCTCAATCAGACAGCTAGGTTTTGACGGATGTGGCGAATAAGCAAGCATTATTTTTATTTCGCCACGTCCAACGATAACCTTTTCGAGTTGACAGACTAGCGTCATGAGACTAGTCATCTTCGACAAGCAGTTTATCCATATAGCTATGGATAGCCTGTTCAAAACGTGGTTTAAAAGGTGTTAAAAGAAACCCTAAACGGGCATGAATGCGAATCTCGGTGGGTTCTACATCCATATAACCGTTCACACCGGCACGCTCAAAATATAGCGTGCTCCCCTTCCAGTAATAGTCCAACTGAAACTTCTCGTCGAGCTGAATCGCTATGGTCTCGGCTGACTGGCGAGCCTGTTCAAGACTTAACGTATGGGCTCGGCAGATGTTGATATGGGACATAAGTCGACTCATTTAGTTAAAATTTACAAGGATTATTACCAACCTATAAAACATACGGGCTAGGGAATAACTATAGCTCAGAACCAGAGCGCTGCTAATCTGACTCACTAGACATCGGGTTTAGAGATGTTTCCTGAATTGCCTGCAAAACCTCGATCCCGCAGCGCTTAGAAAACATCATCTGGAGATGTCCAATCCCCGCTAGAGGTACGTTTTTTACATGCCCATAGGGCAATGCTGAATTTTCCTGAGGTGCAATCAAATCATCGTGATAGCTATAAATGGATACTATGGGTACCGGTAACGGTTCGGTTTCCGCAGCATTGAGTTTTGCCAACCAAAGGCTACCGGGGCGCATTTGCTGGACACTGATGCTTTCTACAAAAGCAAAACGGGCATGTTCAGTACCTTGATGAGGTGAACCGAGGGTAATAAGCTTAGCGACTCGTGGTTTACCGCCGTAGTTATGGATATAGTTACGGGCCACCAAACCTCCCATACTATGACCCACTAGGATGACCTGATCCGCGCCATGTAACAGGTTGATCTGAGCGACACGTTCCGCAACCTGTTGCGCATATTGGTCGATATTCCCGAAAACCGGCTCTAAATTAAGGGTAAATAAACTGCCAATACCCTGCTTGTGAAGGTGGCGCTGCATCGCCCACCAAACCGCTGCGTTACAAGAGTAACCATGAATCAGCAGCACCGGTAGTTGTCCTGCTGCTGAGCGAACCGAGCGATGGCGCATCCAGCTTTTTTCGAAAGGCTGAAAAACACCGTATAGCAGCAAAAATGTGACGAGTTCCAAAAAGAACAGGATGATTGACCGAAGTGGTCCGATGCGCATTTTCGGTGGCCGCTTAGAACGGTACTGCCAAGCCAGGCCAAATAGAATGATCACCGTCATTACACGGATACCAAGACCTGTTCCCAAAGCCAGGGCAAAAACCGTGTGGAGTTGAACATCACTGTAATACGCTATCACCACGCTGCCGAGTCCATAGAGTATCAGTTCAATACTAAGGCTAAGACGCAACAGAGAAGCAAGCACAATAAGTTAGGTAACTGGTGTAGGGAAAATGGTCAGCCCAAAGCGTGCGTCAAGCAAGACGACGCTGCGGACTTCGCTTTAGATGGACTAACAGCAGCGAAACCGCCGCCGGTGTCACTCCAGGAATGCGACCTGCTTGTCCCAGCGTGCTGGGACGTTGGTGAGCCAGTTTTTCCCGCACCTCAGTGGATAAACCTCGTACTTGCCCATAGTCGAGATTGATTGGTAAACGCAGCTCTTCATGACGCAGTTGGCGTTGAATTTCATCCTGCTGACGCTCGATATAACCTGCATATTTGCATTGAATTTCAACTTGTTCAGCGACTTTTACATCGCTAACCCCGGGCCCTACACCGGGTAGTGACATTAGTAAATCATAATCCACTGTAGGCCGCCGCAATAGGTCAATGGCGCGGGTTTCCCGGGCAAGAAAACCCTTCAAGACACGTTGAATATCGGTCGGATCAAATTGACCTGGACGGATCCAGGTATTCGTCAAACGTTGGCGCTCTAGCTCGATGGATTCCCGCTTGTGGGTAAAAGCCTGCCAACGTTGATCATCCACCACCCCCAACCGTCGCCCCGTTTCTGTGAGCCGCAGATCAGCATTGTCCTCCCGCAACAGCAACCGGTGTTCGGCACGGCTGGTAAACATCCGGTAAGGTTCTGTCGTACCACGGGTAATCAAATCATCGATCAGTACGCCAAGATAGGCTTCGTCACGGCGTGGCCACCAAGGTTCCAAACCCTTCACTTGCAAGGCCGCGTTGATCCCAGCCAATAAACCCTGGGCAGCCGCTTCCTCATAGCCGGTGGTGCCGTTGATTTGACCTGCAAAAAAGAGTCCTCGCAGATAGCGGTTTTCTAAAGAGTAGTGCAGATCCCGCGGATCAAAGTAATCATACTCAATGGCATAACCAGGTCGGGTAATATGAGCCTTTTCTAGACCTTTAATAGAGCGCACCAATTGAAACTGAATATCAAAGGGAAGACTGGTGGAGATGCCATTTGGATAAAGTTCACTGGCATTTAAACCCTCGGGTTCCAAAAAGATCTGGTGGGAAGCTTTGTCGGCGAAACGCATGATTTTGTCTTCCACCGAGGGGCAATAGCGTGGCCCGACTCCCTCGATGACTCCTTGGTACATGGGAGAACGATCAAGGCCAGTGCGAATGATCGCGTGGGTTGTTTCGTTGGTGTGGGTAATCCAGCAGGGTATTTGGGGAGGATGTTCTGTTTCTGTGCCTAAATAGGAAAACACAGGCGCCGGCTTATCGCCGGGCTGCTCAAGTAGTTCGCTATAGTTGACAGTACGACCATCTATCCGCGGTGGTGTGCCGGTCTTTAAGCGCCCTACCCGAAAGGGCAGTTCCCGAAGTCGGCGAGCCAGGGCGTTGGCGGGCGGATCACCGGCGCGTCCCCCTTCGTAGTTAGCCATCCCTAAGTGAATACGCCCACCGAGAAAGGTGCCTGTGGTTAACACCACGGCGC
>CAZGON010000256.1:0-5850 GCA_964527085.1 uncultured Candidatus Competibacteraceae bacterium
TCTGCGTTTTCACTATGCCCTATTATGTCTTAAGTGCCTCTTCAAATGCTATAGCCGAGGCGGTGGATAAAGAAATTACCGAGCTGGGCATTGAACATGATGCCCACGGCAACCGGGCGAAAGCGTATCTCTATTGTCTGGAAACCCGCTGCCCCGAAACCGGTTGGCGGGTGCCTATGTCGCCTTCTTGGGTGATCAGTAAAACCCATAGCGTTTACGCCAAGTTAGTGCCCAATCCCGCAAAGAAAAGTTTTGATATTGAGATAATCACCGGGGCATCGGCCCAGGCCATGACCGAAGCCGCCAAAGGCACCGTGCAGGACGGTTATCTGGTCTATACCCTGGATGGGGAACCCCATCGCACAGCCATTAAAAGCCTACGGGGTGATTACAAAAAATCCGATGGCAGCAATGGAAACCGGCTGCGCTTATGGGAAAAGTTTGATTTCAAACCGCGTTCGGACGATATTTTTCAGGAACGGCTTTACTGTATCCAATGGACTTGTTCGAAGTACGATCCCGCCAAAAAAAAGACGGTGACTTGGACAGAATTTCGGTCGGTTACCGAGGAAGATGTAAAACGGGAAGCCCAGGTCGAGGAAATTGTCGCGGCACAGCTTGCCTCCTGGCAAGCGGAAGGGTTGGTGCCGGATATGGCAATCGAACCGGGTTATAACACGGACCAACCGATACGCGAGCGGGGCTGGACCCATTGGCATCATTTGTTTAATGCGAGGCAGTTGTTGCAGTTTGCCCTTTGGAAAAAATTCTCAAAAATGCCCTCCAATTTAGTTTGGTTGGCCCGAGCTTTGGATTTTAATACAAAACTTAACCCGTGGGTCGGGCAATCTGGCTATGAAAAATCGAATAATCTTTTTTCTAACCAAGCATTAAACACTCTTTACAATTACTGCACGCGGGCATGGGGTGTCACCAAGACAGCGTTTTCTGCACCAAAGGGAGATGTTGATCGTTTTGGTAATCTCTGCCTGAAAACCTGTGACTCATCCAATACGGGACATATGTCTGATCTTTTCATCACCGACCCCCCCTACGCTGACGCCGTCCACTACCACGAAATCACCGAGTTCTTCATTGCCTGGCTGCGCAAAAATCCCCCCGCCCCTTTCAAAGACTGGATCTGGGACAGCCGCCGGGCGCTCGCCATTAAAGGCGACGACGAAGACTTCCGCCACGGCATGGTTGAGGCTTATCGAGCCATGGCGGATCATATGCCGGATAACGGTTTGCAGATTGTCATGTTCACCCATCAGGACAGCGGTGTTTGGGCGGATATGACCCACATCGTTTGGGCAGCGGGGTTGCAGGTGACGGCCGCCTGGTATATCGCCACCGAAACCAGCTCCGAACTCAAAAAAGGCGGTTATGTACAAGGCACGGTGCTGCTGGTGTTGCGCAAACGCCAGGGTTGTGAATCCGCTTATCAGGATGAACTGGTGCAGGAAATCCGCGACGAGGTGAAAACACAAATAGAAACCCTCATCGGCCTAAACCAATCCCTTAAACAAAAAAACCGCGACGAGAATTTATTCACCGATGCTGATCTACAAATGGCGGGTTATGCCGCAGCGCTGCGGGTATTGACCTCCTATGCCAAGATCGACGGTATGGATATGACCCAAGAAGCCCTGCGACCCAAACAAAAAGGCAAAAAAACCCTGGTGGATGACATCATCGCCCTGTCGGTACAGATCGCCAATGAGTTTTTGGTGCCGGAGGGGCTTGACGCGAAAGTCTGGGAAAAGCTCACCAACGCCGAGCGTTTTTATCTAAAAATGCTGGAACTGGAAGCGGAAGGTTTCAAGAAACTGGACAATTATCAAAATTTCGCCAAGGCGTTCAAGCTGGCGAATTACGATCCGCTGATGCACAGCGTGAAAGCGAATAATGCCCGGCTGAAATCGGCGGTCGAATTCGCCCGCGGTGAGTTCTCCGGTTCTGAGTTCGGTCAGTCGCCCACCCGTGCGGTGCTGTTCGCGTTGCTGTCTTTGCAACGCGGTAAGGAAGCCGACGAGGTGATGGCTAACTTGCGCGATAATGTGCCCGCTTATCTCAAAAAGCGCGAAGAGATCGCCGCAGTGAGCCAATACTTGGCTCACAAGTTGACCAAGCAACGCCCCGAGGAAGCCTCGGCGGCCCGGGTGCTCAACGGTTTGGTCCGTAACGAGAAAGTCGCCGGACGCTAGAACGCTAGGATGCTAACATGCTGACCCGTTATTCATCCCGGCTAACCCGCCTCGACCAGGCTTTTCTCTGTGAAAAACTAAAGGGGGCGAAACGCTACCGGCGTATCGCCGGTTATTTCCGCAGCTCTTTATTCGAAATCGCCGACGAAGCGCTGCAGGGCGTTGCACAGATTCAAATCGTCTGTAACAGCGAGCTGGATCCCCACGATGTCAAAATATCCCGGGCGGTGCGCGAACAGGCGTTAAAAGCCCAGTGGAATCAAGTGTCGGTGGAAACCGAAAGCCTGCTGTACCGGGAACGCTATCGCAAGCTTTATGAATTATTGCTGCGGGGCGCGGTGGAAGTGCGGGTGGTGGCCCGGGATGTGTGTGCTTTTGTCCACGGTAAAGCGGGCGTCATCGAGCTGCAAGATGGCTCCAAAACCTGTTTTATGGGATCGGTGAATGAAACCCGGGAAGGCTGGCAAGACCATTATGAATTATTGTGGGAGGATACCTCCCCGGAAGGCGTGCAATGGGTGGAGGATGAATTCCAGTATCTCTGGGAGCGGGGCTATCCACTGCCAACCATTATCATTGAAGAAATCCAGCGCGTCCATCAGCGCACTGAAATAACCATAGAAGAATGCCCAGCGACTCAGCTACCCGCGGCGGTCATGGCCGAAGCCCCTATCTATCGGGGCGGCGAGCAACTGCAACCTTGGCAACGCAGCTTTGTCAGCCTGTTTTTAGAACACCGGGAGACCTACGGTAAGGCTCGCCTGTTGCTGGCGGACGAGGTGGGGGTCGGCAAGACCTTGTCGCTAGCCACCAGCGCGTTAGTGGCTTCGCTGCTGGGTGACGGTGCGGTGCTGATCTTGTGTCCAGCGACCCTGACCCAGCAGTGGCAGGTGGAGCTGTTCGACAAGTTGGGGGTTCCGTCCGCGGTGTGGCTGTCCCAGAAAAAAGCCTGGCAAGATCACCACGGTCATGTCATAAAAACTCGTGGCGCGGAGGATGTGGTGCGCTGTCCTTACCAAATTGGCATTGTCTCCACCGGGCTGATTTCCCAAACCACCCCCGAGCGGGAATACCTGTTACAACGCAAATATGGCACATTGGTGCTTGATGAGGCCCATCGCGCCCGCCGCACCGGCGGTTTTGGCAAACACAGCGGCGAACCGAATAACTTACTGGCTTTTATCAAGGAAGCGGCGCGGCGGGCCCGCCATGTGCTGCTGGGCACCGCAACGCCGATTCAAACCGATGTGTCCGAGCTATGGGATTTGCTGGATATACTTAATCAAGGCGCTGATCATGTGCTGGGACGCTTCGGGAGTGTTTGGAAGCGC
Organism: uncultured Candidatus Competibacteraceae bacterium; assembly: GCA_964527085.1. Lineage (GTDB taxonomy): Bacteria > Pseudomonadota > Gammaproteobacteria > Competibacterales > Competibacteraceae > CAYRGG01. Next base: position 3,539 of record CAZGON010000256.1, read on the forward strand.
TATGAGGATGCCCTTAAGCTGATTACCGGTGAAGATTCCCCCAGTGACGAATCCCGCTATTGGGATTTACTGCGCAACCCCTTGCCGCCGAAGACCGATGACGCCATTTTTGATGCAATTCGGGTGGATTTAGGTGTATCCGATAATACCCATTTTAGCGACCGGCCCATCACCGATCTGGATGAGTTTACCCGTGAAGATCTGGCGGATAAGGTGGCGTCGCGCAGAGATGGGTTAAGTTTTTTTCAAAAACATAACCCGATTCTTTGCCACACGGTGCTGCGTAAGCGCGCCACCTTAGAGAACCTGGGGATGCTGGAAAAGATCGCGGTGGATGTGCATCCCTTGAACAGCAATGAAAAACCTTTTTTTGAGGGGATGGGGTTATTCACCAACCAACTTTTCGATAGCGCTTACCAGGCAGCCATTGAATTTACGGAGTTAGTGAAAAAACGCACCAAAGCGGCCGGTTTTATGAAAAACCTGATGCTGCAACGGATTTGCTCCAGCTTCGAGTCCGGACGCAGTACCGCGGCGTTGCTGCTGGAAAAAAGCGTTCTCGAAGATGAAGATGATACGTTGGCCTTATCCGGAATGGATAGCTTTACCGACGCCGAACGCCATCACCTGCAAACCATTGTGGACCTGCTCTCCCGACCGGAGGCAACCGATCCCAAATTCGCAGCCGTATCCCATTATTTAAAAGAGGAACAGTGGCTCGACTTGGGCTGTATTGTGTTTAGCCAATATTTCGACACGGCTAATTGGATTGCTAAAAAGCTTGCAGCGGCGTTACCTGGCGAAAGCATCGCCCTCTACACCGGCGCCGATCGCAGCGGTTTCTATAACGCGGGTTTGTTTGGCACTGTGCCCCGGGAGGAAATCAAACGGGCGGTAAAAAACAAGGCCGTCCGACTGGTGATCGCCACCGATGCCGCCTGCGAGGGTTTAAACCTGCAAACCCTGGGAACCCTGATCAATGTGGATTTGCCTTGGAACCCGTCCCGGCTAGAACAGCGCATCGGCCGTATTCAACGCTTTGGTCAGCGCCGCAGCAGCGTCGATATGCTCAATCTGGTCTACCACGACACCCGCGATGAAGCGGTTTTTGCAAAATTATCCCAGCGGATGCGGGATAAATTTAATATTTTTGGCTCCCTGCCCGATGTCATCGAAGATGACTGGATTGAAGATATCGAGGCGCTAGACGCCAAGCTCTCGGAATTCATTGCGCAAAAAAAACGCGCTAACGCCTTTGATCTCCGCTACGGTTCCACTCTAGAACCCACCGACGACCGCTGGGAACTATGCGCCCGCGTGTTGTCACGGCGGGATATTATCGATCGCCTTTCGGCCTCGTGGTGATGGAAAACTCGCTTTTGGATGTGAGGAGACAAACCGCTAGGACTTACGTAAAAAGGACTTGCTGTAGCTCGTGAAAGAGGTGTTGACGGCCCGGAAGGCCGTCATCAAGCCTACAAGGACGTATGCTACGCACGGCGTCCTCTGGAACGAGCTGCGTAAGTCCTAACCGTATCTGAAATCGGTTATCAAAGAAGTGGCTACCCATAACGTGCTTAATATTCGCCAACTCGCTCAGGGACTGGAGCGAAACTACAAGTCCATACCGACGTGCACGAACTTATTAAGCTGGATCTTCTGGAAAGAGGCGACCAAGGGCAACTCATTGCACCCTTCGATGAAATTGTTATTCATGCGGGGTTACGTGATGCGGCTTAGCAGTTCAGAAAGCAAATTATCTTTTTCACAAAAAAATTACCTGATTGTATAGTTCTTCTGGTTTATAGGATCGCCACAAGAAGGTCAGAGACCGAATAATTTCGCCTACTGATCGATGGCGGGGCTTACAATAGGCAATGCCCGTATGCGGTACATGCAGATGATGCAGGCGCAAAAAGTCGTTATCGTGAGTAACGAGAATACGATTATTTTCACAGGCGTAACGAAGTTGTATTTCATCACTTGCGCCCAGAAGCTTGGCATCGTGGGTTGTCGTGATATCGATACCGCGTTGTCTCAAGGTAATGGCGATGGCATTTTTGGTGCTTTCATCAAGGTGAAACGCGATCATGTTCTACAGGGTTATCCTTTCGGCCTTTCGGGATCACAATTGTTTGCCCGTATAACTTCTTCATCTGTTCGATAACATCATCCGCATCACAAATGTCTTGATCGATCCACTCGCGGTTATCGTGGTAGTAGGACAGTGCAGCGTAGACATCTGCCAATGTGAGATGTGGATAATCGGCGACAATATCATCGACGCTATCGCCCATCTCAGTCCATATCAC
>CAZGON010000257.1:0-5802 GCA_964527085.1 uncultured Candidatus Competibacteraceae bacterium
TGGGCATTGGCGGTGACCCACTCGGTCAATCCTTCTAAACCAATCCATAACCATCCACCCATGAGGGAAGTGGCCAATAGTAAGCGGATTAAAAATGCTAACCACCCCCGCCCAGGTTGATAAATATTTCTTCGTCGTAATAAATACAGCAACAGACCTGCATTTAGACAAGAGGACAACGATGTAGCCAGGGCAAGACCGGCATGGGCTAAGGGAAAAATCAAAATGACATTCAAGATCATATTAACTGTCATGGCGATGACGCCAATCTTTACCGGTGTGCGGGTATCTTGGCGGGCATAAAAACCGGGATTGAGCACCTTGATAACCATAAAGGCCAGTAAACCGACGGCATAGGCCATCAGACTATAACTGGCCATACGCACATCATGGGCGGTGAACTCACCGTATTGAAATAAGGTGGCCAGCAAGGGACCCGCTAAAAGAATCAGTGCGACGGTGGCAGGCAGACCGATCAGCAGCGCCCAGCGCAGCGCCCAGTCTAAGGTTTGAGAAAATTCCTCCGGCGCGGTGGCGGCGTGTTTTTGGGAAAGACTGGGCAAAATGACCACCCCCAAGGTGACGCCAAATAAACCCAAGGGGAACTCTACCAATCGATCCGAGTAATACAGCCAGCTGACAGTGCCTTCCACCAGTAAAGAGGCTAACAAGGTATCAAAAAGTAAATTGATCTGGGCCACCGAAGAGCCAAACAGCGTTGGTATCATCAGTTTACAAACCCGCTGCACCCCCTCGGAGCGCCAGCCCCAGCGGGGTTTTGGAAGCTGTTTAATGGCTACTAGGGCAGGGATCTGTAACAACAATTGGGCAACACCGGCGATAAACACACCCCAGGCTAAGGCCATCACCGGTTGTTGCAAATGGGGCGCTACCCAGATGGCGGAGGTAATAAGACATATATTCAGTATGACAGGGGTAATAGCGGGTACGGCAAAGCGGCCGCAGCTATTTAAAACGCCACCGGCAAACCCAGTTAGGGAAATAAACAGGAGATAAGGAAACGTGATCCGTAGCAGGGACACGGTAAGCTCGTATTTACTTTGATCCGCTGTAAAACCTGGCGCAAAGAGCAAAATTACCAGCGGCGCCGCCACCACGCCGACGACAGTGACGGCAAACAAAATAATGCTTAACGTGCCTGCTACGGTATCCAGCAGGTGTTGTAACTGCTGTGGGGAGCGCTCGGTTTTGTATTGGGAAAACACCGGTACGAAGGCCAATGCAAAGCCACCTTCCGCAAACAGACGACGCATTAGATTAGGGATTTTAAAAGCCACGAAGAAAGCATCGGTGGCCGTTCCAGCGCCAAATAACTGGGCAAACACCATATCCCGGATAAACCCGAGAATCCGGGAAATAAAGGTCATGCCGCTGACAATGCTGCTGGCTTTAAGTAGGGCTTTGCTCATGGGTAGAGAATAGTCATGGCGATTTCGCTATCTTAAAGCGTTAATGCTCTAGGTTTTTTAGGGATTGACATCTTGCCAAGATCCAGCACAATTAAATGTTTTAATAAGCGAACCCGAAAGGGTTAGGATAAAACCAGGTAAACAGATAGGGTTACGATTTTGGCCAATACCTCTCAAGCACGAAAACGCGTTCGCCAGGCGGAAAAAAGACGCCAGCTCAACGTCGGTGTGCGCTCCGAAGTGCGCACATATATTAAGAAAGTCATCAACGCCATTGCCACGGGTGATAAAACCCAAGCGGAAGCTGCCTTTAAGGCCGCTGTACCCGTTATTGACCGCACTGCCCGCAAGGGAATCATGCACCCCAATAAGGCGGCGCGCCATAAAAGCCGACTCAACCAGCATATTCGTGATATGCCTGCCTAAAAGTCGTAACATAATTGTGGCAGGATTCCTTCCTGTCCTGTCTCTATACAATGACTAAATTATCCCGGTGAATCAATTCAGGCTCATCTACGTAGCCTAATATCGCCTCAATTTGCGCGGAAGGTTTACCGATAATTTTTCTCGCCTCAGCGGCGCTGTAATTCACTAATCCCCGGGCCACTTCTTGGTGGTCCGGGGTCATGCAGGCGACTAACTCGCCCCGCGAGAATTGTCCACTCACTGCCGTCACACCCACCGGTAGTAAACTACGCCCTGCGGATCTTAAGACGTGTACCGCTCCCACATCGAGATAAAGACGCCCGCGCACCTGCAGTTGCACCGCCATCCATTGTTTACGGGCCGCGATAGGGCTTTGAGTTGGGCGAAGTAGGCTGCCGAGGGGTTCCCCGGCGGCAATGCGTAGCAACGCATCCTGCTCACGCCCCCAGGCGATCAAGGTAAAAGTGCCCGAGCGCGCCGCTTTAGCGGCTGCCTGCACTTTCGTGAGCATACCGCCACGACCTAAACTGCCAGCGCTACCGGCCATAACCGCTAAAGCAGGGTCGCCAGCCTGACCTTCCTGGATCAATTGGGCATCCTGATGACAGCGTGGGTCCCGGTCATACAAACCGCGCTGATCCGTAAGGATGAGATAAAGTTCAGCATCCACCAAATTGGCCACCAAAGCGCCGAGGGTATCGTTATCGCCAAAACAAATTCTATCGAAGGCAACGGTGTCGTTTTCATTGATGACCGGAATGGTGCGCAGCCTCAATAGAGTGGCCAAGGTTCTGCGAATATTGAGGTAGCGGTTACGATCAGCAGCATCGTCATGGGTGAGGAGTACTTGCGCGGTACGAATAGCGTGTTTTTGAAAGGCTGACTCATAGGTTTGCACCAGTCCCATTTGTCCCACCGCGGCGGCCGCTTGTAGCTCATAGAGGGCGCTCGGCCGTTGCGGCCACCCCAAGCGGCGAATGCCTTCGGCAACGGCGCCTGAGGAAACCAATAAAATATCTTTACCCGCGTTATGGAGTGTTGCCATTTGAGCCACCCAGGCGTCAATGGCCGGATAATCCAAACCGCGTCCATCATTGGTCACCAGCGCACTGCCCAGTTTTATGACCCAGCGCCGGGACTGACCTAACGCTAGGCGGCTTTTATTGAACATGACGGTATAGTTAAAGTTGTTGTTCCGCTGCCATAGTTTGACGGTGGGTTTCCAGGTGCGCCATGACAGCCTGGCCTAGTTCTTTAGTATTATGGCCAGTCAACGCAGAAATGGAAAACACTGGTCCTTGCCAACCCAATTCCTCCAATATGTGCTTTGTCCGCTGCTGCTGTTCCTGCGCTGGGATTAAATCCAGTTTGTTAAACACCAGCCAACGGTCTCGTTGCGCCAATTCGGTGCTGTATTTAGCCAATTCCGTGGCAATGGTTTTGACGTCTTGAACCGGGTTGCCACTGTCGCTATGGGGGCCTACGTCAACCAGATGCAGTAGCAAACGCGTGCGGGATAGATGCTTGAGAAACTGAATACCGAGTCCAGCCCCTTCGGCAGCGCCGGCAATAAGCCCTGGAATATCGGCCATGACAAAACTCTGCAAAGACGCTACGCGCACCACACCCAAATTAGGATAACGGGTGGTAAAGGGGTAATCAGCCACCTTGGGACGGGCGGCAGAGAGGGTGCGAATTAAGGTAGATTTACCCGCATTGGGGAGTCCTAAAAGACCCACATCGGCCAGTACTTTCAGTTCCAGTAATAAATTTCTCACTTCTCCCACGGTGCCCGGTTTAGACTGACGGGGGGCGCGATTGGTGCTGCTTTTATAACGGGTGTTGCCAATCCCATGGAAGCCCCCTCTGGCCACTTGTAAAATCTGTCCTGGTTGCACCAAATCCCCGATAAACTCTTCGCTGTCGGCATCGGTAACCACGGTGCCCACGGGAACAGCAAGAGTCAGATCCGTACCGCTTTTACCGGTGCGGTTTTGACCCATACCGTTGTGTCCCCGTTCGGCACGGAACAGCCGGTTAAAACGGTAATCTACCAGGGTGTTGAGATCAGCGTCGCCTCGCAAGTAGATGCTGCCGCCGTCACCGCCGTCACCGCCATCAGGCCCACCAAACGGGATAAATTTTTCCCGTCGAAAACTGACGCAGCCATCGCCGCCGTCGCCAGCTTCCACATGAATCACCACTTCATCGACAAATTTCATAGTATTTTTGCTGCCCACAAACAAAAAGCCCCGTTTATATATAAACGGGGCCCTCGCACGGGTAAAACCAATCGTTAATAAAAATTAGGCTGAATGGACGCTGATGTATTTACGGTTTTTAGGGCCCTTGATTTCAAACATAACCTTGCCGTCGGTTTTGGCGAATAAGGTATGATCTCTGCCACAGCCGACATTTAAACCGGGATGAAAACGAGTGCCTCTCTGGCGCACTAAAATATTGCCCGCCTGAACCACTTGACCGCCAAACCGTTTGACACCAAGGCGTTTGGATTCTGAATCGCGGCCATTACGGCTACTACCACCTGCTTTTTTATGTGCCATTGCTCATCACTCCCAGTCATTAGTTATTGCGCTGAATTAATACCAGTAATTTGTAATTCTGTGAAGTATTGACGATGGCCCATTTGTCGTCGATAGTGTTTGCGGCGGCGAAATTTAACGATTTCCACCTTACGGGCGCGTGCCTGTTTTTGCACAGTGGCGCTCACGCTGCTGCCTTGCACATAAGGAGCGCCTACTGTGATATGATCACCATCAGCAATCATTAAAACCCGATCGAGGGTCACAGATGCTCCCGGCTCAGCATCAATTTTTTCCACCCTAAGGGTCTGGCCCTCTTCGACACGATACTGTTTTCCGCCGGTCTTGATCAGCGCGTACATTCTGGAACTCCCATCTTGTTTGCTTGCCCAACTCAAAGCCTGCTAATGTTAACCACTCTCCTTAAAGAGGTCAAATGGATTGTATTTGCAGGATGACTGTGCTAATCCTGATTGGGTCTAAACATGTGGTGTGTTTAGCTTCTATTTTTAGTCTATTTATTATCTGGCCTTGGCATGCCTGAAACGTGTAGAAAAAAAACCATGGATATCCGCGCTGTGCGGTCTTTAGTCAAGGAAGATACCTGTGCTTTGGATCAAGTCATCTGTCAGCAGCTTGAGTCCGATGTGGTGCTTATTAAGCAGTTGGGCGCTTATATTATCAACAGCGGCGGTAAGCGTCTGCGGCCCCTCATTTTGTTGCTGGCGGCCCGGGCCTGTGATTATGGCGGCAAACAACACATCGATGCGGCCGCCATCATCGAATTTATCCATACCGCCACCTTACTTCATGACGACGTGGTGGATGAGTCGGATTTGCGCCGTGGTCACGAGACAGCTAACGCCATTTGGGGCAATCAAGCTAGCGTATTGGTAGGCGATTTTTTGTATTCTCGCTCCTTCCAAATGATGGTGGCGATTGGCAACATGCGCGTCATGGCGATTTTGGCGGATACCACCAATAGAATTGCCGAAGGGGAAGTCATGCAGTTACTCAACTGCCATGATGCGGATACCACTGAAGCACGCTACACAGAGGTTATTCATCGTAAGACGGCTAAACTGTTTGAGGCTGCCGCCCGCTTAGGCGCTGTGCTTGCCGAGCGGGCTGAGGTGGAAGAGGCGGGTCTGGCGGGCTACGGTAAACATCTGGGCACCGCCTTTCAATTAGTGGATGACGTGTTAGATTATAGCGCCTCTGATGCCGAACTTGGTAAACACATCGGTGATGACTTGGCGGAGGGCAAGCCCACTTTGCCCCTTATCCATGCCATGCGCCATGGTACCTCCGAAGAAGTCGCCATTATTCGACGCGCCATCAAACAAGGCGGTCGCGAAGATATCACCCTCGTCATAAAAATCATTGAATCCACAGGGGCAATT
>CAZGON010000258.1:0-5799 GCA_964527085.1 uncultured Candidatus Competibacteraceae bacterium
GGAAGGCCGTCGTCAAGCCTACAAGGACGTATTCACGGCGTCCTCTGGAATGAGCAGCGATGGTCCGGATAGGAATAAACATTTTCAAACCGAAGCATTATTAGCCCTGTTGGAGGATCATACCCAGGCAGCCGATGAAGACCTGCCTGATACCGGCATTTCCCTAGCGTGGGAACGGATTTTGTCGCCGATTTTTATTGAAAGTCCCCATTATGGCACCCGCTCATCAACGGTCTTACAGGTGGACGCAGACTATCGCCTGGACATTACAGAGAAAACCTGGGCCGATAAACGGGTGCGACATTTTCGTTTGCAATGGCCAAGCGATGGGATTAGCTAAAATAATAAAAGCTTCGATTAACCATCAAGATGGTGCCGGGAGAGAGATTCGAACTCTCACGGGGTTTCCCCCGGTGGATTTTGAGTCCACTGCGTCTACCATTCCGCCACCCCGGCTCAATGGGATGAGTATAGCGCAATAATCATAAATGATATAAGGAATGCTCTCCGTTAAGCAAGATAGGTATATTTTGCATATGTTACGCCGTGACTTTTTTTTTCATCTTCCGCAGGAATTGATTGCTCAACATCCACTTCAGGAGCGCAGTGCAAGTCGTCTGTTGACGCTGGATGGGGTAAGCGGGACGCTGCAGGACCGGGTGTTTACTGATCTACCCGAATTGCTAGGTCCCAACGACCTGTTAGTGTTTAACGACACCCGGGTTATTCCTGCCCGGCTTTATGGTCAAAAGGCAAGCGGTGGCCACGTTGAGGTGCTGATCGAGCGTTTGTTGGACGAGCAAAGGGTTTTGGCCCAGGTGCGGGCCAGTAAATCGCCCAAACCTGCTAGCCAACTAATACTGGCTGACGAGGTGATGGTTACGGTTATCGGTCGGCAAAACGAATTTTTCGAGTTACGCTTTGAAAGCGATCAGCCCCTTGTGGAAATCTTAGAACGCTACGGGCAGGTGCCTTTACCCCCTTATATCACTCGTGCTGCTGATAAAGCCGATTGTGAGCGCTATCAGACGGTGTATGCTTGCCGTCCCGGTGCGGTGGCGGCCCCCACGGCGGGACTGCATTTCGATGAGGTTTTACTAGATCGACTCGCGCAGATTGAAAAAGCCTTTATCACCCTGCATGTGGGGGCGGGTACATTTCAACCGATGCGTACCGAGCAGATTGAGGACCATGCGATACATGGCGAGATGATTGCGGTCAGCGAACAGGTTTGCGCCCAAGTGCAGGCGGCGAAGGCGCGTGGGGGGCGGGTGATCGCGGTGGGCACTACTACCCTGCGCAGCCTGGAAGCAGCGAGTCAGCAAGGTCATATCCGCCCTTTCCACGGTGAAACCCGCCTGTATATTTATCCGGGCTACCAGTTCCGTTGTGTCGATGTGTTGATAACCAACTTTCACCTGCCGGAATCCACGCTGCTGATGCTAGTCTCGGCCTTCGCGGGTCATGCCCATATCATGCAGGCTTATCAGCATGCTATTGCCCAGCGTTACCGCTTTTTTAGCTATGGGGACGCCATGTTTATCAGCCGGGCTGCGCACGCTTGAAATCCGCAAAACCGAGCCCATTATAATCACCTGATTCAGACTCGCGAGAAAAACTGCTATGAAACGTGTTGTATTATTCATGTTGACCAACCTGGCCATTTTGGTGGTGCTGGGTATCGTGGTCAATCTATTAGGCGCTAACCGCTTTTTAAGTTCATCGGGTATTAATCTGCCTACGTTGTTTTTATTCGCCGCTGTGTTTGGTATGGGTGGTTCATTTATTTCATTGGCCATGTCTAAATGGATTGCTAAAAAATCTACTGGGGCTCAAGTCATTCAGCAACCCCGTTCGCCAGCGGAACAATGGCTAGTGCAGACAGTACGCAGACAGGCTAGTCAGGCCGGCATTGGGATGCCAGAAGTGGCTATCTTTAATTCGCCCGCCCCAAATGCCTTTGCCACTGGCGCTAACCGTAACAGCGCCTTGGTGGCGGTGAGTACGGGTTTGCTGCAAAACATGAATCAGGATGAAGTGGAAGCCGTACTCGGCCATGAAATCAGTCATGTGGCCAATGGGGATATGGTGACGCTGGCGCTGATTCAGGGAGTGGTGAACACCTTTGTTATTTTTCTAGCCCGGGTTGTGGGTTTTGTGGTGGATCGCGCCTTATCTTCTAATAATCAAGGCTATCGAGGGCCCGGTATTGGCTATTGGGTAACCAGCATCATCGCTGAAATCGTACTGGGTTTTTTAGCTTCAATCATCGTCATGTGGTTCAGCCGTCGGCGTGAATTTCGGGCCGACAGCGGCGGCGCTCAACTGGCGGGCCGACAGAAAATGATTGCCGCCCTAGAGCGGCTACGGCAGGTGTCGCAACCTTCGCAACTACCCTCCGAAATGCAGGCTTTTGGCATCAATGGCGGTCTTGGTGCGGGGCTACGTAAATTATTTATGACCCACCCCCCTTTGCAGGAACGGATTGCCGCCTTGCAGGCAGGCCCATAGGGGAGGTTAGGGCGAAAAAGCGTTAGCCATTAACCGGCAAATTGTTGGAAGTCGAAAGCCATTTTTGGGGTTGCTTCTTGAACCATATTGCCATAGACAAGGCTAACCCCAAATTGCCAAATACTGGCCATTTGAAAAGCGGTGGATACATCAGCCGCCACCACCAGAATATCCATTTCTTGGGCTTTTTCGGCAAGCTTGGTCAATGCCGAACGGGCATTATCGTCATCATCATCGCCTTCGGCTTCGGCAAGTTGTTCGATCAAGGCCATATCGAGCTTGATATAGTCGGGTTTTAAATGAATCATAATGCGTTCAGAATGGGGTCTACCGCCAAAATGGGATACGGCAAAACCACAAGCCATATCTTGCAGTTTGTTACGCAATACTTGCGCTTCCTTAAAAAATTTCTCTGCACAGGTTTCTGTGATTTCAATGACTAATGCTTTTCCCGGTAAATTTTCATCTCTAAGACGGCGCTCTAGCCAGTCGCAAAAATCAATATCAGTGACCGAATTAGCGGAAATCCGCATGAATAAAGTGGCGGATTTGTTGTCCTGCTGGTTATTGTAAGCAGTCAGATCTTTTAAACTATGTAGAATGGCCCATTTGTCCAGCTGTTGCATCAAGCCAAAGCTTTCTGCCACCTGGCCCAGCACATCCAAGGAAAGCGGCGAGCGTTCTTCGTCGAGAAGACGCAGATGCAGTTTGTAGCGTTCTAATGGGTTGCCTTGAAAGCTTGCAATGGCTTGGTAAGCCAGTTCCATGCGTTCTTCGGAGATGGCGTCTCGAAGTACCAAAAGATGTTCATCTTCCTGCCTGACGAGGGAGGATCGGCTGTCGGGGGGTCTATAGAGTTCAATCCCATCGCCCCCTTTTTGACGTGCATTTTCACAGGCTTGATCGGCGTTACTCAAAATTTGGGTTGCGTTGTCACGCCGGTCGTGAATAAGACAAATGCCTATACATGCCGTTGTGGAAACCAATTGCTGGGCGGCATGGGAAACATGGGTGTTGATGGCTTCGCGAATTTGTTGACCTAGCTCTAAAGCATTCTCTTTGGAGGTTTCGGCCAGATAAACGGCAAACACAGCATCAAACAAATGGCCCACCAGGGTTTGGGAAGGAACCAGTTGTTGCAAACGCTGGCCGAGATCAGACAGCAACTGATCGGCCGCCTCTAATCCCAGCTGATTGGCAATCTTGCGTTGTTCTGTGATAAGAATATAGAGAAGCCCCCCGCCGGTAGGCGTTTCCCCCGATTGAATTTTGTTGAGGTGTTCTGTAAAAAACTTGCGGTTATAAAGTCCTGTGAGGGTGTCACGCTTGGTTAATTCACGGATTTGTTTCTGGTAGTTTTGTTGTTCAGCAGAGTTGTGAATAACAATTTGCAGGCAAGGTTCATCGTTAACCCGGGTCGGCTGACAATCCATCTTTATGGGAAAAGGCCGTTTTTTACGGTCCATACCCGTCAATTCGAGGGATTGTTCGACTTTGCCTGATCTGATGCTGGAGCGTAGAAAACGTTTTAACTTATCGTGATGGGGTGGAATGACCAAATCCATTAAGGCCACGCCTTCTATTTCACTTTCGTCGGCAAAACCAAACAGCTTTAAATAAGCGGGATTGGCATAGATATGAGCACCCTCGTGAAGATAAGCGATACCATCGCCGGCGCTATCCAATAAATTCCGGCTGCGCTGCTCGCTTTCCTGAAGACGAATTTCCTGGGAACGCACTTGTTTGCGCAGTTTCAAATGCGCAATTTCTTTGTCCACCGCTACCACGAGATGGTCGGGTTCAGTTAAGTAGCCCACGTTATCGGCGCCGTTACGCAAAATTTCGGCGGGGTTTTGATGTTTTTCGTCATCCAAAAGAGCAATCAGGGGAATATCATTGGCAGCCTGGGTGACCCAGGTATGCACTTGAGGCGCCGTTGGCAGATCCTCACCTAGGCGTACCATAATGAGGTCTAAAGGTTTGTAATCAATATAATTACGGATTTCTTCTTCCTGCGTGGCATGGTAGACCTGCACCACATGACCCGCGGTTTGCAGGGTTTGCACGATGTGATCGACATTGTCGCGCTCGTGGTCTACCACCAGCAGATTGATTAAAGACTGCTCGGACACGTCCTATTAATCCTTTGCCCTCGGGAAATAATCATAGTACTAAACTACCGGAACTTTAGCGTGTTTACCTGCTTCTTCTCGCACCAAACGCGGTACTAAATAGCCGGGAAGCTGATGACGCATGGTTTTTATAAATTCTAGCGCAGTTTGCTCATCAACCAAAAATTGGGCTGTGCCGCGCACTTTGTCCAATAAATGCAAATAATAGGGTATAACACGGTTTCTAAACAGGGTTTGACTTAACTTAATAAGGGTATCGGCAGAATCATTGATACCTTTAAGCAGCACTGTTTGGTTAAAAAGCACAATACCTGCTGTGTTGAGTTGTTGCAACACAGTGCTTACCGTTGCATCGATTTCACGGGGGTGATTAACATGGAGTACGATAACAGGTTTGAAGCGTGAACCAGTCAGCAAAGCAATCAAATCGGGTTCTATGCGTTCCGGTAACACAATGGGCTGGCGGGTATGGATGCGCAAGTGCTCTAGATGGGTAATAGAGGAAAGCGCCGAAATAAGAGTGTGGATGCGACGATTAGACAACATCAAGGGATCGCCACCGCTGAGAATAATCTCATTGATACCGGTGTTGCGGGCCAAGTACGCCAATGCGTCGCTCCAATCGCCGCCTTTAAAATCGCCATAAGGAAACTCGCGACGGAAGCAGTAGCGACAATGGATAGCGCAGGCACCAGTGGTAATGAGCAATGCTCGTCCTGCATACTTGTGTAGCAATCCCGGTGCTACCATGGCCTGTCTTTCCCCCACCGGATCCGTGGTAAAACCAGGAGTTGAGATAAGCTCGTTGTGCAAGGGCAAAACTTGTAACAGTAAAGGATCGTAAGGGTCGCCTATACCCATCCGTGCTACAAAACCGCGCGGCGCTCGCAACGGAAATAGAGCCGCTGCCCGCCGGGCCGCGGGTAATAGGGCAGGATCTAACTGTAAACGTTGGCACAGCTCTGCGGGATCAGTAATCGCCTGAGCCAATTCCGTTTGCCAGGGTGCTATCTGACGCAGTTGAGTGCTTCCAGGTATCATAGGCAGGTTTATGCTATTGAGGTGTAATGAATATGGCAACTTATAGTACCAGTGAATTTAAAAGTGGGCTAAGGATCATGTTAGATGGAGATCCTTATGTCATTGTTGAAAACGA
>CAZGON010000259.1:0-292 GCA_964527085.1 uncultured Candidatus Competibacteraceae bacterium
AGCGCGACTGAACAAGAGATAAAAGACGCACAACTATTTACCGAATTGGGTTTTGAGCTTTGGTCCATTCCAGCCGTGGTAGGACAGGTTTTGCAAGATAGCCCCGCTGAGCAAGCCGGATTAATGCCCGATGATCGGATACTTGCCATCAATGATACGCCCATTGAAAACTGGCAACAGTTGCTGACCTATGTCCAGGATCATGCAGGCGAGGAGATTAATATCCAGGTGGCGCGTGATGGCGACAATTACACCTTGCCAATAATACCGGAAGCCGTAGACACAGCCCAAG
>CAZGON010000259.1:302-5745 GCA_964527085.1 uncultured Candidatus Competibacteraceae bacterium
CATCAGCGGCCGTGACGACCTAATGGCTGAATTGCAAATTGTCACGCGTTATGGACCTCTGCAGTCTTTTTTTGCCGGGGTCGAGAGAACTTGGAGTATGTCTCTTTTCACACTGCGCATGTTATGGCGTATGTTAATCGGCAAAGCCTCCCTTGAAAATATCAGTGGACCTATCACTATTGCGCAGTTCGCCGGACAGTCAGCGAGTATAGGTTGGTTACCGTTTTTATCCTTTTTGGCTCTTGTCAGCGTTAGCTTAGGTGTGTTAAACCTCTTGCCGATACCGGTATTGGACGGAGGACACCTTTTCTATTATTTTATCGAACTCCTCAAAGGCAGCCCCTTATCTGATTTTGCTCAAGAATTTGGTCAACGTCTCGGTGTTGTGCTCCTGGTTATTCTCATGAGCCTTGCCCTTTTCAATGATCTCGCCCGGCTTTTAGGATAAGCACAGGATCATTTATTTAGCACAGGTATTTCATGAGCAGAGTTTATTGCAGCTGTCTATTACTACTCGTATTGTGTTTTATGCTTTCACCCCTTCGGGCCTATGCCGACAACGATGCCTTTGTCATCGAAGATATCCGGGTCGAGGGTTTGCAACGTATTTCGGCGGGTACGGTGTTTAACTATTTACCCGCCAGTATTGGCTCCACCCTGGCGCCCCAAAATTATCCCACCATCATCCGTGCACTATTTCAAACCGGTTTTTTCACCGATGTGGGTTTGAAAAGAGAGGCCAACGATCTCATCATCACCGTGGTGGAACGTCCCGCTATTGCCGAAATCAATATTTCCGGAAACAAAGATATCAACACCGAAGATCTGACTAAGGGACTCGAGGACATTGGTCTTGAAGAGGGAGAAGTGTTTGACCGCGCCTTACTGGATCAGGTAGAGCAAGAACTTATTCGCCAATATTATGGCCGCGGCAAATATGCCGTACGGATAGAGACCGATGTACGGCCCTTGGAACGCAATCGAGTCGCCATTGATCTGGATATTTCAGAAGGCGTGGCGGCCCGTATTCGACAAATCAATATCGTTGGCAATGAAGCGTTTGATGATGAAGAGCTACTGGATGAATTTCAGTTAGCCTCGACGGGATGGTTTTCTTTTTGGTCTCAAAGCGATCAATACTCAAAGCAAAAACTAGCCGCGGATATCGAAGCTTTACGGTCTTTTTACTTAGACAGAGGCTATTTACAATTTGCTTTGGATTCAACCCAAGTATCCATCACGCCTGATAAAAAAGATATTTATATTACGATCAATATCTCCGAGGGAGAACCTTATACCGTCAAAGAGATTGCGCTGGCTGGCGACCTGGTTGTTCCAGAAACTGAGTTGCGGGAATTGATTACCATCGAACCCGGCGAGACCTTTTCCCGCAGTACCATGGCCGAGATGACACAACTTATCAGTGACCGCCTTGGCGAAGAAGGTTACGCCTTTGCTAACGTCAATACCGTGCCAGACTTAGACGAGGAAAACAATCAAGTTACCTTGACTTTTGTCATTGATCCCGGCAGGCGGGTTTATGTGCGTCGTATCAACTTCTCCGGTAATATCAAGACCCATGATGAAGTCTTACGGCGGGAATTACGGCAAATGGAGAGCACCTGGTTTTCCACCAAAGACATTAACCGCTCTAAGGAACGTCTGGAGAGATTGCGTTATCTGGAAAGCGTCGATGTGCAAACACCGGCGGTGCCCGGCACGGTGGATCAAGTGGATATCAATTACAGTATTGTCGAAAGACCTTCTGGAAATTTAATCTTTGGCGCAGGTTTTGGACAGGAATCCGGCATCCTTCTTAACGCCAGCCTTAATCAAGATAACTTTCTAGGTACGGGCAATACCTTTAATTTTATCTTTAACAACAGCAGAACCAACACCAACTACACCATCGCCTTTAACGATCCGTATTACACCTTGGATGGCATTAGTCGGGGATTTAGGCTGTATTATCGGGAACGGGATGCGGAAGAAGCGAACACGGCTGATTACGTAGTGGATGGTTTCGGCGGAGAGGTTACCTTTGGTTTTCCCATCAATGAATTCGATGTGATACGCACCGGTTTTGGTTTTGAAAATGTTCACATCAACACCACCGACGACACACCGCCGGAGATCCGCGATTTCTTAGAAGAAAATGGCGATGACTTTACCAATGGCAAGATAAATATCGGCTGGTCCCGCGATAATCGTAACCGTGCTATTTTCCCGGATGCTGGCAGCTTGAATCAGATTGCCCTTGAGGGTACCGTACCCGGCAGTGATCTTGAATACTTTAAAGTCGATTATAACTATCTTGGATTTTATAACCTGGCCCGTTTTTTAACCGTGTCGTTAGGTGGTGAGTTGGGTTATGGGGATGGCTACGCAGGCACAGACGAGCTACCTTTTTTCGAAAATTATTTAGCGGGTGGCATCAGTTCCATCCGGGGTTTTGAAGCCAATACCTTGGGGCCACGTTATGTCAGCACCAATGACCCGCAAGGCGGCAGTGTTAAGATTGTAGGCAACTTGGAAGTTATTTTACCATTTCCATTTTTGGAAGATTCCAATACCTCACGTCTTTTTGCCTTCGTTGACGGCGGTAATGTATTTAGTTCTACAAAAGATGTGACGGCAGACGGTTTTCGTTTTTCGGCGGGTTTTGGAGGTCGCTGGTTGTCGCCGTTAGGACCGCTTGCGATTAGCATAGGGTTTCCTTTAAACAAGAAAAGTGATGATGATACTGAAGCTTTTCAATTCTCTTTTGGGGTACCGTTTTAACAAAAACACGGTTGGTTTATTATTCAACTAATCGTTTTTTCTTTGGGGGTGTTTGTTTTGAAGGGTATGCGTATACCACTAATTTTTTTGTCGTTATTAGGCATTTTATGCGTCTTTCCTGCACAGTCCGCGGAGCTTAAGATCGGTGCGGTAAGCATTGGCAAGATCTTGAATGAAGCCCCGCAAGCGGAACAGGCGAATAAGCGTCTACAGGAAGAATTTGCACCTCGGGAGAAGGGCCTCGTTGATGCTCAAAAATCCTTGCAAGATTTGGAACAGAAACTTACCCGCGACGGCGCTGTGATGAGTGAAGACCAGCGGCGCAATTTGGAACGCGATGTACGGGCCGAAGCCCGGGAATTACAACGGGCCACGGAAGAATTTCGTGAAGACGTTAATCTACGTCGTAACGAGGAGCTGAGTAAATTTCAACAGCAGGTGGTTGAGGTGATTAATAACCTGGCAAAGGAAGAGGGTTTTGATCTTATCCTTAATGAGGGATCGGTACTCTATGCTGGAGAACGGGTAGATATCACCGAACAGGTCTTGGGCAAGCTGTCACCATGAATGACTCTCCCCAACCGCTTTGCGGTGTCAATGGAGTTTTGTTCCTTGCAGAGCTGAACATTGCGCCGCGACTTAGCTAGTCAGTCAGGGGCGGCGCTAACCCTAGGTAAAGTAGCCGCTAAGGTGGGGGCAACCTTACTTGGTGGTAACGCCATGACCACAGTAACGGGCGTGGCGCCCTTGTCCCAGGCCCACCCTGACCAAATTAGTTTTCTGAGCAATCCTCAGTATCGTCGTTATCTGCCCAGCACCAAAGCCGGCGCAGTTATTTTATCCCAGGATGATGCCCCGGCTTGCCCAGTACCAGTGTTGCTTTCCGAGCAACCCTATGTCACCTATGCCCAGGTGGCAAGATTATTTTCACCCACCGGTCCACGTCCCCAGGGTATTCACCCCACCGCCAGCGTAGACGCAACGGCGCAGGTGGCGGACAGCGCCTGGATTGGACCCCATAGCACAGTGGAAGCGGAAGCCGTCATCGGTGCGCGAGTATTTGTTGGACCGAACTGTGTCGTGGGTCAGCGCAGCATCCTTGAAACTGATACTTTTTTGGTTGCCCAGGTGACGATTTGCCATAACATACAAATAGGTCAGCGGGTTTTGGTACACCCCGGCGCTGTGCTTGGCAGTGATGGTTTTGGCCTCGCCAACGACGGTCAACGATGGATAAAAATTCCTCAACTGGGGGGCTTAAAGATCGGCGATGATGTGGAAATCGGCGCCAATACCACTATAGACCGAGGTGCTTTAGAGGATACCGTTATTGCAGAAGGGGTAAAACTCGATAACCAAATTCAAGTGGGGCATAACGTGCGCATTGGCGCCCACACGGTAGTGGCTGGCTGTGTAGGTATTGCGGGTAGCGTTATCATCGGCCGCCATTGTAGACTGGGGGGAGGTGTCGGCATCGCAGGGCACCTGCAAATCGCTGATCATGTGCATATTTCTGGGATGTCTCTGGTTACTAAATCCCTTACTCAAGCAGGTTACTATTCGTCAGGGTTAAGAGTAGAAACGAATCGGCGCTGGAATAAGATTGGCGCCCGGCTCCGCCAGTTGGACGATCTGGCGCGACGGCTTATTGCGCTAGAAAAAAAAAATTAAATCTAAAGAGGCCCTACATTGAACTCAATGGCTATAATGGAAGTACTCCGTTACCTCCCGCATCGCTATCCTTTCTTGCTCATCGATCGGGTGTTAACGGTGGAGCCAGGCCATTCCTTAACTGGCTTAAAATGCGTCAGTTTCAATGAGCCTTTTTTTCAGGGCCACTTCCCTCAGCATCCTATTATGCCTGGCGTACTTATTCTGGAAGCATTAGCGCAAGCCACAGGCATTTTAGCGTTTAAGACTGACGAAGAAATACCTGATCACCGTGCCATGTATTATCTGGTGGGTATCGACAAAGCCCGTTTTAAGCGACCGGTGGAACCCGGCGATCAACTGATTTTAAAAGTTGATTTAGTACGTTTGCGACGCGACATGGGAAAATTCATGGGAGAAGCCACGGTTGATGGAAAAACCGTCGCCTCCGCCGAGCTCATGTGCGCCAAACGAGATGTGGACTGATTGATGAACGTTACGCGAGACGTGGACTTGTGATTGACCCCCGGGCCGTTATAGATCCTAAGGCGCGCTTGGCGCCGGATGTGGTCATTGGCCCCTTCTCTGTGATTGGCGCAGAGGTAGAAATTGCCGAGGGCACTTGGATTGGCCCTCATGTGGTCATTCAGGGACCCACCCGTATTGGCCGTGATAATCGAATTTATCAATTTACTTCATTAGGCGAAGCGGCTCAGGATAAAAAGTACAGTGGCGAAAAAACGTACCTAGAGATTGGTGACCGCAATAACCTACGAGAATTTTGCACCATCAATCGAGGCACCATCCAAGATGCAGGCACAACTCGTATCGGTAACGACAACTGGTTGATGGCCTACGTCCATGTGGCCCATGACTGTCAGGTGGGAAATCGTACTGTGTTTGCTAACGGCGCAACCTTAGGAGGCCATGTGCGAGTTGATGACGATGCTGTCTTAGGAGGGTTTGCTCTGGTTTATCAATTTTGTCGGATTGGTGCCCATAGTTTGTGCGG
>CAZGON010000260.1:0-5742 GCA_964527085.1 uncultured Candidatus Competibacteraceae bacterium
ATGGAGGTAAAAAACTCAGTTGAGTTCACACCTAAAAGATGGTAGGTGCCGCAACACAATACCTGGGTGGGAATGATGTTGCTGACTTCATACTACCCATAACATTAACAATACCGCAGCGCTAACATGGCCCCGCCTCGCTTTCGGTCGTTAGCGCAGGTTATTGAAACCTATTATCATGACCTGCATCGTTTTGTGCGCCGCCTTACTGGCTCAACAAGTCTAGCTGACGACGTAATCCAGGATACCTGGGTACGAGCGACCACGACAACCAACGCACTACCCCAGGACGCCAAAGCTTATGTCTATCGTATAGCCGAACGTTTGGCGATTGATCATTTGAATCGTGAACGCATCCGCAGCAAGCGTGAGGTGCCTGGCGACGTGGCCGATCTCAATGCGGTAGCAACTAATACACCCCCGCCCGATGTGGTGCTTGCCGGGCAACAAGAACTGACAATCTTGGCGGCGGCGGTGAGTAAGCTGCCGCCACAGCGTCGCCGTATTTTTATTCTCTACCGCGGTTATGGTTTGACCATGCGCCAGATCGCTACTCAGTTAGACCTGTCAGAGAAAACCGTCGAGAACCAGATCGCTCGGGCCATGGTGTATTGCCGGCAGCGGCTGCGCGACGCGTCATGTTTAAGATAGATCTTTTTTCTGTTGAATGGCATTGTCACATGGTGGGGGATTTCCATAGGCGTGACTGTCATACTATCAACGGTCTTGTGTTTTTAGCGCCCAGGCCACCGATCTGTTTTGGGTAGTTTAGGTGCGTTCATGGTAAGGAAAGGGATCCAATGACCGCTGAGCAACCTCCCAGTATCCCTGATGTGCTACCCGCGGCAATGCTGGAAGCTGCGGCGGTATGGACTGCGCGGCTGCGCGAGCCGGTCAGTGATCCAGCTACGACCGCCGCCCGGCAGGCCGCCTTCGAGGGCTGGTTCGCCGCTGACCACCGCCATCGTCAAGCCTATGAGGAAATGGCGACCCTATGGCAGAACCTTGACGCGCCAGTGGCGCAGGTGATGGCTCAGACCCGAGACCCTAGCGCTCATCGCCGCCGTTGTTCGCGCCGCCGCGTCGACTTGACGCGATGGACTGTCGGCCTAGCTGTGGTAATTGCTATCAGCGTAATGTTGTTTGACGAACTGCGCCTGCAATTGGAAAGCGACTATCGCACGGCGGTTGGTCAACGAAAAACGCAAACCTTAGCCGATGGCAGCCGAATCACCCTCAACACCGACAGCGCTATCGCGGTTGAGATTGGCCCGCAGCGGCGTCAGATCCATCTGCTGCAAGGCGAAGCCTGGTTCGAAGTCACTCCCGACAGCGCACGTCCCTTCGTGGTTGACACCATGGCCGGCCTAATTCGCGTTACCGGCACCCATTTCGGTGTCCGCCTGCGTGATGATGCCGCCATTGTTAGCCTGACCGAAGGCCATGTCAAACTGAGTGCTGCCGATCAGTCCGATGACAGCGCCGCTCTCGCTCTCAACCCTGGCCAACAGGCACGCCTGTCGCCCCTCGGTGTTTCCAGCCCCAGCGCGTTTGACCCCACCGCCACCATGGCTTGGCTGCGTGGCCAGTTAGTGTTTTTCAATACCCCTCTGCGGCAGGTGATCGCCGAACTCAACCGCTATCGCAGCGGCTACATCGTCATCATAAACGAAGATCTTAATGCCCTCAAGATCAGCGGTGTATTTGCCACCGACGACCTCAACGTGGCGCTTACCGCCCTTGCTGCTACCCTACCGATACGCGTTATGCGGCTGACAGATTATCTTGTGCTATTGCACTAACACTCTCTATTTTCAACACTTTCAAAATAAAACAAAAAAAAGTGCCCTAGCGCATGGGGGATTTGTCGGGTTTAAACTGTCGTGTTAATAATGCTAACAATTAGCATTATTAAAAAGTCCATTAAACGGAAAATAACCATGACAATACGACATCCACAATCTACACTCAGTCGCCAGCTGCTCGCCGGTGCCGCTTTGCTACTGCTACCAACCCCGTCACTACTGGCGCAAAGCAGTACGGAACCGGTCGCTGAGGCTTCACCAGACGCATCCCAGACCGAGCAAACTTACTCATTTGATATTCCTTCCCAGTCGCTGGCGCAAGCCATCGCTGATTTCTCTGCTATCACCGGGCTGCAAGTGTTATACACTGAAATGGTTGCGTTTGAAGTGACTGCACCTGCCTTGCAGGGTAGCTTTACCGCTGAACAAGCGCTTAACCAACTGGTAGCAGGCAGTGGGCTTCACTATCGTTATACTAATGCGAATACGATTACGCTAGAGCCAATGGCGGTGCAAGACGATGGAACCATAGAGCTAGAGGCGATCACTGTCACCGGTACACGCCAAGAAGGCTATCGGGTGAGCGATACCGGTGCGTTGGGTGTGCCACTTGCCGTCTCGGAAACGCCTGCATCGGTTACAGTTATCAGCGACGATCTGCTCAAAGATATAGCCGCGCGCGACACAGACAATTTTTTGACCTACGTGCCTGGCGTGTCATCGGCAGACAAATCTGGAGGTATCCGTCGGATCTTCAACATTCGTGGCTTTCCACAGGGGAGTTATTTTGTTGATGGGCTTAGGTTGTCTGTTGAGTCGGTTTCAACCCAGCCGATCGAGACGATCGAGCGGATTGAGGTGCTCAAGGGACCGTCGGGGGTGGAGGCAGCGCTTGCTTCGCCAGGTGGCTATATTAATTTTGTCACCAAAAAACCACAAGAGACATATTCAGCAACCGTCTTCGGTGGTGTCGGTGACGCCAACTTCTGGCGCGTCGGCGGCGATATCACTGGCCCGCTGCTGGGCGATGGCGCCATTTCAGGGCGGCTAATTGCCATCTACGAGCAGCAGCAGTGGTCTCGTCCTGGGCAAGACGACCGTCCGTTGTTGACCATTAACCCTTCGCTCCGTTGGCGTCCCACCGATGATACAACCTTTGACGTGCAACTGCTTTACATTGATCAAGACACTCCCCTTGACCGCGGCGTTATCTATCTAGAGGGCGCTGGATTCGACGACGATTTTGCGCCGGGCGATTGGAGTTACCACCAAAACGACGATAGCCAGCCAATAGAGACCTTGCGCTGGGACGTGCAGTTTGAGCATTTTTTCAACGACGTGTTCTCCACTCGCGTGTTTTATCGTAAGTTCGATGAAGATGTCACGCGGAGTGGCTTTAGAAACGCCGATAGCGAAACTAGCGATGGTGTTCTTTATACCAATGATGTGGACAGTTTGACATGGTCCGGCGAACGTCTCTTTTCTGCCTTCAACTTTTTTACTGATACCGTCGAAAGCGACGATTATGCGGTTGGCGGCGAAATCACCGCAAGCTTTGATATCAAGACGAGCACTAATACCTTTAAAGTGGGTTACTATCGCGAAGATACGCTAGCGTTTTTTTCTAGCGATGCTTCCAGCACACGCTACCTTTCCCGTACCATTGAGGTGGATGTGCTTGATCCCTCTAACGATATTGACGAGTTTGGTGAAACCGTAGAAACTTTTGCCAACTTTGAAGTGGCGTCAACAATTGATAGTTATTATGGACAGTGGCTTGCCGAATGGTCGCCGCGCTTTCGCACGATTGCAAGTATTCGCTATGATGAAACCGAGGTTGGCGAGCGGGAAACCCTCAAGGGGTTAACTGCTGAGGCAATCGCCGATATCGAAGCGAGCTTCGCGCCTGGTCCGGTCGAGCTCTTTGATGGTGTTGTGACCGGTGACTTGACGTCTTATCGCTTGGCTGGTTCGTACGATTTAACCGATAAATTCACTATTTTTGCTGGCTATTCAACTTCGGCTGAGCCGCAGCAGGGGTTTTTACCCAATGGCGGTGCGATTGACCCCATCGAAGCGGAGTCTTTTGAGCTGGGGACAAAGTGGCAGTTTGCTGGCGGGCGGGCGTTGCTGACCGGCACTGTCTATTGGCTTGAGCGTGACAATATCTCCGTTGACGACCCTGACAACAACCAACTTGAATCCTTTGTACTGCCGTTGGGGAAGGTGCGTATTCGTGGTCTAGAATTGGAGGCCGTCGGTAAAATCACCAATACGCTATCAGTGTTTAGTGGCCTAGCGCTGCAAGACTCTGAAATCCTAGAAAGCGATGATCCTATCGTGGGCAACCGCTTTGCTAATGTCCCGGAGTTCCAGGTCAGTGCCTTTGTCAACTATAACGGTGCGGATTTTGGTCTGCCTAGGCTCGATCTCGCCGTTGGCGTTGTGCATCAAGGTAAGCGAGAAGCTAACAGCGCTAACCAATTCAGGCTTCCCGCTTACACCCGGGTAGATGCAGCGGTAGGTTATACTTTCGAGAACGACCTCGAAGTGCGGCTCAATGTTGAGAACGTGTTCGACGAGACATATTACACCGCCGCGCAGGATAGCATCTTCGGCGCTGATCAAATTAGTGTCGGCGACGAGCGGTTGTTCCAGGCTAATGTCATTAAGCGCTTTTGCCCATCAGCCTGGCTTTGTCCGGTTACGCTGGCTCCATTTCCAGAGAAGCTGCCAACGCCGGACACCCAATGGGTTTGGTGAACGACGGCATTGAGTTCAATAAACTCTACAACGCACAAATGCGTACCGAGTTAGAATTGCAGCCTTTCAAAGATGAAATGAAAGCGTATAAAGAAGAAGGCCGCCGCCAAAACCGGGAAATGAACCGGCGCCGGATTTTTATGTTGTATTGCTAGTGCCAGTGATATACGATGACATTATCAGATGTCATTATTGAATGGCTGCTATGAGAACCATTGTCGACCTGCCCGAAGAACAGATCCAAGCTCTAAAGCGTTTAAGCGAACAATCCAAGCTGTCGCGAGCCGAGTTGACACGTCGCGCGGTGGCTGAATATCTCCGTCATCACCAGGCAGATGGGATTGAAGACGCATTTGGTATTTGGAAAAACCATCGGCGCGACAGCCTTGACTATCAGCGCAGGCTGCGGGAGGAGTGGGAAGAATAAATGCCTTGCTAGACACCAACATTCTGATCGACTACCTCAACGGCGTTGATGCGGCCCGGGATGAAATACGGCGCTACCCGCAGCCCTACATCAGTCCGATTTCCTGGATGGAAGTGATGGTAGGCGTCAACACTGCGGAAGAAAAACCGGTGCGCCAATTCCTCGCTACCTTTCAGCAGATTGCCATAGACCACAAGATTGCCGAACGCGCGGTGACCATTCGCCGCGACACCCGAATACGCCTGATGCCATAATCTGGGCCAGCGCACAAAACGCCAACGCCTTGCTGGTGACCCGCAACAGCAAGGATTTTCCCAGTGACGAGCCGGGCGTACGAGTGCCTTATTAATACTCGAACGCCATCTTAAATCGCCGCACTAGGTTTATTAGGGGCTTATCCAGATTCTATAAATTTTTTAAACTCTACCCTTAGGAAAGTTGCACCCATTCCGGCGTTGTGCAACGATGAGTCATTAACGATTGTAAACGGCGAAAGGTAATCTATGGCTTCTCTAGAAGAACGCGTTGACAGTCTGGAAGACGTTTTACGCGAATTTGTCACCAATGTAGGCGTTGAGTTCAACAAACTCTACAATGCGCAAACGCGCACTGAGTTGGAATTGCAGGCTTTTAAGGATGAAATGAAAGAGTTTAAGGATGAAATGAAAGAGTTTAAGGATGAAATGAAAGCGTATAAAGAAGAAGGTCGTCGCCAGAACCGGGAGATGAATCGGCGTTGGGGTGAGT
>CAZGON010000261.1:0-5681 GCA_964527085.1 uncultured Candidatus Competibacteraceae bacterium
AGATACCCGCACACCGGTGAAAATTGGCGTCATCGCCATGGCGGTGAATATGGTTTTAAACGTCATTTTTATTTTTCCCCTGGCACATGCCGGCCTTGCCTTGGCCACCTCGTTGTCTTCTTGTTTAAACGCCGGCCTGCTGCTGTACCTGTTATGTCGCAGAGCCATTTATCGACCTTCCCGAGGCGGGTTACTTTTTTTAATCCGCTTGCTACTGGCCACCTCACTGATGGGGGGATGGTTGTGGATCGGTTTGGGAGAATTAACCGATTGGGTGACCGCTAGCGGCCAGGAACGTATTTTGCGGCTGGCCTGGTTGATTGGCGGCGGCTTTAGCGCCTACCTTATCGCTGTGTTTTTGGTGGGTATACGTCCTCGTCATCTCACGGTTTAAAACCTGTATGGTTAATACCTGGTAAAAAGATCATACAGCCCCTTATAATGAGCTATTTTCCAGCAAGCTTAGGTAATTCACCAAAATCAGTATGGAATTTATCCGCGGCCAGCACAATTTACGCCCACGCCACCGAGGTTGCGTTGCCACCATCGGTAATTTTGACGGGGTTCACCTGGGCCACCAGGCCATCTTACGGCGCTTGGCAGAACAGTCAGACCACTACCAGCTGCCAGCCATGGTGATTACCTTTGAGCCCCATCCCCAGGAATTTTTTGTCCCCCACGCATCCCCGGCGCGTCTTATGCGAACCCGGGAGAAATTACTGGCCCTCAGAGAACAGCAGATTGATCGAGTACTTTACCTAAAATTCAATCGCCATTTGGCGGATATGGAAGCGCAAACCTTTATCCAAGAGATATTAGTGGAAAAGCTCGGTATCCGCTTTCTGTTGGTGGGTGACGATTTTCGCTTTGGCCATGGCCGTTCGGGAGACTTTGAGCTGTTACGCCAGGTGGGCCAAGCAGCAGGCTTTCGAGTGGCCGATACGCCAAGCCATACTTACCAGGGGCAACGGGTCAGCAGTTCCCGCATCCGCGCCGCCTTGCACCACGGTGACCTCAATCTTGCCAAAGAACTACTGGGGCAGCCTTATTCCATGTGTGGCCGGGTTGCCCACGGTGACGAGCGTGGCCGCGCTTTAGGTTTCCCCACCGCTAATATACATCTACACCGGCGCATCACACCTTTATCAGGGGTTTATGCGGTGACGATGCACGGGGTTGAAGCCACCCCAGTACTCGGGGTGGCCAATGTGGGCCGACGTCCTACGGTAAAGGGTACTCGTGACCAATTGGAGGTTCATTTATTCGATTTTAAAAAGGATATTTATGGCTACCATGTGCAGGTGGATTTTTTGGCTTATCTACGGCCGGAGTGGCGCTTTGATTCTCTCGACGCTTTACGTCAGCAAATTACTCAGGATGCCTGTCAGGCACGGGCTTTCCTTGAAAAACAAGTGCGTATTGGCGCCTCCTAAGAAAGCGCCCTTTGTTATTGCGTTGCCCTGTCGCTGAGGTTTCTCTGTGGTTGATTACAAAAACACTCTAAATTTGCCCTATACGTCGTTCCCCATGAAGGCCAATCTCGCTCAGCGCGAACCTGATCTATTGCAGGCTTGGCAAACCATGGATTTATACGGCCAACAACGGCGCACCTTCACCGGGCGTCCAAAATTTATCCTGCACGACGGCCCCCCCTACGCCAACGGCGTGATTCACATCGGCCATGCCGTTAACAAAGTGCTCAAAGATATTATCGTCAAGTCCCGCACCTTAAGTGGTTTCGACGCCCCTTACATACCCGGCTGGGATTGCCACGGACTGCCCATCGAGCAAATGGTGGAAAAAAAGCTGGGTAAAGTGGGGGTTAAAGTGGATGCGCCCACTTTCCGGGCCGCCTGCCGAAAATTTGCCGCACAGCAGGTGGACAAGCAACGGGAAGATTTTAAACGACTGGGTGTGCTGGGGGACTGGGATAATCCCTATCTGACCATGAATTTTCACACCGAAGCGGATATTGTCCGGGCGCTGGCGCAAATTATCGCCAACGGTCATCTACACCGGGGCGAGAAACCGGTGCATTGGTGTACCGATTGCGGTTCTTCCTTGGCGGAAGCGGAGGTGGAATATCAAGACATCAGCTCCTTGGCCATCGACGTGCGCTTTCGGGCGGTGGACGAAGAGGTGTTGCTGGCCCGTTGCCAGCATGTGGAAGGCCGTGCTGGCCAGGGTCCCCTGTCAGTGATTATCTGGACCACCACCCCCTGGACCTTACCCGCCAATCAGGCGGTGGCGTTGCATGCCCATCTGGAATACGTGGTGGTGCAGGCGGAAACGGCCCAAGGTCATGAACGTTTGCTGGTAGCCGACGCCCTTCTAAAAGAGGTCATGGCCCGTTGGGAAGTGGAGCATTATCAGGTGATGGCCTACTGCCAAGGCCAAGATTTAGAAGGCATCACCCTACAACATCCGTTTTATGATCGCCAAGTGCCTATTATTTTAGGCGATCACGTCACCACGGAAAGCGGCACTGGGGCTGTACATACTGCCCCTGCCCATGGCCAAGAGGATTATGTGGTGGGCTCCCGCTATAAACTACCAGTAGACAATCCCGTGGGCCCAGACGGCAAGTTTCTTGCAAATACTCTTGTTTTCGGCGGCCAACATGTTCTGGCAGCCAACGATCATGTGGTGGAAACCCTCAAAGCCCACGCCAATCTGCTGCACGTAGCCCGTTATACCCATAGCTATCCCCATTGTTGGCGACATAAGATACCTATTATTTTTCGGGCAACCCCGCAATGGTTTATCAGCATGACGCAAAATCATTTGCGCCAGCATGCTTTAGCGGAAATCACCAAACTGCATTTCACTCCGGATTGGGGGGAAGCCCGTATTCGGGGCATGGTGGAGAACCGTCCCGATTGGTGTATTTCGCGACAGCGTTATTGGGGCGTACCCATGGGGCTGTTTGTCCACAAAGAAACCGGTGCACTACATCCCGATGTGGTGGCACTCATGGAGCAGGTGGCGTTACGCATCGAAAAAGAAGGTGTTGACGCTTGGTTTAACTTGGAGCCTGCCGAGCTTTTAGGGGAAGACGCCAGCGCTTATAAAAAAACACCGGATACCTTGGATGTGTGGTTTGATTCCGGCACCACCCATTTCTCGGTGCTCAATAGGCGTCCTGAAATGAGCTTCCCCGCTGACCTTTATCTCGAAGGTTCCGATCAACACCGGGGCTGGTTTCAGTCTTCCCTGTTAGCCTCGGTGGCCATCCGCGATGTGTCCCCCTACAAAGGCTTATTGACCCATGGTTTTACCGTGGACGCCGAGGGCATGAAGATGTCCAAATCCCGGGGCAATGTGATGGCGCCGCAAAAGGTGGTCAATTCCCTGGGGGCTGATATCTTGCGTCTGTGGGTGGCGGCCACCGATTACCGGGGCGAAATGAGCATTTCCGATGAGATTTTGAAGCGCACTGCGGATTCTTATCGGCGTATGCGCAATACCGCCCGCTTTTTGCTGGCGAACCTCAACGGTTTCGATCCCGATGAACACCAACTCGCACCGGAACAGATGCTGGCTTTAGACCGTTGGGCCGTGGATCTTGCCCGTCGTTTACAAGACGAATTGCGGGATGCCTACACCCATTATCAGTTTCATATGATTTATCAGAAGATCCATAATTTTTGCTCGGTGGCTATGGGGGGTCTGTATCTGGATATCATCAAGGACCGCCAATACACCACGGGCCAAGACAGTATCCCCCGGCGCTCGGCACAGACCGCCATGTATCATATCCTAGAGGCCATGGTGCGTTGGCTAGCCCCTATTTTGAGCTTTACGGCTGAAGAAATCTGGCGGCACATGCCAGGGGGCCAACGCGGAGCTTCGATCTTTTTAGAAACCTGGTACGAACAACTGCTACCGCTGAAAGCATCCAGCACCTTCGATGCACCCTACTGGGAGCGACTCATTGCCGTGCGGGAAGTGGTGGGCAAAGAGTTAGAACGGCTGCGGGTTACCGGTGAGATTGGCTCATCCTTGGACGCGGAGGTGGACCTCTATTGTGACGAGCCTTTATTGACCGACCTCAACAAACTTAGGGACGAATTGCGGTTTTTCTTGATTACCTCCTATGCCCGTGTGCATTCCCTAGCGGCGCAACCTGAACAGGGCGCCGTCATCCAATTAAACAACCAAATCTTAAAAATGACGGTAAAGGCTTCTCCCCACGCTAAATGTGTGCGCTGTTGGCACCACCGGGACGATGTGGGCCAACACGCCGATCACCCGGAGTTGTGTGGACGGTGTGTAGAGAATGTGGTGGGAGCCGGTGAGCAGCGCCGTTTTGCGTGAGGCAACCATGCTCAAGTGGCTTTGGTTAAGCGCTTTGGTGGTGGCGCTAGATCAACTCACAAAATGGTTTGCGGAAGCCATGCTGGTGATCCACGAACCAGTGCCCGTGTTGGCGTTTTTTAATTTAACACTGATGTACAACCCTGGCGCTGCATTTAGTTTTTTGGCCGATGCGGGGGGCTGGCAACGGTGGTTTTTTCTGATTTTGTCGGTGGTGGTGAGTAGTATATTGATTATTTGGATGAGCCGCTTGAAAAGGCATGAAATCCGCTTGGCGGCGGCGCTTGCCCTGATAATCGGCGGCGCCATCGGTAACCTGATCGACCGCATTCTATACGGCCATGTGATCGACTTTATTCAGCTCTACTACGAAGGTTGGTATTGGCCTGCCTTTAACGTGGCCGACTCGGCCATTACCGTAGGCGCTGTGTTATGGATCATAGAGAGCTTTGTCAGTACCCGACCAACCAGATCAGAACGTGCCAGTTAATTTAAACGTTTAAGGTGTTATTTTCTTATGCAAATTCAACTTGCCAATCCCCGAGGTTTTTGTGCAGGCGTCGACCGTGCTATCGCCATTGTCGAACGAGCCTTAGAGCTATTCGGCGCACCCATTTATGTGCGTCACGAAGTGGTGCATAACCGATTTGTGGTGGACGGGCTACGTGCTAAAGGGGCTGTCTTTGTAGAGGAACTTAACGAGGTCCCCGATGGAGCCACGGTCATTTTTAGCGCCCACGGGGTCTCCCAAGCTGTTCGCCAGGAAGCCACAGAACGGCAATTAACGGTGTTCGACGCCACCTGCCCTTTGGTCACTAAAGTGCATATGGAAGTTACCCGGCTTAGCCGGACAGGCCGGGAAGCGATTCTCATCGGTCACAGCGGTCATCCGGAAGTGGAAGGCACCATGGGTCAATACGACGAATCCAATGGAGGAAAGATGTATTTAATACAAACCCCCGAGGATGTATGGAATCTTAACGTACAACGTCCCGATGAACTTTCCTATTGTACCCAAACCACCCTCTCCGTGGATGATACGGCGCAGATTATCGATGCCTTGAGAGAACGCTTCCCAAATATTCAAGGTCCTAAAAAAGACGACATCTGCTACGCCACCCAAAACCGTCAGGATGCGGTGCGAGATCTTACTGAGAACTGCGATTTGATCTTAGTAGTGGGTTCCCGTAACAGCTCTAACTCCAACCGGTTGCGGGAAGTCGCCGAAAAAGCGGGCAATGCCGCTTATTTAATCGACGGTCCCGACGACATCGAAGCGGATTGGCTAAACGAAAAAAACACCATCGGCATCACCGCTGGCGCATCCGCCCCTGAGTTATTAGTCAAGGCAGTAATAGAACGAC
>CAZGON010000262.1:0-5658 GCA_964527085.1 uncultured Candidatus Competibacteraceae bacterium
GGCCGTCGTCAAGCCTATAGGGATATATTCACGGCGTCCTCTGGAACGAGCTACGTAAGTCCTAATCTAGTTCATTGCCGAATGATTATATCAAGATTTGCGGGATATGATCGCCCTTACTGGCGATTAATACGTTTCTGTACAGAAGTGAGCATGCCGCGCAGTATATTGACTTCATTCTTGTTGGGTTGCGATCTGTTAAACAAACGCCGTAATTGGCGCATCAGATGGCGGGGATTAGCTGGGTTTAAAAAACCTGTCTCCAGCAACACCTGTTCTAAATGTTGGTAAAAATTTGCCATTTCATCAGCAGAGGCGGGTAACTCTCTAGGTTTAAGGGACTGTGGTTCAGGGGTCTGAACGACGGCTGCCTCTATTACCTTGCGCACTTCGTAAACTACCACCGTGACGGCCGCTGCTAGATTAAGAGAACTAAAAGCGGGATTAGTGGGAATCCGTATCCGGTAATGACAAAGATCCAGTTCATCATTAGTAAGACCGGAACTTTCTCGACCAAATACTAAAGCCGCCTCCCCCTGGGAGCAAAACTCAGCAACCTGAAGGGCGCATTGGTGGGGATCCAGTTCTGGCCCAGATAAGCCTCTGTCCCGTGCTGTGGTTCCCAGTACTCCATGACAACCTTGCAAGGCAATGTTAAGACTATTAACCACTTGCGCTTGGGCTAAAATATCATCGGCCCCTGCCGCTCGAGCGGTCGCCTCGGCATGGGGAAAATGGGCTGGCTTTACTAACACAAGACGCCGCAGTCCCATGTTTTTCATGGCTCTGGCTGTAGCGCCAATGTTCCCAGGGTGAGTCGTTTCTACCAAAACGATACGTAGGTTGTTCGCGTAAGCTCTTTCTAAAGTCATTTTACTGTTATCATAGTTTTCCAAAAGTTCCGTTATCATACCTTTTTCCTATCACATCCTTTTAGCCGCCGCCATGCATCCAACCCTAAATATCGCCAAGCGCGCCGCTTTGAGCGCGGGCCGCGTTTTAATGCGACAAGCCCAGCGCATCGATAAGTTGACTATTAATACCAAAAGCCGCAATGATTTTGTCAGCGAAGCTGATATTCAGGCTGAACAGGAAATTATTCGCACCCTCAATAAAATTTATCCTCATCATAGTATTCTTGCCGAGGAAAGCGGTTCGACGACAGGCAGTTCAGCGGAATACGAATGGATTATCGATCCTCTGGATGGCACCACCAATTTTATTCACGGTTTACCGCATTTTGCGGTTTCTATCGCTTTTCGAGAGCGGGGGCGTTTGCAAGCCGCTGTGATATACGACCCTATTCGTCAGGAAATGTTTACGGCTTCGAGAGGTAACGGCGCTCACTTAAACGACCGGCGTATTCGGGTAAGGAGCGTTAATGCGTTAGAAGTGGCCTTATTGGGCACCGGTTTTCCTATTCGCCATCCGCAACATATAACGGCTTACCTTAACATGTTTGGCAAGCTGTTTACCCAATGCGCCGAGTTACGACGTGCGGGGGCCGCCTCTCTAGATCTAGCCTATGTGGCGGCAGGACGTTTGGATGGTTTTTGGGAAATCGGTTTAAGTGCTTGGGATATGGCGGCCGGGGCGCTGCTTATTCAGGAAGCTGGCGGTTTGGTGAGCGATTTTGGGGGTGGTCATGAGTTTTTGAAAACCGGCAACATTGTGACAGGCTCGCCCAAAATATTTAAAGCCTTACTGCAGACAATACAGCCCCACTTGACAGCCGATTTGGCTCGGTAAAATTAGTCTTTGCAGCAGGCATAATCGCCATTAAAAAATGGGTGTTTTTTGAGTAGACTTAATAACTATTACAAAGGTTAATAGGCAAAACCACCCAGACTTTTGGAGGATATAATAATGAATCGAAACGCCATGGCATGGTTGATACCCCCCGCCGCTGTTCATCATCACGGATGCGCCACCAGCACCGCCGCGCCCATCGGTGTTTTTTGGTTGGCGAGCCTGGTTAGTTTGGTTTATGGACTGTTGGGAGGCAAACTGGGCAATGTGGAGGGCACTCAATGGGTTTTGATCGGATTAGGTATTGTCATGTGGATTATCGCCGCCGTTTGGGCGCGGCTGGTGATTCAAGGCGTCCATGAAGATCTTAGCCCGCATCAGCAAGGCTCGCTAAATCGCCGCGTTGTGCCTAAATCGGATGAAACGGACCCTTTCTCGGAGCTTTCCAAGCATTAATTAAGTAAATAACTGCTCACCCGTCATTCCGGCAGGGATTGCCGGAATCCAGGCGCCAGGGAGGGTGACAGGCGGTTCTCTACCGGTGTTTGCCGTCGATGCTACTAGATTCTCGCCAGTCCATGGCGAGAATGACGCAAGGGTGAATAGTTACCTGCAAAAAACATTTAACATCAAGGCCGCTCATCGACAGCTTCCTTCGCTTTGGGCAGCAAATCTTCTCGACTTACCCCCAACAGCAAAGCACTGGAACTAGCAATATAGATGGATGAATAGGTGCCGACAAAAATACCCACAATCATTGCCAGGGCAAAATTATGAATCATCGGCCCACCAAATAGATACAGGGTAAACACGGCAATCAGGGTAGTGAAACTGGTCATTACCGTGCGTGCTAGGGTCTGGTTGATAGAGGTATTGATAACCTCTTGAGCGGTTCCTTTGCGTATTTTACGAAAATTCTCTCGAATCCGGTCTAACACCACCACAGTGTCGTTGACCGAATAACCGATGACGGCGAGCACAGCCGCTAACACCGTTAAATCGAATTCGACCTGGAAAAGCGCGAAGATGCCTATGGTAAACAACACATCATGCACGGTAGCGGCAATGGTGCCTACGGCCAAACGCCATTCAAACCGTAGGGTGACATAGATCAGAATACCGATCAGGGCATACAACATAGCCAGGCCACCGTCCTCGATGAGTTCTTGCCCCACCTGGGGTCCGACAAACTCGACCCGGCGCATTTCTGCCTGACCACCCCCTTCTGCTGCCTTTAGGGCAGTGAGTACTTGATTGCTGATGTCAGCAGAGTTCGCACCTTCGCGGGGAGCCAAGCGAATCAGTACATCGCTGGCGGTTCCAAAATGTTGCGCCTGGGCATCGCTAAAACCGGCTTCGCTAAGGGCTTGCCGTACCGTTGGGATAGAGATCGGGCTAGGATAACCCACTTCAATGACGGTCCCGCCGGTAAAATCAAGACCTAAATTAAGCCCTCGAATGAGTAAAGAGGCCAAACACACCACTAAGACAACTCCAGAAGCTATTAGCGCCAAGCGCCCTTTGCTCAAAAAATCGATATGGGTTTCCCTAATCAACGTCCGCATGATTTTTTAGTCCACTGCTGTTCACTTATCTAAAGGCTAATTAAATAGGCAGGCTTTGCAAACGCCGTCCACCATAGACGTAATTGATGACACCTCGGGCCCCCATAATGGCGGTAAACATGGAAGTGACAATGCCAATACTTAAGGTGACCGCAAATCCCTTAATGGGTCCTGTGCCAAAACTAAATAGCACAATCGCCGCAATCAGGGTAGTAACATTGGCGTCCATTATTGTGGAAAAGGCGCTACTAAAACCCGTGTGAATGGCCGCTTGAGGGGAGTTACCCACCTTAAGCTCCTCCCGGATGCGCTCGTAAATAAGCACATTGGCATCCACCGCCATACCGATGGTGAGGATAATACCGGCAATACCCGGCAGGGTTAAGGTGGCTTGCAACATAGAAAGCACAGCGACGATCAATATCAGGTTAACGATCAAGACCAGGTCAGATATCAAACCAAAGCTGCGATAATAAAACGCCATAAACCCCATCACCAAGAGAAAAGCAATCATCGCTGAGCGAAACCCCTGGTTGATATTGTCTTGACCGGCGCTTGGCCCGACGGTGCGCTCCTCGATAATCTCAATAGGCGCCGCCAGTGCCCCCGCCCGCAACAAAAGGGCTAAATCCCGGGCTTCTTGGGTGCTATCCAAACCGGTGATCTGAAAACGCCGACTCAGGCGGTCGCGGATGGTAGCCACGTTGATGACTTCTTCCACCGTGGTGGAGGTTTTTTTGGTTTCTCCACCCACCTCGCGGGTTTCGGTTTTATTCTCGATAAACACCACCGCCATCAACTTACCGATATTGTCTTTGGTAGCGTTTTCGAAACGGTTTGCCCCTTGGCTATCTAAAGTTACGAAAACCGCCGGGGTGCCGCTTTGCTGATCGAGACCCGACGCCGCATCGGTAATGTAATCACCGGTGAGCATGACACGGCGCTGCAATAGAATAGGCTGACCACTGCGTTCTTGATAAAGCCGTGTTCCTACAGGCGCCCGCCCCCGGGTTTGGGCGGCATAGGGATCTTGATCTTCGGCCACCAAGCGAAATTCTAAGGTGGCCGTTGCCCCCAGAATATCCTTAGCCCGGGCGGTGTCTTGCACCCCCGGCAACTGAACCACAATACGATTACTGCCTTGGCGCTGGATAATGGGTTCCGCCACCCCCAGCTCGTTAACCCGGTTACGCAAGGTGGTTAAATTTTGTTGCAGGGCAAAACTTTGCTTTTCTTGAATTTCCTGGTCATTCAAAGTCAACTGTAAACCGTTATCGGCAGTCCCTCGAATTTGTAGATTTGGCAAGTTCTCGGCAATCATATCTTGCGCTTTGGCTTGCTCGGCGGCGTCCCGCAGCGTGACCTGTACCCCGCCGGAATCGGGCCTGTCGACGGTTAGATAGCGTATGCGAGCATTTCGCAGCAGGGTGCGGATTTCGTCCCCATAGCTTTCTTCAGCCTGTCTAAGCACCGCTTGCATGTCCACTTCCATGAGAAAATGGACACCGCCGCGCAAATCCAACCCCAAGTACATGGGATTTAAACCCAGGGATCTCATAAACCCAGGTGTGGATGGCGCTAGGTTAAGGGCCACCACATAGTCTCTACCCAGCGCCTGACGCAACACATCGGCTGCTTGCAACTGGGTTTCGGTATCTCCAAAGCGCACCAACAGGCGACCTTCGTCCACATTCAGCTCGACGCCTTGGTAGGCAATGTTGTCGCCTTCGAGGGTTTGCACGACTCGCTCGTGGAGCGCTTGATCCACCAGCACATCAGTCCGTGCGGTGGAAATTTGTACGGCAGGATCTTCACCAAATAAATTTGGCAAGGCATATACAAGACCGATGACTGTCACCAAGCCAATGATTAAATATTTCCACCAAGCATATTGATTCATGGTTGCACGTCCTATGCGTCAGACTTAGACGAGGAGTTAGAGATCACCTTTAACGGTACCCTTGGGCATTAGGGAGGCCACCGCCCCTTTCTGCACCCTAAGCTGAATACCTTCGGCCACTTCTAGTTGCACGAAATTGTTGCCGATCTCCGTCACACGACCCAAAACGCCACCGCCGGTCACGATCTCATCGCCCTTTTTTAACGCTTCCACCATTTGTTTATGTTCCTTGGCTCGCTTGGTTTGGGGGCGAATCAATAAAAAATAAAACACCACAATCAGCAAAATAGGAAACAACAAGGTACCAATGAGACTCGGCTCACCGCCGACCGGCGCTGGAGCCTGAGCCCAAGCGTCAGAAATCAAAAACCGCATAGCGCTTCCTCACAACTATAAGCAATGGGGCAATCGCCCTAGAAAAGCTCGTTATTATACACAGACAGG
>CAZGON010000263.1:0-1224 GCA_964527085.1 uncultured Candidatus Competibacteraceae bacterium
GGCTTGACGATGGCCGTCCAGGCCATCGACACCTCTTTTCACGAGCTACGCAAGTCCTTTTTACGTAAGTCCTGATTTATTACCGTTTTTGTTCTCTCGGAAACTAAGCGTTGCATACTTAACGTTATAGTATTACAGTTTAAAGTTTATCATTGTCTATGGACTGCAGCCAACTATGACTGTGAGGCATGTGCAAGGTTTTTTATTAGCTCTGTTGCTGCTTTTAGCACAGGGGCTGTGGATTGCTCATACGGTTGATTTTGCTGGCCACGAGAGTGATGAAACCTGCGAATCGTGTCTGCATTTGGCGGCTTTCGATTATCCTGCAAACGTTTCGAAAACCGTCGTAGTTACACCCAGCCTACAAGCAAGTACGCCCATCCCAACATCTATCTTTTTTACTCAACCGCCTCCCTTAGCCCAGCAGGCTCGCGGACCACCTGTTATCTTTTCAACCGGGTCGTTCAAGGGTTTTCGACAATAGTCATCATCGTCACATCCACACGCGTGGGTTGAGAGGGTGATAGCTCTGTTTTGTTGAAACGCACTTTTTTGCGTAAGTCCTAATTAAAAGTCAAAAGGAAACAGCAGCGTGAACAGAATTATAACTGGGGTGTTCCTGATAAATTGGGTTGTGCTAAGTACTCTCGCATTCGCCGATGAGCACGAGCATCGTCAG
Organism: uncultured Candidatus Competibacteraceae bacterium; assembly: GCA_964527085.1. Taxonomy (GTDB): domain Bacteria; phylum Pseudomonadota; class Gammaproteobacteria; order Competibacterales; family Competibacteraceae; genus CAYRGG01. The sequence continues at coordinate 680 of CAZGON010000263.1, forward strand.
CTTGGCGCCCATGAGCATGGTGTGGGTCAATTGAATGTCGCTTTAGAGGACGCATCCCTCTACATTGAGTTGGTTAGCCCAGCGATGAATATCGTGGGGTTTGAACATGCACCCAACAATCCCGAGCAGGAACAAGCGGTGCAGCAAGCCAAAGAAACCCTGGAGGATGGCAATCAGGTATTTTCGCTACCGTCCGAGGCCCAATGCGAACTCGCCGCAACGGAATTGGAGACGGATATGGGCGGCGCAGAAGACACCCACAGCCATGAAGCCGAACAAGAAGCACATCATGAAGCAGAAGCCCACGCCCATGAGAGCGAACACGACGAAGAGGTGCATTCGGAGTTTCATGTTAACTATGAATTCCGCTGCGCCAATCCGGCGTCGCTAACCCACATGGATGTCCAGTTATTTTCACTTTTTCCAACTACGGAAGAACTGCAGGTACAAACCATCACGGGGAAAGGACAGACAAGTGGGAAGTTAAATCCCGCCTCAACGCGCTTGGCCCTATGAGTCTTGGAACGGGTAAGAACGGTTATCGG
>CAZGON010000263.1:1234-5644 GCA_964527085.1 uncultured Candidatus Competibacteraceae bacterium
TGGCGTCCTAGCGCGTTCGCCGTCGCGCCATGAATAGCCAAGACCCCATCATCAGAGTCAGCGATCTCCGCTTTCGCTGGTTTCCTCAGGAGTCTGACACGCTGGCAATTGACACCCTGTCGATTGCACGAGGCGAGCGCATCTTTATCCAAGGCGCCAGTGGCAGCGGCAAGAGCACCTTGTTAAACCTGCTAGCGGGGGTGCTCATCCCCCAGCACGGCGAAATCGTTGTTCTCGGTCGTCGCATGGACGGACTCAACAGCGCTGAGCGGGATCGTTTCCGGGCGGATCACATCGGTTTTATCTTCCAGTTGTTCAATTTAGTCCCGTATCTGTCGGTGTTGGAAAATGTCACCCTGCCTTGTCGGTTTTCCAGGGCGCGGCGGACTGCGGTGTCGCGCAATGGCGCCTATGTGAGGGACGAAGCCGCTCGACTCCTAGCCCACCTAGATCTTGATGAGGCACTTTTGGCGCGTCCCGTGAACGCCTTAAGCGTCGGTCAGCAGCAGCGGGTGGCCGCGGCGCGGGCCCTGATCGGTCGACCGGAGATTCTCATTGCCGACGAACCCACCTCGTCCCTGGATGCCGACCGACGAGCCGCTTTTCTGGAGTTGCTTTTTCAAGAGTGCAAAGCAGTGGGTACGACCCTGGTGTTTGTGAGCCACGACGCGACCTTGGAACCTTTTTTCGATCGCGCCATTCCCTTGGCTAACCTTAATCAGGTCAGTCGGGCTTAAATGAAATAGCGGGGGTTAGAGCAATGCCGATTGTTTACCTGGCGTTAAAAAGCATCTTAAACCGCAAGTTTACCGCTACCCTCACGGTTGTAGCGATTGCTTTGAGTGTGACGTTGTTACTGGGGGTCGAGCGATTGCGCACGGAAGCCCGTGCTAGCTTCGCCAACACCATTTCCGGTACCGATTTGGTGGCGGGGGCGCGCAGTGGCGGCATTCAACTGTTACTTTATAGCGTGTTTCGTATCGGTAATGCGACTAATAATATTACCTGGAAAAGCTATCAGGAGATTGCCCGTCATCCTCGTATCCAGTGGACCGTGCCGATTTCCTTGGGGGATTCCCATCGGGGGTATCGCGTCATGGGCACTACTCAGGACTACTTTAAATACTACCGTTATGCCCGCGACCGGACATTGGCGTTTTCCGAGGGCGCTCCCTTTGCCGATCTCTATGATGCCGTATTGGGTGCCGAGGTGGCGGAAGCCCTCGGGTACCAATTGGACCAGGAGATCGTCATTGCTCACGGCGCAGGTGATGTTAGCTTTGCTCTACACGACGACAAACCGTTTCGCGTTGTCGGGATATTGCAAAAAACAGGGACGCCGGTGGACCGCACGGTGCATGTGAGTCTCAAAGCCATTGAGGCGATCCATGTGGATTGGCTGAGCGGTGCGCCGGTACCCGGTTTGCGAATCCCCGCCGAAAGGGCGCGGCAGATGGACTTAACGCCTAAGGCTATCACGGCATTTTTAGTGGGGCTCAACTCAAAGATTAGCGCTTTTCATGTGCAACGCTTTATTAATGAATACCGTGCAGAGCCATTGCAGGCCATTTTGCCAGGGGTAGCGCTACAGGAACTGTGGGATCTGATGAGCGTCGCCGAGCAAGCCCTGCTGGCGATTTCCACGTTTGTTGTGCTGGTGGGTCTGACCGGTATGCTCACGGTGCTGCTCGCCAGCCTCAATGAGCGGCGGCGTGAAATGGCCATCCTACGCTCGGTGGGCGCTCGGCCAGCCCATATCTTTACGCTGATCATAGGGGAAGCGGGTTTTCTTACTCTGCTGGGTACGGTCTTGGGGTTATTGTTGCTCTATGGGGGACTAATAGTGCTTCAACCCCTTATAGAATCGCAATTTGGCTTATTTATTGGTGTGCGTATGTTGTCATCTTATGACATGATGTTGCTAGGACTGGTGCTGGGTGCCGGTGTGCTGATCGGCATTATCCCTGGCTACCGAGCATATCGCTATTCCCTAGCCGATGGTATGACTATCAGAGTGTAAAGGAGGTATTACCGATGTTTAATCGAGTAAATCGACGATTATTTTTCGTGGTTACCCTGGTTGGGCTCCCTGGATTCGGTGTAAGTGCGCAGGAACATGTCACAGCGCCGCGCGCCACTCAAGCAGCGGAAGAGTCATCCGATCTCGTCGTAGCTAAGGAGGTATCGTCAAACAAACAAGCCCAGAACGGTATCCTGGAGCTAAAGTGGGAAGATTTAGTTCCACCCGGTTACAGTCCCTATGAAATCTTTGAAAAATACGATATTGATTCCCTCGACGACAGTGACCCGCAAGCCGCTCAATTGATGGCCGAACTGCGCGAAGCCTGGAGCATGGCGCCCGTGGTCAAAGAACTCGATGGCAAGCACGTTAAAATACCTGGTTTTGTGGTGCCCCTGGAGCATGAAGGAGAGAAAATATCGGAATTTCTCCTGGTGCCTTACTATGGAGCTTGTATCCATGTTCCACCACCACCCGCTAATCAAACCGTGTATGTCGTGACTAAAAAGGGGAACACCGTTGCAAAAAAGCTTTTCGACACGGTCTGGGTGACCGGAATAATGAGCGCGAAATGGACGGGTAATGAGGTGGGTGATTCGGGGTACACGCTACGGGCGTCGGAAATTACGCCTTATGAAGAAAATTAAATAAAAAATAGTGGCATTGTATCCGACATTCAAAGGCTAATAACAAGCTTTTGATTATATTAAATATTTTGCAAAAGTTAGGCGACGTTAAGTTGATGATTATACAATCCGGCGATCAGGTGCAGCCGCAAACTATAGCGACGTCGCCGATTGCGATACTTGAAAATTCTTAATTTGGCTGTGTGCTTAGGAGTATTCGTATAGTGAAGTAATAGGACTATTGCTGCTCGTTCCAGAGGACGCCGTGAACACTTTCCTGTGGGCTTGACGACGACCGTCTAGGCCGTCGATACCTCTTTCACGAGCCACGCAAGTCCTTTTTGTACAAGACTTATCTTATCGATCTACCCTATCGTCTTTATTAGCGTCGTCATGGTCAAGATCTCTCCAAAGCTGCCGCCAGCGCTTCCACGGCATGAAATAGGTTCTAGTCCAAGTTGCAGTTCCGACAATCACTACACCAAGAACGATCTCGTCAAAATCGATTGCTAGCGCATTCCAGTATTCGGTCAGAAACCCTGCTTGGGGACACATGGGAAAAAAAAAGACGAACGGAACTAACAGAAAGGGTCTTAAGATCAACCAGATAAGCGTTATTTGCAAAATAATCGCCCAAAGAGGCCATACGACTGCTGGTGGCGTTTGGTAGCCATATGACCAGAGCCATCGATCAACGACACTTGCTTTTTTTATCTCAACGTCAGGGCATATGATTTCAAAAAACCGGCGTACTTTTTCCTGGTGGTTCATCGGAAATCTGAACCTTTCTTATTTTGTTGCTGGAGAGGGTTCTCGCTAAAATAGTCGGCTGGATCAACGCTTGTGGTATTGTCTGGATGAGTAACTGCTTGCCCGAAACCTGCCGCCGCTCCCACAGCCGCACCCACAACAGCACTCGCAGGGATTGCTGTCGCTGCAGTCACCGCTCCTGCGGAGACACCACCCCAAAAGGCGCCGTGTGCAACTGCCACTGCGTCCATGTTAGTACAGGGCGCGTTCCAGTCCCGCTGATTACGTCCACGTTTGGCGAAGTTACTCTCAACACAATTTAATGCTTGCTCAAAAGCTTCCTGGGCTTCCTGTTGTTCCGCATTACATTTGCCCCAAAACTCGAGGGTCGTGCGTCTGTCTTCAATAGGGGTAATAGCAACAGGACGTACATTCACATTATTGTTGATACTCGACATGACATGCTCTTTATATAGATAGCGGCTGTGACAGCCGTTTAAAAAGTTCTTAAATAGCGTATGTCATTGAGTTCATTCTGCCTATCCAACAGAAGTCGTAGGCCGAATGTCCTAGGCCATAGAATCTACAAGGAAAGGCTTCAGGTAAACTTTTTCATAAGTTGTTCAGTCAAGCGGGGAGACAGATAGTCGCTCTTTAGATTCTTATTCAAAAGGCTGAACAACTGGATAAAAAAGGTCCAAATGAGATGTCTTCCAGCCGCACAAGCTTGGGTCTTAGCGAATTGAATAACAGTTCGAAGAGAGAAAAACTCCTGTGTCTGCTATTAAACAACTTGAATTTGCTACAAAGGATTAAATTAGTAAGCTCGCCAAGGATTGATGACTTTAATACCGCAGTCCACGAAATCCTTGGTATTACGCGTGGCGAGACGAGCGCCCCTAGATCTAGTAACGCCTGCAATCATAGCATCAAATTGGCTAATAGGATGGCCGGCCTGTTTACCCAATGCGCCGTAAAGCCTCGTCCTTTAGGGCGAGGATATAAGGCGCAAAA
>CAZGON010000264.1:0-5624 GCA_964527085.1 uncultured Candidatus Competibacteraceae bacterium
CCTCTGACATAACAAAATTCCTTATCCCTTAGCAAGACGTGCGGAAAGCCAGGTAAAAGTTAATGCGCTGAATTATACCCATTGGGTAAATTCAATAATGTTCCACAAGACATATCCTAACAACAAACAATCTTGTCAAAATCAAACAAGGTAATAAAGCGCACGGCTACCGTTTTTGAATCGTAGGTGCTCAATGGCAGGCATATGAAGTGTTATATATTACTTGGTTCTTACCACAGGATTTGGCCTTGTAAAGTTTTTTATCTGCGTTTGCAATAAGATCAGTAAAGGTTGACGATTCACAGGGTACAATACTTGCCACCCCGATGCTAACTGTCAAATAATCCGCCGTCGATGAGGCTCGGTGTTCTAACTTTGCTTGTGCTACATCGAGACGCAATCTTTCTGCTAACTGGTAAGCTTTTTCTTGATTTGACATGGGTAATATAACAGCAAACTCTTCACCACCGTAACGACAGAGCAAATCAGAGCTGCGTTGCACACGTTTTTGCAAAAGATGGGCAATCTTTCTGAGACAATCATCGCCATGTTGATGACCATAAAAATCATTGTAAGCTTTGAAATTATCAACGTCGATCAACAGTAAACTTAATGGTTTACCATGGCGGCGTTGACGATTCCATTCTTGCGCTAAAACATCATCGAAAAATCGGCGGTTAGCGACATTGGTCAAATCATCATGGAGAGATAGCCATTTTAAATGTTTATTAGCCTCAGCTAGCTGCTTCGAAACACGGTTCAAATCTCGACGCATGGTAGCAATACGCTCCATGGCGCCCAGTTTGGCTAACAATACTGTGTAGGAAACAGGTTTGACTAAGTAATCATCACCACCCACTTCGATGCCACGGGCAATAGCTTCATCACTACCCTCACCGCTTAAAAAGATAATGGGCACCCATTCTCCATCTGTTTTAGATCGAATATGTTGAGCCACTTGGTAGCCATTTAAACCAGGTAGGTTTACATCCAACAACACCAAATCGGGACTTTCATTTAAAAATATTTCGACTGCTTGCTCACCATTTTGAGCAGTCAAAAGAATGTGTTTTTCAGCCGTTAGTAACCCCTCTAGGGCTTTTAGCACGTTGAATTCGTCTTCCACTAACAGAATTTTCATCAGCAAGCTCTAAATAGGTTTTTTTATAGTTGCCCCATGATATAGCAGACTAATCCCACATAATAGAGAACTTCTTTTGACTAACTTTGGCAGTCGCACATAAAAGTTTATGCAATAAAACGCCACCCAAAATAACAAAATGGTTTAGTTACTAAATCGTTTTGTTATGCTTGAGAACATGTTAGCGATATCTTGATCGACTAAGGATTTGATGTAGCCGGTTCTGTTTGGGAATCATCACCTACAATCCCAGCATCAGTCTGTTCAGTACCGATAATCGACAAAGAACCCTCTTCATCTAACGAAATCAAGTCGGCTTCAGCGCCTTCCGGCGCCTCTCTGCTATAGTGAGTGACCCCCTCTGCATCGGTCCAGGTATAGACTTTTTCAGCGCTCTGCCCAATGGCAGCCGTTGAAAACAGAACAAGACACAAAATAAATGCTCTCATGGAATGCTCCTACTTTAGTTATTTTTGCCGTTATAAAAATACCAACACAAATTATAGATAATAGCTAATTTATACAAAAAATATACCAAGCCTTGTATCAACCTTTTTCTACATCCTTTTGGTAAACATGAAGTATCTCTTTGCTAATTAGATCCCGCAAGGGTTGCGGTCGACCAATACCGTAACCTTGCACATAATCCACACCCAGCGAACGAAGCTTGTCTAAAATGGTTTCGTTCTCCACAAACTCGGCGATGGTTTTTTTATCCATCAATTGTCCAATCTCGTTGATTGACCGCACCATGGCAAAATCCAAGGGATTATCGATAATATCTTTTACAAAAACCCCATCGATCTTAACAAAATCCACGGGAAGATTTTTAAGATAAGCAAACGATGACAGACCACTACCAAAATCATCGAGGGCAAAACGACAACCACGCTGTTTCAGCGAGTTTATAAATCGAACCGCCCCTGTGAGATTAGCAATGGCTGCTGTTTCGGTAATCTCAAAACAAATCTGATCGGCGAATATAGCCGTTTCGTCAAGTTGTTGCAGAACGAACTCTAAAAAACTCTCTTCGCTCAGAGACTGGCCCGACAGATTGATTCCCCACAAGGCCACTGTCTTGCTGACATCAGGATGCCGCGCTAACCATTGCAAGGCGTGAGCCACCACCCATCGATCAAGACGACCCGCTAATTGATAGCGTTCAGCCACCGGCAAGAATACGCCGGGTGAGACGATTTGCCCGTTTTTATCCCGTAAGCGCAGCAGCAATTCATAATGAACGCGATTATCGCTGTTCTCTTGCGCTGGAGAGATGAGTTGTGCATAAAGCTCGAAACGATTCTCATCCAAGGCTTGTGGAATACGGGTCACCCACTGCAACTCACTGTCCCGTTTGAGTAAATTTTCATCTTGCTCGTGATAAACATGAATCCGGTTACGGCCTGTCTCTTTCGCCACATAACAGGCACTGTCAGCAGCTCTTAACACAGCGGCAACATTGCCACTGTTTTTATCAATAGCAACCAAGCCGATACTAACGCCAATGCGAAATCGTTTGTTTTTCCAGATAAAACTGAATGTTTCCACCGTTTGGCGCAGGGCATTGGCGAGCCGTTGGCCTTGCTCAGGGGTACAACCTCCCAAAAGCACGCCAAATTCGTCGCCGCCAAGACGGGCCAAAGTATCGTGTTGGCGCACCTGAGTTTGAAAGAGACCTGCTAACTGACGCAGCATTTCGTCACCAGCTTCATGGCCACAGCTCTCGTTGACGATCTTAAATTGATCCAAGTCTAAATAGCAGATGGCGTGAGCGCTACCGTCATTGGATACGGTACCCAGCAAATGTCCTAAACGACGCTCAAATTCTTGACGATTAAAAAGTCCAGTCAGCATATCGTGGGTCGCTTGATAGACTATTTCATCCACAAAAAACTGCCGTTCTCCTAAAGCCACCTGAAGGGCCTGATGGGTGCTAGCCAAAGCAACACTACCTGTTTTTACTTGTCGTTCCAGCATCACTTTCTGGCGCCGCAACAAGCGCTCCGACTGAAAGCCCCACACCAACCATAATCCTAACGTTGAGACAAGTATCGCCAACACGACGATAGCGAGGGTTTGACGAGCAATCCGTCGCAATGGCCCATCGACCTCCGCTTGATCAATTTTTGCCAGGAGATACCAATCAGATTCTTCAACTGGTCTTACGGCGGCAATAACCTTGACGCCCCGGTGATCGCGACCAGTCAGTTCACCGCCTTTTTGCTGTAATGACGAGGCGGCAATCAAGTCAATGCTATCCAGTGATATTTTTTGTAGCAAAGCCTCATCGGCTGCGCCATGAAGTCCCCGGTTTAAATAAACAATAAACTCCCCAGCACGGCGGATCAGCAGTGTTTCGACGCTCTGATTTTGGGTAGGCCATTCATCAAGTAGCGGAAAAACAAAGTCATTTGGATCAATACGAAGCACTAGAACAGCCAATAGTTTAGAAGGCGCAGCGTCGTTATTATTAGTCACTATCGGCACAATATAATCGAGTTGTGGCTTACCCTGCTGGTTGATATAGAAGTCTGATAAGACAACATTTTGCGTATTGATAGCCTGCTCAATAAAGCTCCACACAGGGGTCGATTTATCGATTGACTGATGATTAGCCGGGATAGACAGTAAAATGTGACCTTGGTCATTGGTGAGTAATATATCGCTATAACTATAGTAACGAGTTAGGGACTTCATCCAAGCACGGGTCTCTTGGCGTAACCGGTTTTCTTCGGGGTTGGCTAAAAAATTGGATAATCCTAAAGCGAGATGATCTTCATAAAGCATCGTTGCATCGTAGCGACGTTCTCGCAACCAACGGTAAAGTTGCTGCGCTTTAAGATCACCAATATCCCGAACCCGCTCAAAGGCAAGTTCCCTATTGTAGGTCATCTGCTGTTGATAAAACCAATAGCCAATACCCACGATGCAAAAAAACATCACAAACCAGGTAACAAAGAAAGGTGAGAAGGCAGCAGATGCCAGCAAAGATCGGGTATCAGCAACATCCGCGTTTTTAATGGCATGTGCTGTTATAGGCTCATCCATAGCACAAATTTCTCCTAATCCTGTCTGATTATAAAAAGTTTACGGCACTACTAACTTTGTTGTTCCGTAAAACGGACGCATCCATCAAGCTACAGGTATGTGTAGAAACAGCGGGGCAATTCAGCATCGATGCAATAAGGACTTTACATCTCCATGTATTCATGCGGGGTCAATAATATTGCCTTTGCAGACATCTTATTCGGTAAAAATGACAAGGGTATTTGTAATAATCACAAAATATATGCAAGTATAAAACTTTATTGAAAATTTTGAAACACTGTTGTTGGTAACGCCTTGAAACCAATCATTTAAACGCCAATAAGTAAGCTAACTTTTCTTTTATACTTTACATACTATGCAAGTTAAGGAACGATGCACATATATTTAAAAAATTTCTGCTATATTTGCATTTACAAGTGTCCCAAAAAAGGGAGGGTGAATACATTTTTAGACTACAGCATGATCAGTAATCCTGTTAACAATTTTTACACACAAAAATCAAAAACAAACAGCAAGGAGACACGGAACGATGAAAAAGCGGTTTTCAATATTTATTATCGCGGTAGCGACGGCAAGTCTATGGATGAGTATAGCCACCGCCGAGGTCATACCAGGGACACAATCAGAAATTGAGCTAGAGTCTAGCCACTTGGTGGGTTCGGGACGAAGGCTTAACTTGTTCAGAGTACCGATTACCAACATCAATACAGGCGCAACGACTTATTACGATATGGTAGTACAGTTCGCTGTGACACCGACCGGCGCCTTTGTCTTTAACACTGTTTCGCTTCAGGAAGTTGCCCGACCCTCTGGCCTAAACGCGCTTATTCCAGGTAGGTATGTCGACCAAAGTGGCAACGAATATAGTCTAGAAGGACCTTCACTGGTTTTAAATAACCGTTCAACCTTTACTTTAAGACGTTTACGCTATGCGTTTAGCGCCCAGATCATTACCGGTCCCGCAGCAGGACATCCTGACATTGGTCGCCGCGAAATTGTCCCTTTTCTACCCAACACGTATATCTACGGCAAAATATTAGATAGCAGTAATGCTAGATACAGTATTGTAGGTTTAGATTGGGATGCCAACGAACTGATTGGTTTCCGCCAGCAAGGCAATCAATTGGTAATCAGCTTGTTTAGCCAAGGGCCTAACGAAGACGGTGCCTCTACAGACTTTGCCGAACCCCTTGTCTCTGGCTTATTGACTCGAGTCGTTGAGTGACTCTCTGACATTAAGGCTATAGGGTTTGCCCGGATGTCGTTACACGCCATCCGGGCTACTTATTAGTGGGTATGGCACGCAATCATCATACCCGATGCTGGCGCTGGAATCGCCCAGTTTGCGCGCCATGGACTGGCGAGAATCCAGTGCCGCAAACGGCAAGCGCTGGTGACAACCGCCTGCCACCCTCCCTGGCAACTGGATTCCGGC
>CAZGON010000265.1:0-5616 GCA_964527085.1 uncultured Candidatus Competibacteraceae bacterium
TGTTTGATATGGAGCAAGCTATTCGCATCCGCACCGGTGAAGCCGGTCCTGAAGCATTGTAACGATAACAAAGAACTTTTCCATGAGGTATTAGTGTGGAACAAACAATGATAGATATAGAAGTTAGATACGCCGTCGATACGTTCTATCTACTGATGTCAGGCGCCTTAGTGATGTGGATGGCGGCCGGGTTTACCATGTTGGAAGCAGGACTGGTACGCGCCAAGAACACTACCGAAATATTAACTAAAAATGTGGGCCTCTATGCCATAGCGTGCATTATGTATTTGCTGGTGGGCTACAACATTATGTATCCGGGTGAAGCAGTCAACAGTTGGTGGCCAGGCATTGGTTTTCTGGTTAGCGAAGGAAATACCTTAGAATCCTTATTAGCCGGTGGTGACGATGCACCCACTTACTCAGGGATGGCTGACTTCTTCTTCCAGGTGGTGTTTGTCGCCACTGCCATGTCCATTGTATCGGGCGCCGTGGCTGAACGCATGAAGCTATGGGCTTTTCTATTCTTTGCCGTGATACTGTCCGGCTTTATCTATCCGATTCAAGGTTTTTGGAAGTGGGGTGGGGGTTTCCTGGACACCCAGGGTTTTCTCGATTTTGCAGGTTCGGGGGTCGTCCATCTGTGCGGTGGCACCGCAGCTTTAGCGGGCGTTATCTTACTTGGACCTCGTGCGGGCAAGTATGGCAGGAATGGCGAAATTAATCCGATTCCTGGCGCTAACCTGCCATTGGCCACTTTGGGTACATTTATCTTATGGTTTGGTTGGTTTGGCTTTAATGGGGGTTCTGAACTACAGGTGTCGAATTTTGGTGAAGCCAACGCAGTAGCTCAGATATTTGTTAACACTAACACCGCGGCGGCGGGTGGCGTTGTGACCGCCCTCATTACTGCTCGGCTATTATTTGGTAAAGCTGATCTAACCATGGGGTTAAACGGGGCTTTGGCTGGGTTAGTCGCTATTACCGCTGAACCGTTGACGCCAAGCGCGGGACTCGCCACGTTGGTTGGGGCTATTGGCGGCATTATTGTGGTATTTTCCATCGTCGCGATGGACAAAATCAAAGTTGACGATCCCGTGGGCGCCATCTCTGTTCACGGGGTTGTCGGCATCTGGGGCTTACTTGCTGTAACGTTCTCCAATCCGGACAGTACGTTAGCTGCTCAGCTTCTCGGTATAGTCACGATTTTTGGCTTCGTATTTGTCAGCAGTCTTATTGTGTGGTTAATTTTAAAACTTATCATGGGCATTCGCGTTAGCGAAGAGGAAGAGTTTATCGGGGTCGATTTCGAGGAATGCGGTATGGAAGCTTATCCTGAGTTTATGCCGGGTGGCAGCAAAAGCTGATTGATATAATTTTTTTGGATACTAACGGACGCTTCGGCGTCCGTTGTTGTCTCAAAAAGACATGTAAAATAGCCATCGCCAAACAAACGGAACTGGATTATAGTTCATCGTTTGCTTTGATTTTATCGTAGTACCGCCTAGGGGAGATGTTTATGAAGCTCATCACGGCGATCATCAAACCGTTTAAGCTTGATGATGTTCGAGAAGCACTTTCAGCCATTGGAATTCAAGGCATTACAGTCACTGAAGTTAAAGGTTTTGGGCGTCAGAAAGGTCATACTGAGCTTTATCGAGGCGCTGAATACGTGGTCGATTTTTTGCCGAAGGTCAAGATCGAGATTGGTGTCGATGAAACGGTAGTCGACAAGGTCATTGAGGTTATCTGCAATGCAGCCAATACCGGCAAGATTGGAGACGGGAAAATCTTTGTTTACGATTTGCAACAGGCTATTCGCATCCGTACCGGTGAAACGGATATCGATGCTTTGTAAATTCACTGCGTATATTCTCTCCATTCAAGCTTTACGGTTTGGATGGAGATGATGGTTTATTTATACGAATCTGCTGCTAATGCTTGCCGCATAAATTCCGGTGTTGCTAAAGAGGCCCGGTGTATCTCAACATTATAATAATGCGTTGTAAAAGACTTGCTGATAATATCTTTCTCGCGGAACTGGTCGATGGGTGTAAGCTTGCTTGCCAAGGTGGCAGTCCACCAACCCGATGGATAAACGCATTGGGGAAAATGCAGCGTATGGATATTTTTAAATTTTGCCTTGTGCATAGCGTGATGCATGGGTTTAAGAATTTTTTCTAAATGAAACAAGGGTGACTCACTCTGCTGTACCAGCACACCTGTTTCTCCCAAAGCTTTCCAACAGTCACTATAAAAGTCTTGGCTGAATAGCCCTTTACCGGGACCTACAGGATCGGTGCTGTCGACAATAATCACATCATAACTGCCAGCAGCGGCGTCCTTTACCCACTTTATTCCATCTGCAAAGTAGAGCTGGGCACGGGGATCTTGGTTGGCTTCACAGAGGGTAGGAAAGTATTTTTCCGCTACCTGGGTTACCATTTCGTCGATATCTACTTGGGTCACAGCTTCAACATTTGGATGTTTTAACACTTCCCGCAGGGTGCCGCAGTCGCCACCTCCTACAATGAGTATTCGCTTAGGATCAGGGTGAGTGAACAAGGCGGGATGCACGAGCATTTCATGATAAAGGAAGTTGTCACGCTCCGAGAGCATGATATAGCCGTCGATAACCAGTAAATGACCAAATCCCTCGGTGCTATAAACCTCGATATGCTGAAAAGGACTCTGGGCATCGAATAACTTTTCGGTTACTTTTAAAGAGAAGGCCGAACCCGCTAGAGTGTGTACTTCAGAAAACCAGCTATTATCTAGCGTCATGGATAAGCCTCCTTTAACGGATAATTGTGAAATCGCTACGCATACGCAAGTTAGAAAATAATGACATTCAAGACTATGCACCAGGAACAGACCTGGACACTGGACCAGGCGCGGGAAGTATACAATATCCATCGCTGGGGTGGCGGCTACTTTGATATTGCCGACAATGGCCATTTATTTGTCCATTCCCTCCGCCATCCTGACCATCCCGGTATCGATTTACAAGCACTGGCTGGAAAACTCCGGGCCGAAGGGTATGGCTTACCGGTTTTAGCACGCTTCAGCCATATTCTTCATGACCGCATTGACACCCTGTGCGACGCCTTCGCCGTCGCCATTCAAGACTGCAGCTATCAGGGCGATTACACGGCAGTGTACCCCATTAAAGTCAATCAGCAACGCAAGGTGGTCAGTGAGATTATTCAGTATGGTCATTCCCGAGTAGGTCTTGAGGCAGGTAGTAAGCCTGAGCTGATGGCCGTATTGGCGTTATCTCATAAAGGTGGTCTGGTGATATGCAATGGCTATAAAGACCGGGAATATATCCGTCTTGCGCTGATTGGCAAACAGCTAGGCTTAAATGTTTATATTGTCATTGAAAAACTCACTGAACTGAACCTGTTGTTGGAGGAAGCTGCCCGGCTAAATATACGTCCGCAATTAGGTATTCGAGTACGTTTAGCGTCCATGGGACTTGGTAAATGGCAAAACACCGGCGGTGAAAAATCTAAATTTGGTTTAACCGCTGGACAAGCGCTTAAGGCGGTGGAAAAACTGCGGGCGGAAAATTGGCTCGATACGCTTACCTTACTGCACTGTCATCTGGGATCGCAAATTAGTAATGTCCGAGATATTCAACGGGGTCTTAACGAAGCAGGCCGCTACTATGGGGAATTACATCGTTTGGGAGCACCCTTGAACTATGTGGATGTGGGGGGTGGACTCGGTGTGGACTATGAGGGTACTGGATCACGCAGCGACTGCTCTATGAATTACAGCGTTCAAGAATATGCCAACAACGTGGTTCACACCCTTGCGAACGTTTGCATCCAGCAAGGGCTGCCCCACCCAAATCTGATTACCGAATCAGGACGCGCCCTGACTGCTCATCATGCGGTTCTTATCACCGAAATTATCGATCACGAAGCGGTTCCGAACCCTACTCCAAATTCGCCAAAACCAGACGATCCGCTGATTCTACGCAATCTATGGGATGTTTATAATGAGCTGCCCCAGAATGCTGCCGCGGAAGCCTATCACGATGCGGCGTATTGGTTGAGCGAAGCACAAAGCCTTTATATCCACGGTGTGCTTGACTTAGCACAGCGGGCTCAGGCCGAGCAGCTCTACTATGCCATTTGCCATAAAGTACAACCTCTCCTCAATCCAGCCACTCGCGCTCATCGGGAGTTGTTGGATGAGTTGACCGACAAATTAGCCGAAAAACTGTTCTTGAATTTTTCGGTATTTCAGTCCCTTCCCGATGTCTGGGCCATTGACCAGATTTTTCCCATCATGCCCTTACACCGTCTTAACGAACGTCCTGCAAGCCGCGCTGTATTGCAAGACTTAACCTGCGATTCCGATGGTTGTATTAAATACTATGTGGACAGTGAAGGCATAGGCACTAGCCTACCACTGCCGCTTTATCATCAGGGAGAACCGTATCTGCTAGGTTTTTTTTTAGTGGGCGCCTATCAAGAAATTCTTGGGGATATGCACAATCTCTTTGGTGACACTGACGCCGTCAACGTTGAACTTACCGAAAACGGCAGTTATCAACTCGTAGAACCCGAACACGGTGACACCGTCGCTGACCTGTTGCGTTACGTGCATTTTGAACCTACCCGGATGCTAGCTGCCTACCGGGCGAAAATTGCCGCCACTGATTTGGATAAACCGCACCGGGATGCTTTACTCAGAGAACTAGAGGCGGGTTTGCAAGGCTACACCTATCTCGAAGAGTAGGTTTTAACAAAACTTGACAAACAATGACTTAAGAAACCTTAGTTAGTTCTTTAGGGTACGGGAATCATAGTTATTGTCCAGGAGCCTATCATGCCTTACCTTGTCATAATATTCGTTTTAACGGTATTTAGTGTAACAAGCTTTGCTGAAGAGAAGGTTTATCGATGGACCGATGCCGATGGTAGTACGCATTTCAGCCATGAGTTACCAGACGGCGTTAAAGCGCAGGTGGTGGACTTAAATAGCGAACCCGTCCGGGTAGAATCTGGCACAGGGGTTTACACCTGGAAAGATGCAGAGGGAAAAATTCATTACGGTGACTACCCCCCAGAAGATCAGTCGACACAGAAAGTCGATATGGAAACTAAACCCATGTCCACTATTCGGGGCACTGTGGTTCGCCCTGGCGAGCGAGCGTTATTACAAGATCTAAGATAATATCGCGGTAGTGGCGAAAGATACTGATCAAATCAGCTACCCTAAAGGTCACTAAAATTTAATCCAATGTAGCCAAATTTGGCCATCGTCGTTGGATTTCCTGCAACCAAATCTGCCGCAGTTGGTAGCGTTCGTTGCTAGGCTTACCTGTCAAGACGGCTCGATAATAATTATAGGAAGCCCGAGTCACAGCTTGATCATTTTCAGGCAATAATTCAATATCCCGACTTGTCATGACCATGCCACCTTACATCAATACGTTAAGATAACAAAATGCTTTTTAAATTGTAGGTCGTTTACTACTAAAAGTTGGACAGCAAAACAAGACGGCTATTCTATTTTTTTAGCGGAAATAGCGTATTTTATTGCGTTACTTCTAGGGCGTGTCATCAATTGAGCCATATAACGCTTGCGGTGAGGTAGACACCG
>CAZGON010000266.1:0-5602 GCA_964527085.1 uncultured Candidatus Competibacteraceae bacterium
CCTTTGGCGCTCGCAATCCGCTCTAAAGCGCCTTCAAATAGCATTTGAATAAGACGGTGGGGGCTTGCGCCGTCTATTCCTGTGCGGGTTTTGACTTGTTGGTACTGCTGCAATCCGGCAGGTAACATGAGATCATCCTCTCTCAATTCCGTTATTTAAAAAGTATTTGCCTAGCGCGAATAAAACGCTAGCGCCTGCTGTACTGAATAACCGGTATAGAAGCCAATTGTTGGGATAACTGATTACCCGTTGCCGACAATTCACCGATGATGGCGTCCATGGCGGTAAATTCTCGGCGATAACGGGCCTCCACCATTTCCAAGCGACGGTCTAAAGATTCGCGGGATTCTTCAATGTCTTCCACCTGGTTATTGAGACTGTCGGTGCGGGTTTCCAAAGGTCCTTCATCGTTAAGCATATTTTCCAAGAGATCATCCAACCGCGCCGCAATGCCTTCCGAATAGGACACGGTGCCCCGTGGTCCTACGACACCGCCCAATACATCGAGGGCGATACCAGCGGTGGAACCCGATCCTGTCAACCGCTGACCAACACCGGTGGCAGGCACCGCGCCAATAGTACCCATTACATCGGTGCCAGGGATTCCAGCGCCTACCGTAAACCCTAGGGTCGCTGCCATTTGGCTGGCGACGCTGGTAAATTCTAAGCTGGATTCACCGCCGTATTTATTGGAAGTCAGCTTAAACTGGTTTGAATCAGCATCGTAGCCAACGCTCACCGACACTTCGTTAGTCTGTAAAACACCATCGCTGTTTATTTGAGCTTGCAGCTCATCTGCCAGGGCAGTGGCTGAATCATAGGTTCCCTGGGTTAGGGTAATAGTGCCTGACTGAATTCCGTCCACGTTAAGGGCGAAGGTGTTGTTGTTAGCGTCGATTACTAAGGAATTGACAGCATTACCGGTAAAACTTGCTTGGCTGCCCATTTGGCTGAGCACGATAGGATACTCACCGGCAGCCCCTTGGCTACCCGTGCTGACATAATTGATCAGCGAGTCCGAGGTGCGTCCATTGCGGGCAAACAGGCTTGCAACACCCTGGGGATCGGTTTTGATGGCGTCTGTTAACCGACCACTGTCTAACTTTAAGGTGCCGTCGCGTTCGGTACTGATGCCAATATCCGATAAGGTTTTCAGTTCTCCTGCCCCGCTCACCGTATCGGTAATCATACGACGCAACTGGTTGGTCACGGTACGCACGGTGGAATCCCCCAGCAATTGTCCTTTCTCGCCGGTTTCGGGATTAAATTTTGTCAAGTCTTTGACGGTCTCCGTCAAACCATTGTAGGCTTCGACAAAAGCGCTGACCCCTTCGGTAATGGCCGCCGTATCTCGACTGATGGTGAGTTTAGTAGGTTTGCCTAATTCAGCGGATTTTAGATCCAGGGTTACCCCTTGGATGACTTTATCGAGACTATCGGTGGGGCTGGTCACGGTGAGCCCGTCGACGATAATTTGGGCGTCCTGGGCGGCTAAAGTTTGGATGGCGTTTTTAGTGTCGGCGCTATAGGCCAGGTTTGACAAACCACCCACATCGGCGTTGTCGCCATCGTCGTCGCTGA
This sequence comes from uncultured Candidatus Competibacteraceae bacterium, assembly GCA_964527085.1. Taxonomy (GTDB): domain Bacteria; phylum Pseudomonadota; class Gammaproteobacteria; order Competibacterales; family Competibacteraceae; genus CAYRGG01. The sequence continues at coordinate 1,582 of CAZGON010000266.1, forward strand.
CGGTGATTTCTAAGGCATTTTCAGCGCCGGTTTCGGTGGAGGAAAACACTAAGCGATAACCGGTGCCGTCGTTGACGATATTGGCGTTAACCCCCATGTCGGCTTGGTTAATGGCGTCGCGCACCCCCGCAAGGGTATTGTTAGTGGCGTCGATGACCACATTTTTGGACGGTTTGTTGGCATTGGAGGTAAACGCCGTATTCACCGCATCCTCGGTGCTTTCATAACTGCCAAAGCGGAAGGTTAAAGTGCCCGTGCCTAGAGTATCGGTGACATTATCATAAGCGCTGGAAGCCAACTTCTGAGACTGGGCCAATTGTTGGACTTCAATACCATAGGTGGCTGGCTGAGCCGCGCTGTTGGTGGTCACGTCCAAGAGGTCTTCGTTATCCACCTGGGCTTTGATACTCTCAAAGCGGGTGGGGTCGTTAAGCTCGGCCACAGACTCTTTAAAACCCGATAAAGCGCCTTTAAAGGTGCCGATAGCGGATAGCTCGGCTTGAATATTAGCTTCTCGACGGTTGAGACGGCTGCTGGCGGGTTGTCCTTCTAACGCAACCAGCTGGCTGACCAAGCTGTCTACATCCATCCCTGAACCAATACCACCGACTGAAAGACCTGCCATCCTTATTCTCCTTGCGCTAAATACTCAGTCCATGCCTATAAAGTAAAGATATTTTCTATGCTTGAGTGTTAAGCAAGATTCCTTCCAACTTAGGCTTTTTATCTTTTGATAGATCCTGATTGGAGGACGAGGCGTCTTGAGCCTTGCGGGAAGTTTGTAAATCATTAAAAAAACTGGCGATGGCCAAGGCTTCCTCCGCGGGAATCTGCCGAATCACCTCATCGGATTCTTTATCCACCACTTGAATAACCATTTCTTCATATTTCTCATGGATATTGAACTGGACAGCCACATCAAACCCGTTGGCCGTCTCATTGAGGCCCTCGATGGACTTAGTTAGCAGCGCTTTTTCTTCGTTTGACAAGCGTTCGCTGAGGGTTTTTTGGGAGTCAGTGCGCAACTGTTGCGCGGCGGTTTGCTGGGTCGGTTGAACGCGGGTTGTGGCTTGCATGGCAACCGTCTCGGATTGAACTGTGGTGGATTGACCGGGTGCTGCGGACGATTGTTTATCCGCTAGCCCTTGCCGTTCGGCGGATTCCCGATCAAAGGTTTTCTTTGAACTTGTAGTGACCGTCATTGGGTTGGCGCCGGTCATGGTGGCCAATTTATCAAACATGTTAGAGTCCCTCAATGACATTTAAGAACAAGTTCGGGGCATTACTGCCCCGAACGTTGTCCATGATTTCCTATATTAACCAATCAAGGAAAGCACAAGTTGGCTAGAGGCATTAGCCTGGGACAGGGCAGACACACCGGCCTGTTGCAGGATCTGCTGCTTGGTCATATCACCGGCGGTCTTGGCGAAGTCGGTATCTTGGATACGGCTACGCGAGGCGCTGATATTCTCAGACTGATTCTGCAGGTTGGAAATGGTGGATTCCATCCGGTTTTGGACGGCGCCCAAATCAGCCCGCTGACTATCGATATACTCCATGGCATTGTCGATGGTGGTCAAAGCGTCGGTGGCGCCGGTGCGCTTGCTGATGTCGATTTCACCAACACTGCTCAAGGAAGAACTGCCAGCGGTAAGGGTATTACCCGCGTCTGTCACGGCATAGGCTTTGGCAGAGTTCAAGGTCACTGCGCCACCCACGACAGTTGTTTCGCCATCGGCGTCGATCGTCGCTGCAGCACCGGCGGGCGTCTCACCATCGGCTGCTATCCCTGTGACACCAACTGCGGTGGTGTTCTTGTTGGTGATAGAGATATCTTCACCAGAGGCGTTCTTTAGAATCAACGCACCACCGTCATCTATCTTGGCGCTGATACCGGTGGAGCCAGCCACGTCGTTAAAGGCGCGGGCTAACTCGGTGAGATCACTCGCATCGGTAATCTCGGCGGCGACAGTGATAGCGTCATCGTTATCACCTTTCACTTCAAGGCTTACACTACCCGTGGCGCTGGTCAGTTTGGCATGGGTTATAGCTTCCGCATTGACACCGGTGTCGCCACTGATTTTATTAATGTCGGCGGCAACAGATTTTGCCGTGGAAGACCCGGAGGCAACGGTGACGGTACCGGAACCGGCGGCGCCCTTGATGGTAATGTCGCCACCGCTAAAACCGTTGGAGGCGCCGCTAGCAGCAGTAGCGACGGTGCCAGCGGTGATACCGCCAGCGGCAGCTTCGATCTTGTGGGAACCGATGCTGCTACCCTTGGCGCTACCTAGGGCTACGCTGAGTTCGTGGCCTGCCTTGTCGCCAATCTGGAAGCTGCCGGAGAAGCTGCCATCCAACAGCTTGGTGCCGTTGAAGTTAGTGGTCTCGGCAATACGGTTTAGCTCCTGCTGTAACTGACCCACTTCGGCCTGTAGCTTATTACGGTCGCTGCTGCTATAGGTATCGTTGGCGGACTGCACGGACAGTTCACGCATACGCTGCAGAATATTGGTGGACTCCTGCATGGCGCCTTCAGCGGTCTGGGACAGGGAAATCGCGTCGTTGGCGTTGCGGGTGGCTTGGTTCAGGCCATTGATCTGTGAGGTCATGCGGTTGGAAATGGCAAGACCGGCGGCGTCGTCTTTGGCGCTGTTGATGCGTAGCCCAGTGGACAAACGCTGCAGCGAGGTGTTCATGGCATTCTGGGAACGGCCCAGGTTATTTTGCGCTTTTAGGGAAGCAACGTTGGTGTTAACTCCAAGAACCATTTCATCTCTCCTTGAGATATGTAGAAAAAAACTTTAAGCGAACATTTTCATAACTGACCGCCAGAGGGCGGTTTATGAACTTGCTGCAACGGTGTTTCAGCAACTTCTGCTTAAAGTTATCGGCGGAAAAAAGCGGGACTTTAGGGAAAACCGCAAAAATTTTTCACGTTTTTTTGTTATTTCTTTATAAACTCAAAAAAATCATAAATTTACAAACTATTGATAGTCAGATTACTCACTAAACTCCTGCTTAAAATAGCCATATTGCATTATAATTAATGTCATCTGGCAGATCTTGTTGAGGATAATATGGCGACAACAGCAAGCGTGGTCTCTCTCTGGGGTGGCTTTCATACCCTAAGCTGCTCAATTGCCGAGGACGAAGATCTTATTCCGGTTCTCCGTCGCGGCTTGCCTTTTGCAGCACTTGAAAAAACCATGGAAGCGTTTCAATTAACCCGTGAGGAAATAACTCAAATACTTGCTATTCCGCAACGTACTCTGATGCGCCGCAAGCAGCAGAAACGGTTAGCCGCCGATGAATCTGACCGGCTCTTCCGTTTAACTCGGGTCATGGCGCATGCTGAACAAGTGCTTGATGACAGAACTAAGGCGGCCAAATGGTTCCATCGGCCTAACCGGGCGCTTGGCGGTGAGATTCCCTTATATTTAATGGACACTGATATTGGAGCAACGCAGGTGGATGATGTACTAGGTCGAATCGAGCATAGAATATTCAGTTGATTCGCTGCTGGCGGCTTTGTCAAAAAAGGCATCAGAACAAAGCTTTTTCCGGAGATGGCGCACGCCGCTATGGCGGGCGCTGGAACAAAAAAGGCTAAGTGGCGATTTATACGGCAGCCACCTTGTCTCTCGCAGCATTGGAGGTCTTAGTTCATGTGGATACTGATTTGGTTCCAAACGATTATGTCGCCTTTGCTGTGGACATTCCTGATGATGTCTCTATCGAAACCTTTGCAGAAACAGAATCGGAACTAGTGTATTTAACTACCCACTTTTCCCTAAACTGCCAAAGATATGGCAGTGAATGGCTTGAAAGCGGACGATCTGCTGTTTTAGAAGTGCCTTCGGTTATTATTCCAAAGGAAAAGAACTATATTTTAAATCCCTTTCATTATCATTTTTCTCATTTACAAATATATCCCGCTGACCCCTTTCGATTTGACAATTGTCTATGGACTTAGGCAATCAATGGGATCAGACCCCAATACCGCTACCAGTCATGTAAC
>CAZGON010000267.1:0-212 GCA_964527085.1 uncultured Candidatus Competibacteraceae bacterium
CTATTGCCCGCCGGCGGCGGTTGCAAGGAGTTTGCCAAGCGCATCTCCGATGAGACGCCGGACAACAACATGAACCCCTACATCATTAAATATTTCCAAAATATGGCCATGGCCAAGGTGGCTACCAGCGCCGAGGAAGCCAAAGAAATTGGTATCCTTACATCCAGCGATATCGTCTTGTTTAACCCTTATGAACTTCTCTATGTAGCTAA
>CAZGON010000267.1:238-5502 GCA_964527085.1 uncultured Candidatus Competibacteraceae bacterium
CGCACTGGCGTAGCCACCATTGAAATGGGTATGCAGAATATGTTGGAAGGTCACTTTATGTCGGAACACGACTACTTCGTTGCCCGCAAGATCGCTATGGCCATGTGTGGTGGTGACGTAGAATCTGGCACCCGAGTGTCCGAAGACTATCTGTTGCGTTTGGAACGGGAAGCCTTTATAGAATTGGCCGGTAATCCCAAGTCTCAAGAACGCGCTATGCACATGTTGCAGACTGGCAAACCGCTGCGTAACTAACCCATCGCCCATTAACGATCCAGGAGGCGCGAAGCAGTCGATTGTCATTGTTTTAGCTTCGTGTCTTCATTTATAAAACTTACGCAAAACAGGATTTGCGTAGCTCGTGAAAGAGGTGTTGACGGCCTGGAAGGCCGTCATCAAGCCTACAGGGAAGTATTTACGGCGTCCTTTGGAACGAGCTACGTAAGTCCTAACTTAAACTTACCAGTATTCAGGAGAGCGACAAATCATGAGTAAGCAGGTTCAAGACGCCTATATCGTCGCCGCTGTGCGCACCCCGGTAGGCAGGGCTCCCCGTGGCATGTTCCAAAAAACCCGCCCTGACGATTTACTGGCCCATTGTATCCGGGGTGTTGTGGACAAATGTCCTGGTCTCGATCCCACCGAAATCAGCGATGTCATCGCCGGTTGTTCGCTACCGGAAGGTGAGCAGGGGTTAAACGTAGCGCGTACCGCTGCACTGTTAGCGGGTCTACCCAACGATGTGCCAGGTTTTGCGTTAAACCGGTTTTGTTCCTCGGGTATTCAGTCCGTTGCCTTGGCTGCTGACCGTATTCGGGTGGGTGATACCGACGCCATTATCGCTGGCGGTACCGAAAACATGAGTATGGTACCCATGCCCGGCGGACGCTTGGCTGTTAATCCAAAGATTCTTGAAAACAAGGATATTATCGGTCTTTCCTATGGCATGGGTATCACCGCTGAACTGGTGGCCGAACGCTGGAATATTTCCCGCGAAGACCAAGACGCGTTTGGGGTAGAGAGTAATCAGCGCGCCTTTGCAGCCATTAAGAATGGCGAGTTTAAAGACGAAATTTTACCCTATACCATCGAAGAGCATGTGCTTTCCCCCGATGGTCAAACGGTTCAAGTGCGCACCAAAGTGGTGGATACCGACGAAGGGCCGCGAGATAGTACCATGGAAAGTTTGGGTAAATTGCGCACCGTGTTTCGGGCTGACGGTTCAGTAACCGCTGGCAACAGCTCGCAAACCAGCGATGGTGCTGGTGCGGTGATGTTGATGAGTGAACGCTTGGTCAAAAAGCTGGGTCTCAAGCCGTTGGCTCGTTTTGTGAGCTATGCCGTCACCGGTTGTCCACCGGAGATCATGGGTATTGGACCTATCAAGGCTATCCCTAAGGCGCTGGAAATGGCCGGGTTGAAGACCGCAGATCTGGATTGGATTGAGCTTAACGAAGCCTTCGCCGCCCAGAGTCTAGCGGTGATCCGAGATTTGGGTCTGGATATGGCAAAGGTCAATCCCTTGGGTGGCGCCATTGCCTTAGGTCATCCCTTGGGCGCCACCGGCGCTGTCCGTACCGCCACTACGGTACATGCCCTACAGCGTAAAAACCTGCGCTACGGTATGGTCACTATGTGCATGGCCAGCGGTATGGGCGCTGCAGGTATTTTTGAAAGAGTATAAAAAGCGGTGAGCGGGCGACGAAAACGTCGCCCGATTTTTAAGTATAACCTCGATATAACCACCCTAGGTGAGGTTTTTATGAGAGATGTTGTTATTGTTTCTGCCTGCAGAACAGCCGTTGGCGCTTTTGGCGGTTCGTTAAAGAGTCTTAATGGTCCTACTATCGGCAGTGCTGTCATGAAAGAGGCTGTCAAACGCGCTGCTATTGATCCTGGCGTTATCGAGGATGTGCGTTTTGGTTGTTGTATGGAGCATGCCGATTCTCTGAACGTTACCCGGGTTGCGGCGTTGATGGCGGGTATTCCGGATTCTGTGCCTGCCATGACCATCAATCGGGTATGTATTTCCGGTATGGAGGCGGTTATCTCCAGTATGGCCATGATCCAAGCGGGTATGGCCGATGTGATTCTTGCTGGCGGTGTTGAGCATATGTCCGGCGTCGATTATACCGTGCCTGGCGCCCGTTGGGGACAACGTCTGCAAGACGGCGCTTTAGTGGATTCCATGATGCACGCGCTGCACTGTGGTTCATTCCTACTGCGCGACGCCACCGAAGGCCCCCTTAAAGAAGGTGCGCCCGTGGAGATGTTTAAAGGCAAACCTTACATCATGGGGCATACCGCTGAATTTGTGGCGCAAATGCTCAATATCAGCCGTGAAGAAATGGATGAGGTGGCCTTGCGTAGTCACAACAATACGGAACGGGCTACCAAAGAAGGGGATTTCAAAGATGAAATCGTGCCCATCGAAGTGCCTCAAAAACGCGGAAAACCGCCGCTAGTGTTTGATAAAGATGAACATTTCCGACCCGGCATCACGATGGAACAATTAGCCTCTTTACCCCCCGCTTTTGTTCCCAAAACCGGTAAGGTAACCGCAGGTAACTCGTCCGGTATCAACGATGGGGCCAGCGCGGTCATTTTGATGTCCGCAGAAAAGGCCAAAGAGCTGGGTGTGACACCCCTTGCCCGCATCCGGGCCACGGGTCTTGGCGCTTGCCATCCATCGGTGATGGGTATAAGTCCTGTGCCTGCGGTGCACGATCTGATGAAGCGTGATGGTAAAATCAAGCTAGAAGACTTTAATTTGATTGAAGTCAATGAAGCCTTTGCTGCGCAATATATCGGCTGTGAAAAAGAGTTGGGTCTTAACCGAGAGATTACCAATGTGAACGGCTCAGGCATTGGCCTTGGGCATCCGGTGGGATCAACCGGCTGTCGTTTATTCGTGACACTTGTTCATGCCATGAAAAAACGGGGTGATAATTTAGGCTTAGCGACCCTTTGCGGTGGTGGTGGTGTGTCCATGGCCGCAGCCGTAGAAATGCTTTAATTTATAAATCTAAAACGCCGAAAGATAGGGTACGATTTTGTCATACCTGCTTTCGGCGAACTTTTTATTTAACACAAAAGTGCTCAGATTAGTGAGTTTGGCTCAATCTAAACCACCCACTTTGGCTTGAACGTGATTGTTTACCCAAGCTTTTCTATTTAGCTAGCGAAAAAGCGAAACTGGGGTAGCAGAGAAAACTCATTGGGTCTGTACAGCGCCAATTTATCGGATACCAAGCGCAAGATGTAATTGTGATCGTGGGCTTGTATAGCTATCTCGGATGAGTAATAGACATAATAGGGTTCCCCCTTAAACTTATAGCGGCGTACTTCTTGTTTGCCTTGCATGATAACGCTTCCTTTAAAAAAATTAATATCCTATATAGATAAAGCATATTTCGTGCCGATAATAATCATCGTGAACTGCTTTTAAAACCTGCAAGCAATGTCACTATCAATTGAAACGTCCTAAGTTATCCGGTGTTATTCTAGGAACGCTGTGAATACGTCCGTGTACGCTCCATCGCCGTCTCCCAACGGCGGAGGCCCTTCCATAACACCGGATAACTTATAGCCAGGTACTCACTCAGTTGTGGATTTTGATAACTTTTCCTTGTTGGATAGAAAGGGTGTTGCCGTCTGCATACGTCCATTCTTCATGGTGTCGGAATTGCCGAGCCTTATTGACAGTGCTAGGCGCTCCCCATGCCAACTTAGCGGCATCAGCGGGCATCCCGATCCAAACGACGCCACGGCGGATGTTTTGAATTTCTTTGTAATCTAGCTCATGCGCTTTTATCCAAGCATTACCGGTGGCCACTGCAGCTTTGTAATCTTTATAAGAGAGTTCTTTGAGCAGTTTGCAACTGGCTGAGTAATGCGCCCATTTTTTTTTAGCAGCATCGGTGCAAGATTCCTGTAAATCCTCCGTTTTTGCATAGTGCAAAGACGCGCAACTGGATACATTAATCGCAACCGTCATAGTGAAACTTAGCAAAAATAAGAATTTGAGGTGCATTTTTGGTTACTCTTGGACTACTCACGTCTCTATGATAAAACTGTTGTCAAGATCATAAGCCTGTGACAACGCATTAAAGATTGATAATTGTCTTTTCACCTATCTTTTGTTGTTAATATTGTCGTGCAATTAAAATGCCAGAGACTATATTCTGAGTAACCTCTCTCGTTTTGATAATCTCAATTCTTGTCAGGTATTTCCCTGTTTATGATTGTTTAATCGTCTATTAATTTAAGCAGAAGATATGATGGCGCAAATGGTCTAAACTTTTGCAAAGATGAGTTGTGACGCTAGAAGGTAGATACGTGTTGGCCAATATGTTTATTGGGAGAGAAAAATAAACAATGAGTAGTTACGAAAATATTTTGGTGGAAAAGCAAGGTAAGGTGGGTCTAATTACGCTGAACCGTCCCCATGCTCTGAATGCCCTGTCGCCAGACCTCATGCGAGAGATTGGTAAAAGCCTCGGTGCTTTTGAAGCAGACGATGAAGTGGGTGCGGTGGTGATAACCGGCAGCGAGAAAGCTTTCGCTGCTGGCGCGGATATTAGAGATATGCACGAAAAGGACTATATGGATTTATTTTTGACAGACTTTCCCCATGGTCCTAACGACGGTTGGCGTACTTTATATACCGCGCGCAAACCCATTATCGCTGCGGTTGCTGGATTTGCTTTAGGGGGTGGCTGTGAATTAGCCATGGCGTGTGATTTTATTCTCGCTGCCGACAATGCCCACTTTGGGCAGCCTGAGATAACCCTTGGCACCATGCCTGGTGCCGGTGGTACGCAACGTCTAGCCCGCGCGGTGGGTAAGTCGAAAGCCATGGAGATGTGTTTAACGGGCCGCATGATGGACGCCCAAGAGGCGGAAAGATCAGGCTTGGTAAGCCGAGTTGTACCGGTGGCGGATTTATTGAAGGAAAGCCTGAAAGTTGCTGAGAAAATCGCTGGTCTATCTCGTCCCGTGGTATATATGGTTAAGGAATCTGTCAACACCGCTTTTAACACGGGTTTGCAGGAAGGTCTGCGCTTTGAAAGCCGCGCCTTCCATGCGACATTTGCCACCGAAGACCGTAAGGAAGGTATGACGGCTTTTATAGAAAAGCGTAAACCAGTTTTTAAAAACCGTTGATAAATGAACAATTGCTTGCTATAGCAGCGGATTAATGACCTACTTTAACTCAGTGAGGTAAGCCCCCGGCTCTGCCGGGGGACTCACCGAGGTTTGAC
>CAZGON010000268.1:0-2346 GCA_964527085.1 uncultured Candidatus Competibacteraceae bacterium
ATGGAGGTAAAAAACTCAGTTGAGTTCACACCTAAAAGATGGTAGGTGCCGCAACGGCCCAGCCCACCTGTTCAGCATGACTTGAGATACAGCAATTTTCCCTTGACCACAGCGGGCAACTCTCTCAACCTGCTGCCCTTAATGATGTTTTATAGACCGCTTACTTTTTCTTGCTAAGGTTTTTCACCAACGGGCAAGAACCGCATGCTTTTCCCTTTTTTTTGAATTTTTTACAGCACTTTTTCTTTTTACTCATTTATTTATTTTCCTTTTGTATTCAAAACTGAGCATTAACCTGCAGCCCGATGATCCGTGGTTCACCGGTTCGGGTTAGGCTGCGTTCTTCGTCGGCAAATTGAGTCACATAGTTTTGATCAAAAAGATTACGTGAGTACACATAAGCTGACCAGGTATCTCCTTCGTAACCAAATCGTGCGTTCACCAAAAAGCGGTCATCCACTTCCAGAGCCTGGCGGTTAGCGTTGTCGGTAAATTGCTCGTCGGTATAGCTGACGTCAGCATGTAGCACCCAGTCATGAGGAAAAAAGTAGGAACTACCGAAGGTGGCAGTCACATTTGGCGCAAACTCAAACTCGTTACCACTGAAGTCCTCAGTGCCACTGACAAAATCGGTAAATTCTGTATGTACAAATCCCAGCGCCGCGAACGTATCTAAGTTATTGGTCAACCGCGCTTGCACATCGATCTCAAAACCGTAGAGTTCCGATTCGCCCGCGTTGACTGTATTGGTATCGAGGATAATACCGCTCGGCCCGAAGACGCTAACCTGCTGGTCGGTCCAATCCGTATAAAAAACATTAGCATTGACGGTAAGCCGTTGGTTTAGCCAGTTGGAGCGCAGCGCCAGCTCGTAGTTCCAGGTGAATTCAGGATCAAATTCGTTGAGTTCACCGGTGACAAGATTGCGTTGTGCGCCACCGGCGCGGTAGCCACGCTGTACGGTAAAGCCAGTGCTAAAGTCATTGGTCCAATCATAGGTTATGCCAAGTTTTGGTAGAAAAGCGTCAAAGGTCGTGTCCGTATCCACGGGTTCAATGGACGGTAGGTCGATCACCGGTGGATCGATGGCGCGGCTGGAACGGTCGATAGATTCTTCGGTCTCGCGGTCATAGCGGGCGCCTACGGTCAAGGTCCACCGTTCAAAAAAGCCATAGTCTATTTCTCCGAATAGCGCCACATTCTCAGTATCAGTGTCGTCATCGAAACGGGTGGTTATGGTGGCGCCAGCCAATGCTGGATCGAGAATAGTACCCGGGAGAATGGCCGAGGTGTCTTGCGTGCTGTCGATGCGGGTGTAATACACGCCAATAACACCGCGTAGATTATCTTCGTTGTCAAAGCGCAGCAGCAATTCCTGGGTCAGGCTGTTGTCGTCGGTTTCCCGCCGCAATCGATTCCCCGGCGTAGGCGAGTTGTCAGCATCTTCCAGGCGTTCATAGTCATGAACATAATAGGTTGTTTCAGAACTTACTGCCCAGCGCTCGCTAAGGGTATAGTCGATGTTTAATGTGGCAATGCGATGGATACTGCCTTCCCTGGCTTGTTCATCGGAGAAATTAAAGCGGTCCTCCGGAAATTGTTCAAAAGCAACAACATCTTCACCACCACTGTTGTCGGTATAGCTGTAACTTAATACGGTGCGCAAGGCATCATTGGGTTCAAACAGCAACTTACCTCGCGCCAAGGTCAAATCTCGTCCGTCGTAATCTTCCTCATCGCGGGTGGGGTTCTCCACCCAGCCATCGCTGCTGTAGCGGTCGAAGGCTAAACGTCCGGCCAAGGTGTTGGGGATAAGAGGGGTGTTCACGGCAACGGCAACTCGGTAACTGTCAAAGGTGGCGACATCGGTACGTAACTTGACTTCTCGCTCGAAGATTGGGTCGGCGGAACGAATTTTAATAGCGCCGGCCAAGGCGTTACGCCCTTGTTGCGTAGATTGCGGACCACGCAGCACCTCAACCTGATCTAAATCCCAGGTGCTGTAGGGACCAAAGAACGTGCTCTGGGCAGTGGGTAGTGAGGCTCCGTCCACATTTACATTGACTAACCGTCCGCCGCCACCACCAAAACCATTTTGACTAATGCCGCGAATGGCAAATCCTTTCTCACCAAACACGGAGTTGACATTTGGGGTACGCTCGATCACATCGTATAGACGTATATCGCTACTTTCATCCAGTGTTTCGCCAGGGATAACGGAAACACTGGTTTGGCTATCCTGGAGGGTGCGTTCTTGTAATTCGCCAGTGACGGTAATGGGATCGAGTACCATGCTGCTAGCATTGGCATCCGCCTCTGCACTGGCTGTCTGCTTAAGTGCGGCAG
>CAZGON010000268.1:2356-5497 GCA_964527085.1 uncultured Candidatus Competibacteraceae bacterium
GGATCTTCTGTAGCGCTTTGAGCCAACCAGCTATTGGATAGGGTTGCTGAATAAGCCCTGCTTGCCGGGGTTGACTTGATTTGCTTTTTAGGAGGCTGGTCGTCGGCTGAGGCAGGAGATATAACTACCGTCCAGAGGATAGTACACAGAAGTTTGCTTGAATTATTCATTATTATCATAGCCTTATCTGAAATGCGCCAAACGGCGCTGGAGAGAAAAAGCGGGATGGCCGCTAAAATACAGTTCACATTGGTCAGTAAGGTTGAAAATTCTAGTCGTGCCTGACACTGTTAGCGTTTCTCCTGGCGTTGCACGGCAAAGCACAGGCTGATCCCCCACCCCACGCACAGCAGCAAGCCGGTGGCGATGACTGCTGTGGCCCAATCGCCCCGGTAAACGGCGTACAGCAACGGTAGCATGGCGATAAAGAAAAGCCCTCCACGCCGCCAACCGCTGAGCGGGGTCAGTTGGTTGGTTAGCCGAGCGGCAGTCAGCCGACGCGGATCACGCCAGGCCAGTAGCGTCAGCGCGCTCAGTCCAAGGGCATTAAGGAAAAACGTGAGCACTGGTTGCATAACATGGGTTATCGGCTCGGCACGGGCAGCCGGGATAGCTGTTTTGCTCGGTCAGTGCGCCGGAGTGCCAATAAGCTTATAACCGCTCCTGTAAATAGAATTAGATCGAGGGCAGGTATTTCCATCCAACCGGCCTGCATAGCGGCACCCCAGTCCATCCCACCCGCGAGCCAGCGCAACACGGGTGCTAGAGCCAGTAACGCCACATTGCTAGCGAGCAGGCGTGTGCGTAAACTATTCACGTCGAAAGTGATTAGACTGATCAGTGACACGCCGAAAACAGCCACCAAAAACCCTCCTTTCACCGCCGTCAACGTATCGATGCAGAGCCACTTAGCGCTGAAAAACCCGCAAGCGCTAGCAGCCAGCGCCAGCGGCAGTCCATAACCCATCCAAACGGTCAGTCGCGTCAAGGGTTGCCAACGGGGTTGGCCCTGACGGCGGCGGGTCCATAACAGCAAACCGGTTAGCACTACATAGGCGCTGGCAGCACCAAGACCAAACCAAACGGCTTTAGAGGTGACACCGGCAAAATTGCCAAAGTGCAAGGGGCCCATGAGGGAAACCAAGGTGTTGCCAATCGAGGGCGTCAAACCAATCAGTGGTTTTTCGTGTTTAAGCTTGCCGCTCACACCGTCATACACAAAGGTGCGCCCACTCAACGCGCCGTCTGCCGCTAAGGTACTAACCGTGACAACCGCATCAGCTCGGCCCCAGCGTTGAATTATCAGTGAACTTGGCTCGGCGCCAGCCGATCGCGCCCGCGCGTCAGCCAGTACCGCATCGAGATGGGTCAGCGGAGCAAGGGTTGCGTCGCTGGCTGCAGATATACCGACCACAGTCTCGATCATTGTCTCCTCATCACCACCAAAGGCCACCATCGCCATGGCCGGAATCCCGAAGCTGCCGGCAAAGCTAAAGAAACTTCCAGTAAACGCTAATACAAAGGCGAACAATAGGTTCCAGGAACCCGCTAAGGCATGGTGGTCACGGTGGGTGAGAAGCGGATTTCGCTGGCTTAGGCGGAGCAAAAACAGCTCCCGTAGCAGGTGCCGATGAATGATCAAACCTGTCACTGCAGCCACTAGCATGGCTAAGCCCAACACGCCAGTCAGTAATAATCCCCAGGGATCGGGTAGGTACAAACGCACATGGAGATCTATCAGGAATTGGCTGAGTGCGCTGGGGGCGTTTTGGGCACGGACCTGAGTGGCAGTCCCTTTACGTCGATCAAGCACCTGCCAGGTGTTAGGGTCCAGGTCAATCTCGACGCCTTCAGACTGGATGGAACCGTTTTCTTGCTTGCGGTGGGTATGGAAAAAGGCTTTTACCCGTTCTCCCGTGTGATGAAAAACGCTGATTTCTTCATAGAAAGCGGGTTCAATGGTTGCTGCAGCCCGGCGCAGACCAGCGTCTAGACCCGTTGCTAGCTTAGCATTTGGGGAAGTCGACAGGGGTTTTGACCAGTTGCCAATCTCGTGAGCAAAGACAGCCACCACGCCGGTGACAATCACAACATACAATAACAGCCCTAATAAAGCCCCTGACCAGCCGTGGATAGCCAATAACGTTTTAAACCGCAAGTTACCTTGTGGCTGCGGTGATTTTGCAGTGTTTACCGCCATCACGAACCTCTGGTCGTCATTATATGTGTCACAACGAGTCCCGCCTGGCTCAGTAACAGCAGACCCAACAGCCAATAGGCGCGGTTGAGACGTCTGTCCAGACAAGCATAGAAAAACAGCGCCGCCCAAATCCCTGGGAATAACACCAGTGGAATGACAATGTTATTGATTTTCGCGGAACCCGGTGGAAACCAAACAGCTGCCCCAGCCATCACGAGCATCGCGGTAACAAAAACCAGCGGGCCTGCCAGCAGGATGCGCCAAAAGCGGGGAGTCTTGAATGGGTTGATGTCGAAGTTCTGTGATAGATTAGCAAAAACTTTCATTAACAGTAGCCAGCAGTAGCGGTTGCAATCATGTAAATTTAAATAAAATTTATATATTTTATGGTAAATATAAATAACAATAACTCTCATTATTGTCTGCATTTATAATCAATAAATAGTTTATAATAAACTTTATTGATAACTATTATTATTAACGTTTAGCGTTTATAGTTATAGCCTTTCTTAGCTTTTCCGTAAAGAGGTTTTATTGCATGACAATAACAATTCGCGTCGGCATCATAGGTCCGCTGTTGGTGGCTGCATATATGGCTGGGACTGCATGTATGGTCGGCGCTGATAATATCCAGACTGAAGTCACTGCTGAGGCTGTCGTCGAAAACTATGCTGATATGGCCTATGCCATGTATGAAGATGCGCTAACCGGCGCTCAATCGCTGCAGGAGGCCATCACAGATTTAATCGAGAAACCCTCTAACGAAACCTTACAAGATGCTCGCGCTGCCTGGAAAGCGGCTCGTGTGCCTTATCAGCAGACGGAAGCGTACCGTTTTGGTAATGCCATCGTCGATGACTGGGAGGGGAGGGTCAATGCGTGGCCCTTGGACGAAGGGTTGATCGATTATGTGGATACCGACTTGTACGGCGAGACTTCCG
>CAZGON010000269.1:0-5359 GCA_964527085.1 uncultured Candidatus Competibacteraceae bacterium
GTACACATCGTTAGCCTTCGGTATCGGCGTGCTCAGGTACCTCATGTACATTCCGCGCGCCGAACCAAAGCTGCCTTGTGTACAATTAAAGCGAAAACGCTCTAGCATCTCTAATTTTTGAATTAATCTAAACTTTAGTATTTTTCTTTTTTTAGCCTTGCAACGCCAGTGCTGACAAAAATCGTTGTTTTGTGACTTTACGTTAAATCTAAAAATCTTCAAGCAAACCCATTTTCTTTAATAAAGACCCGTGTTGGTAAAGATGGGTTTTTCCTATATAGACTCCGTCAAATACCCGGTTAGAGCATCGCTGAAATAATCGTAGTGTATCAACACATTGAAAATGGCTTGAATTATGCATTGCCTTTTCGCAGTTAACGCACTGATTAACTATAAAAGCTTACAGCTTACCTATTGAACGTGCGTGTTAAGTGGGCGATGCTGAAAACAATAAATACGTGCCTGCAAATTGACGCATACAAAACAATCAAAGAAATAGCGACTTAAAAATTAACGTTTTTACTCTATTCATATTTTTTATTGTACTTAGGAGTTACGCAATTGAAAGTTTAAGTTGTTGATTTTTATGAATTCGCGATTGCACGGTGTGCAAATACATTCTCAGTGAAATCAAACCCTTATTAACCCAACTGCGTAACTCCTAGTACTGATAAATTATGGCCACAACGCCCCCCAATGCTCAACCAACGCTCAGCGCCAAAAAGCCACCTGCTGCCTTTCTGTTAAGCGGTCTTACGCGGCAGTTAGTACGCAATAAACTGATAGACCAAGAGGCAGCCCTGAAAGCGGTTGAGGAAGCGCGTAGCAATGAAACACCCCTGGTCAGCTATCTGGTAGAGAAAAAGCTGGTTCAGGAAAAAGACGTCGCCCGTACCGCCTCCCAAGAATTTAATCTGCCGCTATTCGACATTAGCACTTTAGAATTAGACAACGCACCCACCCGCTTGGTGGATGAAAAGCTAATTCGTCAGCACCGTGCACTGCCCCTTTATAAGCGGGGCAACCGGCTGTTTATTGGTCTCTCCGATCCCACCAACATGCGCGCCCTGGAAGACATCAAGTTTCAGAGCGGTCTAACCACCGAGCCCGTCGTCGTTTTAGACAGTCAGCTTAACCAAACCATTCAACGAGCGTTGGATAACAACGGCGAAGGCATGGACGGCATGTTGGATGAGGATCTGGACAACCTAGATATCACCTCAGACGACGATAAAAAGTCCGCCGCGATTACTTCCCAAGACGAAGACGCGCCGGTGGTGCGGTTTGTCAACCGGGCCTTATTAGACGCCATCAATCGCGGCGCATCGGATTTGCATTTTGAGCCCTACGAAAAAACCTATCGGGTGCGTTTCCGCCAAGACGGCATTCTTTACGAAGTGGCTAAACCACCTTCTAATCTAGCTAGCCGCATCTCTGCGCGTCTTAAGGTGATGTCTAAACTAAACATCGCCGAGCGCCGGGTCCCCCAGGACGGCCGTATGAAGCTGCATTTATCTAAGCAGCGAGCCATCGATTTTCGTGTCAACACCTTGCCCACCCTGTGGGGCGAAAAGATCGTAATGCGTATTCTCGATCCCAGCAGCGCCAAAATGGGTATCGAAGCGCTGGGCTACGAAGACCATCAAAAAGCATTGTTTTTAAACGCGATTCACAAACCCCAGGGCATGGTGTTGGTGACTGGACCCACCGGTAGTGGTAAAACCGTTTCGCTTTATACGGCTCTTAATATTCTTAATACCGCCGAGGTCAATATTTCAACGGCGGAAGATCCAGTGGAAATTAACCTGACTGGTATCAACCAAGTTAACGTAAACACTAGAACCGGTCTTGACTTTGCGTCGGCGCTGCGCGCCTTTCTGCGTCAAGATCCAGACATCATCATGGTGGGTGAGATCCGCGATCTGGAAACGGCGGAAATTGCCATCAAGGCTGCCCAAACCGGTCATATGGTGTTGTCTACCCTGCACACCAACAGCGCTCCCGAAACCATCAGTCGTCTAATGAATATGGGGGTCGCGCCCTTTAACATCGCCTCCAGCATTACGTTGATCATCGCCCAACGTTTGGGGCGGCGGTTGTGCGCTAAATGTAAAACGCCGGACAAAAACATTCCCCGGGAAACCCTGCTGCGGGAAGGTTTTCGCGAAGAGGAGTTGGACAGTTTGGTGGTCTACCGCCCTGTGGGGTGCGAGCACTGCGCCAATGGCTATAAAGGTCGGGTCGGTATTTACGAGGTAATGCCCATGACGCAAGAAATCAGCCGCATTATTCTTGCCCAAGGCAATGCCATGCAAATTGCCGAACAGGCGCAGCGCGAAGGCATCAACAGCCTGCGTCGGTCAGGTCTCAATAAAGTACTTCAAGGCATCACCAGTCTTGAAGAAGTTAACCGGGTAACCAAGGATTAAGGAACAAGGAAATGGCAGCAGTCAGTATTGCAAAACAGAAAAAACCTGAAGACATTCTCTTCACATGGCAAGGGAAAGACAAGCGTAGCAAAACCGTTAAGGGTGAAATGCGCGGCGCTAACTCGAACTTGATTCGGCTTGAACTCCGTCGCCAGGGCATTACCCCATTACGGGTCAAGAAAAAACCCAAATCACTGTTCTCTAGTGGGGGAAGCATCAAGCCCCAGGACATTATGTTATTCACTCGGCAACTTTGCACCATGCTGGATGCTGGTATTGCCGTGGTACAGTGTTTAGAGATGCTGGGCCATAGCAGCAAAAAACCCAAATTAAAGAAATTGATTTTGTCTATTAAAAACGATGTGGAAGGCGGTACTTCCCTGGCCAATGCCCTGGCTAAGCATCCGCTGCACTTTGATGAATTGTATTGCAGCTTAGTTCAGGCGGGTGAAGATGCTGGTGTTCTGGAAACCCTGCTAGACAAGATTGCGGTTTATCTGGAAAAAAGCGAATCCCTCAAAGCCAAGGTCAAGAAAGCTTTTACCTATCCCATCATCGTACTGTGCTTCGCGTTTATCGTCACCGCGGTTTTGCTGATCTTTGTGATTCCCACTTTTCAGGATTTGTTTGAAGGTTTTGGCGCGGAATTACCTGCCTTGACCCAATTTGTTATCCAAATTTCTAAAGTATTTCAAAGTTATTGGTATCTGATTTTTGGTGTGCCAATCGGTATTGTTACCGGTCTTATTGCTGCCCGAAAACGCTCTCAGAAGTTTAGTCAATTTATTGATAAATGGATTCTCCGGATCCCGTTGATTGGTCCCATCCTGATCATATCCGCCAACGCCCGCTTTGCCCGTACACTTTCCACCATGTTCGACGGTGGTGTACCCCTGGTGGATGCCATGACCTCGGTGGCTGGCGCTACCGGCAACTTTGTCTTTAAAACCGGCGTACTGGAAATGCGTGAGTCGGTCTCCATCGGTCAGCAGCTCAACTTTGCCATGCGTCAAAGCAGTCTGTTTTCCGATATGGTGGTGCAAATGGTGGCCATCGGCGAAGAATCCGGCGCTCTGGGAACCATGCTAGCGAAAGTGGCTGACTACTATGAAGAAGAAGTGGATAATCGGGTAGACACTCTGACCACTTTCATAGAACCAGCGCTCATGGGTTTCTTGGCCATCGTGGTGGGTGGTTTGATTATCTCCATGTATCTGCCCATCTTTAAACTGGCCGCCGCCGTTTAGGACCTATCACAATCATGGAAATCTTGGGAATTTTGGCTGCCTCGCCCGTGCTGTTTAGCCTTGTGGCGGGGCTGTTTGGCCTGCTTATCGGCAGTTTTCTGAATGTGGTCATTTATCGCTTGCCAGTAATGATGGAGCGGGAATGGCGTATACAATGTGCCGATCTGATGGGCCAAACACCTCCCGATGAGCCGGTGTTTAATTTAGTCACCCCGCGCTCTCGCTGCCCCCAATGCAATCACATAATCGGGGCAAAGGAAAACATTCCCTTGGTCAGCTATCTCTTGCAACGGGGCCGCTGCGCCCATTGCAAAACGCCTATTTCCATCCAATATCCTTTTATAGAAGCTCTCACCGGTCTGTTGACGGTGGTGGTTGCCTGGCATTTTGGCTTTGGTTGGCAAGCCGCAGCAGCCATCGTATTAACCTGGGCATTGATCGCCTTGAGCGTGATCGACTTTAAAACCCAACTGCTACCTGACAGTATCACTCTGCCCTTTCTTTGGTTTGGCATCGCACTAGCTCTATTTGGTATATTTACAGATCTAAATAGCAGCGTCATCGGCGCTATGGCGGGTTATTTATCGCTATGGTCTGTTTACCATCTGTTCCGCTTACTCACCGGCAAAGAAGGCATGGGCTTTGGTGATTTTAAACTGTTGGCCCTGCTGGGCGCGTGGCAAGGTTGGCAGTTCTTGCCTGCCATTATTATCCTCTCCTCCCTGGTCGGGGCAATTTTGGGCAGCGTTCTTATCCTGCTACGTGGTCGGGACCGCAACCTGCCCATGCCTTTCGGTCCGTTTCTCGCCATCGCCGGCTGGATTACGTTACTCTGGGGGGATTCTCTGAACCAGGCTTATATGCGCTGGATGGGAATATAAAATTTCAGCTTGACGTCCGAAACCTTATTGTACTACGCTGTCGTGCATGGCAAAAACTGAAGTTTATAGCTGGCGTTTATCCGTAGAAACAAAAGC
Source organism: uncultured Candidatus Competibacteraceae bacterium (assembly GCA_964527085.1). Classification (GTDB taxonomy): domain Bacteria; phylum Pseudomonadota; class Gammaproteobacteria; order Competibacterales; family Competibacteraceae; genus CAYRGG01. The sequence continues at coordinate 4,654 of CAZGON010000269.1, forward strand.
CGTACTTGAAGAAATTGCACGGCAAAAACAAGTAAGTGTAGCGAAATTATTAGACCAAATCGTCGCTGATTGGTTAGCTCGCCAACAAGCACTTGACGCTGATGAAGCCGCACAGCAACGCTTACACAACAAAGTGTTGAAAATGATCGGCACAATCCAAGGAGACAACCCGGATCGTGCTAGCAATACCAGGGCGTTGCTACGCGCCAAGCTAGCGCAAAGACATGCAGATTAAGGCACTGGCCGACACCGGCGCTCTGCTTGCATTACTAGATAGTAATGATCGTTGGCATTCGGCCTGCGTAAGCGCCTTTGCAAAACTGTTTTTACCGCTCTTCACATCGACTGCAGTTCTAACGGAATTATTTCATTTAGTTGGTGACAGCGAGCACGACGTCAGAGCTGCTTGGGCGTTCATTCGCTCAGGTGCTGTTTGCGTTGCGCCAATTCACGATAGTGATTTAATCATGCTCGACCGCTTGATGGACAAATACTCAGATAGACCGATGGATTTTGCCGACGCAACTATTGTGTTGCTAGCCCAACGCTTGTCTCTTAATACCGTATTTACAGTCGATTTTAACGATTTTGCAACCTACCGCATTGAAAGGCAGAAACGGTTTCGCATATTACCTTCGCGTGAGATTAAATCTTAACTAAACAACCCTCAGCTATAAGCTGAGGGGTTATAACGTGGAGTCGATTT
>CAZGON010000270.1:0-5328 GCA_964527085.1 uncultured Candidatus Competibacteraceae bacterium
CTGCGGCCATCCAGGCCGCAGACACCTCTTTCACGAGCTACGCAAGTCCTTTGTGGGTAAGTCAAGATCATCTAGTGTCTGGATTGACATTTAGCCGAGCCGGCGGAGCCTCACCTTGCTTATCAACACCAAAATACAAGGTGCGATGAGGAAAAGGAATCTCGATATTCTGTTCATCAAAACGCTTCTTCATACGACGATTGAATTCCCGCCCTACACTCCATTGCTCGATAGGCAATGTTTTGATGCGAGCTTTAATAATGACGGCTGAATCCGCAAAAGCATCAACCCCTAGAATTTCGAGGGGGGCTAAAATTCGATGCATAAAACGTGAATCTTGTTGCATTTCCGAGCCAATTTGACTGAGCAATTCCATCACCTGATCGGCATCTTCTCGATAGGCAATAGCCACATCCAATAGATAATAAGAGAAATCTTTGGTGAGATTGCTAACCGTGGTGATGGCGCTATAGGGCACCGTATGCACCACCCCCGCAAGGTTTCGTAGGCGTACCGTGCGCATGGATACCGCTTCCACTATCCCGTCCTTGTCTCCAACGTTGACCACGTCACCCACGGAAATCAGGTCTTCAAACAAAATAAAAGCGCCGGTAATAACATCTTGGACCAGTTTCTGCGAACCAAAACCCACCGCCACACCCAGCACACCTGCACCCGCTAGCAGTGGCGCGATGTTGACACCCAATTGAGCGAGGATAAGCAATGTCGATAACACCGCCAGCACCACCATTAGGGCATTTTGGGCTAAAGCGAGTAACGTGCGGGTACGATTACTCTGTACGCGATTTTGGCCACGCCGTTCGGTTTTGGCTAGATAGCCCTCAATCAAAGCGCCGGCCAATTCCCAAATGAGAAAAGAAACCACCACGATAGCCAGGATAGTGGCGATAGTCGCCCCCAAGACTCGCCCTGGTTCGCTGCTTAACCACGCAAAGGCATCGATACCCCAGGCTTGTAGTATGGCCACCGCCACTAAACCGTAAATAAGCCAACCGACACCCCAGCGAAGTATAGGGATATAGCGATTAAAACGGGTTTGTAAACCAGGAAGATAATTTTCTAGCCAAGGAATATGAAAACCACGGCTAAACACTTTTTGCAACAAACGCCAGAGCAGATGACCTACTATCAAGATCAATAGGGTTGCTAAAGTGGCGCGTAGTAGAAAGAAAAAACCACCATCAACGCCTAGTACCCATATACCATAGAGCATCAGCACATAAAGGGCGGCCAATAAGAACCAAAACTGTGCTAGTCGATTACGAAACCCTTGAAATTTAACTTGTTCATCCTGCTGACCACGAATAATTTGGGCCACGGGAGCGCGGTTCCGCCAAATAAATACCAGCACTAGCAAAGCAATCAGCAACCCAAGTAGATACAGAGCGCCACTATAGGTAATAGTCGGCAATCCTAATAATAACGCTGCTTGTAAAGCAAAATAGCCATATACCGAAGTAAACGCGAAGCGGCGAGTCCATACGAAGCCATAATGGGCTGAACGGTCATGCAGAGGGAATAGACGTAGGCGCGGCATCTTTGGCGCGAAAACCATGCGTGCTATAGCCAACAGCAAACGGGTGATGACGGCCCCATTGATCCATGCTAAAGCCACTAATCTAATTTGCTGGATAGGATCAACAAATCCTAAAGTCACATAGGCTGCAACGGCAAAGGCGACAATAGACAATATATCCAGTAACAGCACCACAAACAAAAGTAGTCCACTAACAGCTTTGCTCTCTGGAGTTTGCCGCGCAAGCACCCGGCGCGGATGCCATAACAAAAGACAAAGCAAGAAATAAGCGAGATAGCCTGCGCCTAAGATTATCACCAAGTTTAAAAGGGTTTTTCCCCAGACCTGGCGTGTCTTTGGATCCTCAAACTGTTTACGCAGCCAGTCGTAGGTTTGGGGAAGTGCGTTGATACGCTCTAAAAACGTTTTAAAATATGACTTTGCAACCTCAACACGTTTTGAAGCGGCTTGCAAAAGATCCGCTGTGGCGTCTTGCACTTCACTCCCTTGGGTATTCGCCGACTTGATCTGCGCCAGCGTCGTTAACTGCTGGATAAGTTGCTCTCGGGCAGCCGGATCTTCTAAGTCTTTAACAAAAGCATCGATTTGGTCAGGGGAAATATCAGGTAATTTAGGGACAGCTACCGGATCGGTTGTAGAGTCTTGCTGAGCCACCGACACTGGGCCAAAAGCCAACAGTAAAACAAATAAAAGCAAAATGCCCTTAGATCGATCAACCATACAAGCAAAAACACCTTTTTTAGGACTTATATTTTTTCTGATCCACAAAATAACCCCCTGTCCTCCTCGTGAAAGGACAGGGGGTTATTATAAATAACAGATAAAAACTAAAAACTAAATGGCTTAAACAGATGTTCCAGAGCGCGACTGGCCTATGGACGTATCATGATTTGGGTTTTGTGCTTGAGCTTCTTTCTTAGCAGCTTCTTTAGCAGACTCGGCCACACTTTCTACCTTACTTTGCACACGATTAACTGCTTCACGTCCATCGACTTGAGTAAGATTTTGGTTTTCAGCTTCCTGTTTGGCACCCTCCATGGCCGATTGCGCTACTCGTTGAGCTTTTTCGCCGTAAGCTTGACCCGTTTCTTTCGCTTTATACATCAATTGGTCTCGGGTTTCGCCTAACAACTCATCCTCGCGCCGAGTAGCAGGTAGCATATAGCCCAACGCTAAACCTGCGGCAATGCCCAGTGCGCCCAATACCAAGGGCTGCTCGTCTAACATGCGTTGGAAACCGCCCTCTGCTTGTCTGAAACGGTAATGCCCCCGGTCACCCGCCCGCTGGGCGCGACGTCTTGCGCCATGGGACATATTACGCATTTGATAGCGTGTTTTTTCACCTCTGTGGTGTAGGGATTCGCGAACGTTTTCCATAGTTTCTCCAATTCGGTGTTTTACTTCAGCAGCGCCGCTGCGCACGCTATCTTTGACACTGGCGGCACCACTACGGACGCTGGCGGCGCCGCTGTTTACCCTATCCTTAGCGCTGGCTGCGCCTCTATTAATGCTGTCTTTAGCGCCATCTTTAGCACTACCAGTCCGTTCACCGATTTTCGCACCGTGACCACGAATTTTTTCGCTGATGCGAACACCGCCACTCCTGCGTGAAGATTCCGACGCATAACGAGCTTCGGGCGGAATATAGACTTGATCTGACGTTAATTCATCGTAAGGGTAAGGATCAGATTGTCGTCCATAATAACTTTCTCGGTAGTCAGCTGATTTATTACCACTAGAACCAGAAACCATCAGCCAGCCGATACCCATGGCAATGAGTGCAGTGGGTACAGGATTTTCCTTTAGGGTTTCGCCTAAGTTAACAAAGTACTCTTTAGGACCTTCAGAACCCTTGGATAAATAACCCAAGGTTTCGTCGATCATCTGACCCGGCGATACCTTCTCTTGCAAAGCGCTGATGGTCTTGTCTACATTGGTACGGGTTTCTTCAAGTTCACGTTCGATTTGTTCAGGATTACGGGATTCATTCATCGTAATTGCCCCTTGGCTAATTCTTTATCTTGTTGCAAAGAATGGGTAGTACGGCTAGGCGATAGATTTTGGGCTTGCAATTTATTCTTCCCAGTTTGAAGCATAATAAAGCCAATAAACGCCACCACACAGCCTACGATAAAAGGCGCTAACCAAAGAAAATCAACAGGCATAAACTCCGCAATGCCTACCACAAGCGCATCGAGTAACACCAAAAAACCCGCAAACAATACCAACGCCCCTGCAGCAATAGCAGCAATGCCGGTATTTACTTGCGAAATTTTTTCAGAAACCTCTGCTCGGGCAAGCTCCATTTCTTTTTGAATTAATGTTGTCAAATCTTTCGAAAGGGCCGATAACAATGCGGGAACGGACATATTTTGTTTGTCGGCCATTTGTTGGTCTGACACTTGCGTCTCAGGTACTGACATAACACATCTCCTTAAGGATAGGTTTTATTTTTTGAAGAATCAGAAGATAACGGGCTATCTGAAGACGGAATATCGGTTATCGGCGTCCGCGGCGGCGTTTTTTCGGTGGGCATAGCGGGCGTGGAGGCTGGTTTTGAATCAAAACCAGATACTTGCTCAGGTTCAGAGGATGTTACCACTGGATCATAGGGTTCATCATCGGTGATGACTTCATTGGGGGCCAATGGGTAACCGTATTTAGACGAGTGTTCTAACCTATCGTCGGCATCATTTTCAGAACCGTAGGCATATTCACCGGTATACCCATCGTCATCGTCATAATCAACATAGTCATCAGCATAGCTACTGTTATAGGCATAGTCGTCATCGTAAGCATAGTTGTTTCTTGCCGCCGAACTCTTCAAAAAGCGTCCTGCAAAAACGCCAGCGGCGACGGCGGCCCCTAAAAACACCGCAGGTTGCTGACGCGCAAAGTTTTCCACTTGATTGACGACACCCTGTAAATCTTGATTACGGATGGCACTAGAAACGCGGTCTAATTGCTCGGCAGCCACATCTACATAGTTGGCTATATTGCCATGTTCCTGGCTACCGAGTTGCTCAGCGGTATGATGGAGTGTTTTAGCAACCTCGCCTACTTCGTCAGCTGTACGCTGCTTTTCTTCCTCAAAACGAGCTTCGCCTTGTTGTTTAGCTTGATCGACCGTTTGACGAACCTGCTCACCAACCCTATTTATGGTTTCTTTCGAAGATTGCTTGGCTTGATCAGCTGCGGCTGAACCTTCTTGACGTAACTTATCTGTTTCAGACTTTTGTTCATACCCAGAATTGGATGTGTTTGTATTATAGTTTGTTGATTTGCCATACTCAGTTGTCATTAGTAGTACCCCTCTTATAATGCTTGTGATTGATGTCTAGCGGATTTGCATTTTATCTTGCTGCTTTATCTTTCATAAAATTAAGCAACCGCCTTACCCCTAAAACCATCTTGCAAATCTAATACCACAAACAAATCTAAGGCTGTTTTTTAGCCATTGAGTAATAGAACTTTATTGTGGTTACTGTGGATATCTTTCTTTGTATTATGTATCTTTCGATTATCTCTGTAGGAATTATTCAAAAAGTCAAGTAGTGGGGCTTTTTTTGGTCAATCAAGCAATGTGCTTGTAACGGTTAACTCACTGAATCTGTTCGTAAAAAATTTTTACCAAACTAAGTAAGAATTACAACGCTTGTAAAAATTACAGACTGATTAATGATTTCAGTGATTTTTAGATAAAAAACTAAGTCGACTTAACTAAACAACCCTCAGCTATAAGCTGAGGGGTTATAACGTGGAGTCGATTT
>CAZGON010000271.1:0-5168 GCA_964527085.1 uncultured Candidatus Competibacteraceae bacterium
CCATTAATCTCGCCTTTAGGGAGGCGCGGGAGCGTCGTCACGAATTTATGACCGTAGAGCATCTCTTGCTGGCTTTGCTCGACAATCCGTCGGCTGCAGAGGTGCTCAGGGCATGTGGCGCAAACTTGGATAAGCTTAAGCAGGATTTGCAGGGTTTTATCAAGGACAGCACGCCGATTTTAGCCCCCGGTGATCCTCGGGAAACCCAGCCTACTTTAGGGTTTCAACGGGTTTTGCAACGGGCTGTGCTGCATGTCCAATCATCGGGTAATAAGGAGGTGACAGGCGCCAATGTTTTAGTCGCCATTTTTGGCGAACAGGAATCACAAGCGGTCTTCTTCCTAAAACAGCAAGAAGTTAATCGTTTGGATGTGGTGAATTACATCTCCCATGGTATTTCCAAGGTATCGGAAGATAATGATATGTCTCCCTCCGGAAGTGATGAAGAGGGGTCTGCTGAAGCAGGTTCCCGTCCCCTTGATAACTACGCGACCAACCTCAACGAGCTAGCCCGTCAAGGTCGCATTGATCCACTTATCGGGCGTCGTAATGAAGTAGAACGTACCGTACAAATTCTTTGTCGGCGTCGCAAAAACAATCCGCTGTTTGTAGGGGAGGCGGGCGTCGGTAAAACCGCTATTGTAGAGGGCTTAGCCAAGCTCATTTTCGATGGCGAAGTACCCGAAGTATTAGAGAATGCCACCATCTACGCCCTGGATTTGGGATCTCTCGTGGCAGGCACCAAATACCGTGGTGATTTTGAAAAGCGCCTCAAAGCCGTGCTCGCCCAACTTCGTAAACAGCGTAATGCGGTTTTATTTATCGACGAAATCCATACCCTGATCGGCGCCGGAGCAGCTTCCGGAGGGGTCATGGATGCCTCTAACCTTATCAAACCCATGTTAGCCTCCGGTGAGTTGAAATGTATCGGTTCAACCACCTATCAAGAATACCGAGGGATTTTTGAGAAAGACCGTGCCCTAGCCCGGCGCTTTCAAAAAATTGATGTGCCAGAGCCTTCTGAAGAAGAAACCTATCAAATACTGCGAGGATTAAAGAGTCGTTTTGAAGAACATCACGATGTAAAATATTCTAATAAGGCTTTGCGCGCTGCTTCGCAACTCTCTTCCCGTTATATCAACGATCGCCATCTGCCGGATAAGGCGATTGATGTCATCGACGAGGCCGGCGCCAGTCAACGTCTTTTACCCTTGGCAAAACGCAAAAAAACCGTTAGCGAAGCAGATGTTGAAGCCATCGTCGCCAAGATGGCGCGGATTCCCCCCAAGAGTGTATCCACCTCCGATAAAGATGTGTTGCGTAATTTAGACCGTGATTTGAAGCTAGTAGTGTTCGGTCAAGACCAAGCCATCGGTACACTAGCTAATGCCATTAAGATGTCCCGGGCGGGTTTGGGTAATGAGCAAAAACCCATTGGTTCATTCTTGTTTGCTGGTCCCACCGGCGTAGGTAAAACGGAAGTCACTCGGCAGCTCGCCAATGTCATGGGCATCGAGCTAATCCGCTTTGATATGTCAGAGTATATGGAACGCCATACAGTCTCGCGTTTGATCGGCGCCCCACCGGGTTATGTGGGGTTTGATCAGGGAGGATTGCTCACCGATGCGGTTCTCAAACATCCCCACGCGGTTTTGTTGCTAGATGAGATTGAAAAAGCCCATCCTGATGTATTCAATCTTCTCCTGCAGGTGATGGATCATGGCACCCTTACCGACAACAACGGGCGCAAATCGGATTTTCGCAATGTTATTCTTGTGATGACCACCAATGCGGGCGCTGAACAAATGGATCGCACCTCCATCGGTTTTACCCAGCAAGATCACAGCGCCGATGGTATGGAAATCATAAAACGTATGTTTACACCCGAGTTTCGCAATCGCTTGGATGCCATTATTCAGTTTAAAGCCCTTGATCCCACCACCATTGGTCATGTGGTCGATAAATTTATTATTGAGCTGGAGGCCCAACTAGAGCCTAAAGGCGTCACCATTGAAGTGGACGAGTTAGGCCGACGATGGTTAGCAGGCCGTGGCTATGACCCCAAAATGGGGGCTCGGCCTATGGCTCGGGTGATTCAAGAATATATCAAGCGGCAGTTGGCGGAAGAACTGCTTTTTGGACGCTTAATAAACGGAGGGCATGTCATCGTCAGTGAACAAAATGACTCCCTGGTTCTTGAAATCGTGGAAGAAGCAGAAATCCATTGAGAGTTATGCTTTTCCCTTTTACAGGGGTAGGTCGTACAGCAAAAGTTTAATGATGGCCGCTCAAGGGTTAGCGGCCTCTATACACAATACGGCCTTTTGTTAAATCGTAAGGCGTTAATTCCACTCGTACTTTGTCACCCGTTAAGATACGAATATAGTTTTTGCGCATCCGCCCTGAAATATGGGCGGTTATCATATGTCCGTTCTCTAACTCTACACGGAACATCGTGTTAGGTAAGGTATCAACAACTGTACCTTCCATTTCAATATTGTCTTCTTTTGCCATTGAGTTACTCTCTTTATCGATGCTAGGGCAGCGCGTAAAAATATAGTAAATCCCAAGTTTCGGCAAGCTAAGGCACAAAACTTTATACAGAACTATCAGGAGACGTTTTTGAAAGTTATTGCTGATCTCTGTGTTGTACCCCTAGGCGTCGGTGTGTCAGTATCCGAATATGTTGTTGCCTGCGAACGGATTTTGGTGGAAGCAGGACTAAAAACCCAGCTCCATGCCTATGGTACAAACATCGAAGGTGATTGGGATGAGGTATTTGCGGCCATCAAACGATGCCATGCAGTCATTCATGACATGGGAGCGCCCCGTATCACCACAACCCTAAAGTTAGGCACTCGCACCGATAGAGACCAGACCATGGATGATAAGGTGGAGAGCGTTGCAAGGAAATTGAAGCAGTGAGCTTAGACTTTAATTATCCATCAATTTTCTATAACAGCTTCACGCTGATTCGTTTTCTCCCATTGCGCCAATTCCTGGGCTACTGCCTCCGGAGAACGGGTATAACGACCCAATACAAAGTAAAACGTCGGTACCACATACAGGGTCAGCAACGTGGCGAACAAAACTCCCGAAAACACCACAATGCCGATGGCCATTCGGCTAGCCGAACCTGCGCCAGTGGTCAATATCAATGGCAAAGCGCCCATGGCTGTGGAAATGCCTGTCATAAGAATGGGGCGCAAGCGTGTCGCGGAAGCCTCTAATAAAGCCTCTTTAAAAAGATAACCTTGATCTCGCAACTGATTAGCGAACTCGACGATAAGAATGCCATTTTTAGTGGCTAAACCAATCAAAATGACAATACCGATTTGACTGTAAATATTAAGGGTGCCGTTGACTAACACTAACCCTATCAAAGCCCCGGCGATGGCCAGCGGCACCGTTAGGATAATCACCAACGGATGAATAAAACTTTCAAATTGCGCCGCCAACACGAGAAACACCATCAGCAACGCGAGTCCAAAGGTAAAATACAAGGCACTGCTGGCATCCTGCAACTCTCGCGATTGCCCCTTGTAATCAACCCGCACCCCTTCTCCCGCCAACTCACCCTGTACGACACCCTCTAGAAAACCCAGCGCTTCACCCAGGGTGTAACCCGGCGCTAAATTAGCTTCGATGGTGACTGCCCGCAACCGGTTAAAGCGATTTAGCGCCCCGGATTCGGCGCCTTCCCTCAACGTGACTAAGTTCGACAAAGGAATCAGCTCGTCGCTACGTTCGGAGCGGACATAGATATTGTTGATATCGCCGGGTTCTTCCCGATCCAGCCGTTGCCCTTGCAGGATGACATCGTATTCCTCGCCTCGGTCGATATAGGTGGTCACTTCCCGGGAGCCCAGCATAGTTTCCAAGGTGCGGCCAATGGTTTCCAGATTAACGCCAAGATCGGCGGCGCGGTTGCGGTCGATAGCGACATATAATTGCGACCGGGTTTCCTTGTAATCGGCATCTGGGCCCAGCAGTTGAGGGTTTTTGCTGGCAGCCTCTAAAATAATATCTCGCCAGCGGGCGATTTCCCCATAGGTACTACCGCCAATGACGAACTGCACCGGTTTTTGCGTACCTTGGCCGAGCCCCTGCCGCATGACGGGAAAAGCCTGCACACCAGGTACTTGGGCAAATTTTCCTCGCAGTTCCGCCATTACCGCTTCCGTGGGCCGGTTACGGTTGTCCCAGTGGTCCATCACCACAATACCGATGCCTGTATTCATATCCTCGCTGTTTCCAAAACTGCGCGGCACCCGTGCCAATACCCGTTGGGCTTCACCGCTTTCCGCTAACGGCATCATCAGGGCTTCCAGTTTATTCATCTGACGCAATGAGTAGTCAAAGCCAGCGCCTTCGGGACCGTTCATGATAACAAGAAAGGCACCCCGATCTTCAGCCGGGGCGAGTTCCTCAGGTATTTGGGTCAGCAAAAAGGCAATAGCGCCGAACAGCACCAGCAATCCAGCGCCAACCCAGCCAGGCTTGTGAATGCACCTCTCAAGGCTTGCTCGGTAGCCCTGCATGAGTCGCTGAAAACCGGCATCCAGCCATTGGCTAAAGCGGCCTTGGCGCTCAACCCGACGCAGTAGTTTAGAGCACAACATGGGCGCTAAGGTCAGCGCCACTAAACTTGAGAAGCACACGGCCCCGGCGATGGTAAAGGCAAGTTCCGTGAACAGACGTCCTACATTACCCTCCATAAACGCCAAGGGCACAAACACAGCCACCAGCACCAGGGTGGTGGCGATCACCGCAAAGGTGACCTGGCGGGCGCCACGCACCGCCGCCACCAGGGGCGGTTCTCCTTGATCGACCCGACGTTGAATGTTTTCTAAAACCACAATGGCGTCATCCACCACCAAACCAATGGCCAACACCATGGCCAACAAGGTGAGCAGATTTACGGAAAAACCCAGGGCATGGAGGACAGTAAAACAGGCGATTAACGACACCGGCACGGTGACGGCTGGAATGATGGCGGCACGCAGGCTGCCTAAAAACAGATAGATAACAAACAGCACCAGGCCAATGGCAATGGACAGGGTAAAATAAACCTCGTTAATGGCCGCTTCAATGAATACCGAGGTATCGTAACTAAAATGCAGTTCGGTACCCTGCGGCAGGGTAGGGCGAATCCGTAGGATTTCCGC
>CAZGON010000272.1:0-5117 GCA_964527085.1 uncultured Candidatus Competibacteraceae bacterium
GTCCACGGCACTGGATTCTCGCCAGTCCATGGCGAGAATGACGCAAGGGTGAGTAATTACGTATTTTTTAGGAATCGCAATTTATGCGGATTGGCCATGGGTTTGATGTACATGCGTTTGGTGAAGGGGACGGGATTACCTTGGGTGGTGTGGGTATTCCCTATCATCAAGGTTTAGTCGCTCACTCCGATGGTGACGTTCTGCTGCACGCCATTTGCGATGCACTTTTGGGTGCTGCAGGATTAGGGGATATTGGTCAACATTTTCCAGATAATGACCTTGCCTTTAAAGCCATCGATAGCCGTATACTGCTGCGCCGGGTAGTAGGATTAGTACATCAACATCAGTTAACGGTCAGCAATGTCGATAGTACGCTTATTGCACAGGCCCCTAAATTAGCGCCTTACATTTCAGCCATGGTTGCCCATATTGCCGCTGATCTTGAAGTTATGTCTCAACGTATTAGCGTGAAAGCGACCACCACAGAACGATTAGGTTATATTGGCCGTGGCGAGGGCATCGCAGCCCATGCCGTCGTGTTACTGCACGAATCGACAGATGTCAGTAAAGCATAATTTTGATGAGTTAAGTTATACGGCTGAATCACCGCAATCGACAGGCCGCATTCGCGTCGTCCCTGAAGATTTTACCGTGGTTGAAGAGCTGGGATTTACCCTTCAGGGTAGTGGTGAGCATGTTTTTCTTAAAGTGCGCAAACGTCTCGCTAATACGGATTGGGTAGCCCGTCAGCTGGCTAGGTTTGCTGGCGTGTCACACCGTCAGGTAAGTTATGCCGGTTTAAAAGACCGCTACGCCGTGACGGAACAGTGGTTCTCGGTGCATTTACCTGGCAAACCAAACCCCGACTGGTCTCTTTGCAAAGACGATACTTTTAATGTAGTGGAGGCGGTACGCCATAGTCGTAAGCTTAAACGCGGTGCTTTGCAAGGTAATCGATTTTGCATTGTGGTTCGGGATTTAAAAGACCCTTTGAGAACATTGGAATGGTGCCTTAATAGAATTCTGACTCAGGGTGTTCCCAATTATTTTGGTCCTCAACGCTTTGGTCGGGAAGGTCATAATTTAGCCCAGGCTGAGGCCATGTTTTCGAGACGATCCGTTAGAGATCGTCGTCGGCGTGGTTTATATCTGTCTGCCGCTCGTGCTTATCTGTTTAATCAAGTCTTGACTCAACGAGTAGCCGAGAACACTTGGAATCAAGCGCTACCAGGTGATGTCATGATGCATGACGGTAGTCGCAGTCAATTTGCTGTATTGGACATCGATGAAGATATTCGCCAACGTACCGCTATTTTGGCGCTGCATCCGTCAGGTCCGCTTTGGGGTAAAGGCGAATCTGCTAGCCACTTAGCTGTGGGTGATTTAGAGCGCGAGGTAATGATTCTTTATCCGCTGTTATGTCATGGTCTTGAGCAGGCAGGGCTCGTTCAAGAGCGGCGTCCCTTGCGACTCCATGTGCAGGATATGGAATGGGGTCGGTCGGAGAAAGATTCCCTTCGAGTAAAGTTTTGGTTGTCGTCCGGCGCTTATGCCACCAGTGTGTTGCGAGAAATCATTGCATTTAATGAAATTGAACACACTTAGCGACGTCGCAACAGTGCGTATACCGCGCCGGTGCCTCCGTCCACAGGACGGGCCGAGCAGAAAGCGAGTATCTCATCACGTTGGCGCAACCATTGATTGACCTTATGTTTTAAGACAGGGCCTTTATGGCGAGAACGATTACCTTTGCCATGTACAATACGTACGCAGGTTAGATTATTCTTGCGTGCAGTATAAAGAAAATGAGCCAACGCCTGGCGAGCAGACTCAACATTCATGCCATGGAGATCCAAAACGTCGCTAACTCGGAACTGGCCTCGTTTTAATTTCCGTAATATGCTGTGTTGTAGGCCATCACGACAGTATTGGAGTTCTTCTCCGGTTTCCATATCCCAGGGTTCGAAGTAATCGGATACCATGTCGTGAAGCACCTGGTGTTCATCGGCTTGCGTTGAACGTGGTACAGGGGCTGGATTTTGACCGAGGGGTTCCGTACGATCATGATCTAAGCGCTTGACGGATCCCACTTGTTGGCGAAACAATGCTCGGTCTTCTGGTGTTAATGTAAAATTTTTAGTCATTGGCAGCTCGTATTTTTGCGGTAAGTTGCCTTTAATAAGTATAAAAAAAACACGGCTGTTTGTATTGTTTGTTCTTTGTAAAGGAGATTGTCACATCAATGAGAATTCTGGTTAGCAACGACGATGGTTATCAAGCCCCAGGCATTGTGCATCTTGCAAGAACCCTAGCAGAAGTTGCTGAAGTCACTGTCGTGGCGCCGGATCGTGATCGCAGCGGAGCAAGCCATTCGCTTACTCTAAAGCATCCACTCTATGTTACCCATCATGAAAATGGCTTTAGCAGTGTGGAAGGTACGCCGACCGACTGTGTGCATGTGGCCATTACAGGTTTGTTGGACACAGCTCCCGATATGGTAGTTTCAGGTATTAATGCGGGTGCCAATATGGGTGATGATGTGATTTACTCAGGGACTGTTGCGGCGGCCATGGAAGGACGTTTCCTTGGTCTGCCTGCCATAGCGATTTCGCTGGCATCATATCCAGCCCGACATTTTGCTACGGCTGCTGAAGTCGCCAAACGGTTGGTGCTTGCTCTGCAGAAACGTCCCTTGCCCCGCAATACCATACTCAATGTCAATGTGCCAGACCTCGCTTGCGCAGAACTGGCAGGTTTTCAAACCACCCGACTTGGCAATCGTCATCAATCGGAGCCAGTTATTAAAGATACAGATCCTCGTGGTCGTACTATTTACTGGATTGGTCCTGCAGGTCCCGAGCAGGACGCTGGACCCAAGACAGACTTCTATGCGGTGCGTATGGGATATGTTTCGGTAACTCCTTTACAGGTTGATTTGACAGCCTATGCAGCGCTAGATCAAGTTAATCAGTGGTTAACAACGTTGTGAATGCTAGGATAAACTCGATTCACGGTATTGGCATGACTTCGCTGCGCACCCGGCAGCGCCTAATAAAGCGTTTACAGGACGCTGGTATTAGCAGCGATTTAGTCCTCGACGTCATGCTTAACATGCCTCGGCATATGTTTGTGGATGAAGCCCTCGCAAGTCATGCCTACGATGATACAGCTTTGCCCATTGGTTTTGGGCAGACCATTTCACAACCTTACATTGTTGCTCGCATGACCGAAGCGCTACTTGGGAAACAAACCGATAAAGTATTGGAAATAGGTACCGGTTCTGCTTATCAAACGGCTGTGCTGGCGTGTTTATATAAGCAGGTTTATTCTATTGAGCGTATTGGCAAACTGTTGGAAAGGGCAAGAAAGCGTCTTCAGGCATTAGGTTTAACAAATGTTTGCCTTAAATATGAAGACGGTAATCGAGGTTGGCTAGAATATGGTCCGTACGATGGCATTATAGTGACGGCAGCCTCACCAGAGGTGCCTACAAATTTAGTACAACAGCTAGCAGTGGGAGGGCGTTTGGTGGTTCCCATTGGAACATCACAGGCTCAAGAGTTAATCCAAGTTGAACGTGTATCCTCTGGACTTGTTCAACAGGTATTGGGTCCGGTTAGTTTCGTGCCTTTACTGGGAGGTGTGCTCTGAATAAAGTTATTTTCCACTCTCTACAACCGTGTTTTGCTTCACGCTCATGTGAATTTATTAGGCTGGGTTACCGTGATTGACGCTGTAATCGCTTATTTAGTTATTAAGGTGTAATGGTTTACCGTCGTTTACTAGGTCCATGTCTTGTTTTAAGTGTAATGGGGTCAGTGTCTGGCTGTAGCAACTCTTTTGCACCCGTGTTTGAACGTTTGCGTCCTGTGCCCGAGAGTTATGTGGTGGATTCTGGTGATACACTCAGTAACATTGCCTGGCGTTATGGACTCGATTACCATGAGATAGCTGCATGGAACCAATTGAAATCTCCTAACTTGATTTATCCAGGGCAGCGCTTATGGTTGCGCCCAGCGCCTATTGGTTCAGACAATGTTGCGTTTCGTTCATCATCTATGTCGTCAGCGGAGTCTACGGTTTTTAAATCGAATCCCATGCCAACATTGCAATCTACAGTAAAGCCACAAGCTGTGCCTGCAAGGTCAATATCCTCCTCTAACCCCCCCCTAACGACACAACCACCATCCCAGCCAGTGAACCTAAACGAAACTCCGATTGCTCAGCGTGTTGTGGGTGATGTGGTTTGGCGTTGGCCGACTTTGGGCAGCATTGTGCGAGATTATGAACCTGATGTTCCTGGTGGTAAAGGAATTCAAATCAGTGGTCAATTGGGACAACTTGTTCGGGCAGCTTCTCCTGGGCAAGTAGTGTATAGTGGCAGTGGACTTCCTGGTTATGGAAGGCTTATTATTTTGAAGCACTCAGATGATTTACTAAGTGCCTATGGGTATCTCGGTAAGATTTTTGTCGAAGAGGGTGATAAAGTGCAGTTGGGTCAGTCTATTGCGGAGTTAGGTGCCAGTAATGAAAATCGTCCGATATTGCATTTTGAGATTCGTCGTGACGGCAAACCAGTTAATCCCTTAGATTTTTTACCCAGTTAACGATAGCGCCTGAATTATAAAAGTGCCTTATTTTTTTAATCAATGATAAAAACCTCACAAGGCGCTGGTGGGAACTCAAGGATCAGATCAATCCACCACAAAAGCGTCGTGATCCAGCCCACCAAAGAGTCGAGGAGGTAATTATGGCTCAACAGCTTAGCCAATCCGCCAAATCTTTTATGATCGATGAAACCTCCGAGCCGGACAGTTCTGAAGAGCTGGTGCGATACGATGTCGTCCTTACAAACGATGAACCCGCACGGTATATTGGCTCGAATAAAACAGCGGATTTTGCAACCTCTGAGGATGAGGTATCCTGGACAGGAAGCAGCGAGAGAGAATTAACTCAAGATGATTTAGATGCTACCCGCATGTATCTAGGAGAAATTGGTTTTTCGCCTTTGTTAACGGCAAAAGAAGAAGTGTATTATGCTCGTTTAGCGCTAACTGGCCAAGAAAGCGCTCGCAACCGAATGGTGGAATGCAATCTACGCCTAGTGGTGAAGATTG
>CAZGON010000273.1:0-5108 GCA_964527085.1 uncultured Candidatus Competibacteraceae bacterium
CGGGTATGGGGACCGCTGACGGGTAACACCGCACTCATACGTTGGCCTCAGCATTTGCCTTAGCCTCGGTCTTGGCTTTTTTAGCCGCTTCCCGGGCTAGTTTCTTAGCTTCCCGTTCGGCTTTACGGCGTTCTGCCGCTTCTGCCTGGAGCTGAGCTTCCCGATCTAGGCGAGCTTGCCGCTGTTCTGCCAAACGGCGCGTTTCTTTGGCCTTTTGTTCAGCCCGCTGACGATTGGCTAATTCGCCTTTGGCATAACTGATGTAGTGCACGATGGGAATGTGGGATGGGCAGGTATAGGAACAGGAGCCGCAAGCGATACAATCGATCAAGCCGTAATCCAGAGCACCTTGATAATCGTCGCTATGGGAACGTTTCCAGAGTTCGATGGGCAAAAGACCTACCGGACAGGCATCGACACAACGGCCGCAGCGAATACAGGGCATGGTTGGAGATGTATCCACTTCATGCTCGGTTAACGCCACAATACCGTTGAGTCCTTTTACGATGGGTATGTCGATGCTGGGTAACTGTTGGCCCATCATGGGACCGCCCATCAACAGGCGGGCAGCTTTATCCAGCGAAATGCTGCAGAAATCCACTAATTCCGAAACCCGCGTGCCGATGGGAACGTCTAAATTCATCGGGTCGTCAACCGCGCTACCAGTCACCGTGACGATGCGAGACAACAAAGGCCAGCCGCGCCGCAGCGCCCGATGAACCGCCTGAGCGGTGGCCACGTTATGCACCAACACACCGATATCTGTGCCCAGCCCGCCAGCGGGTACTTCTAGCCCGGTGACGGTACGGATCATTTGTTTTTCTGAACCCATGGGATAACGGGTAGGGACGGCCACCACACTGATTTCTGAGTGATGGCGCGCCGCCTCAGTTAGGGCAACCAGGGCTTCCGGTTTATTGTCCTCTAATACGATAATAATCCGTTGCGCCTGGAGGGCATGACGCATTAAACGAGCACCATCCACCACCTCAAGAGGCATTTCTCGCATTAAGCGATCATCACAGGTCAAATAGGGTTCACATTCAGCGCCGTTGAGGATCAAGGTATTAACCGCTGTTCTCTTACCGGCGCTTAATTTGACAGCTGCTGGAAATGCCGCCCCGCCCATACCGACAATACCGGCGGCCCCCACCTGAACGGCAATCTCTTCAGGGGCCAGGGCGAAGGGGTCTGCTGCTGGCGACAGCTCGACCCACTCCTCTAAACCATCGGTTTCAATAACCACGGTGACCACGGGTAGGCCAGATACATGGGGTGCGGCGCTTGCATCGATGGCAACCACAGTGCCTGAACTAGGGGCATGTACCGGTGCTGAAATAGCACCTTGCTGACGACCAATAATCTGCCCCTTGAGGACCCGTTCACCCACGCTTACTTGACTGACAGCCGCAGCGCCAATGTGCTGTTGTAAAGGCACATGAAGTTGTTTGGGTAGGGGCAAGGGCCGTATTGGTTTATGCGCGGTAAAGTGCTTCTCGGGATTGGGATGAACGCCGCCCTGAAAATTGAAAAGCTTCAAAAGAACGTCTCCTTAGAACAATGATAGATTAAGCAGGGTTTTGCGCCGTCAGTAGCGGTTTGGACCAGTACCAGTTTTGTAACGAGGGGGCGATAGGAAATAGTTCTAGACACTCCGTGGGGCAGACCGCGATACATTTTCCGCAGCCGGTGCAGGCATCTTTTATCACCGCGTGGATTTGTTTTGGAGCGCCGATGATGGCGTCGGTAGGGCATTCTTTGCCACAATGGGCGCAGCCAATACATAGGTCTTCATTGACTTTAGCCAGTTGGGGAACACTGTCCTCGACCGCAGAAAGATCAACGCTCACCCCTAATTTAGCCGCTAACGTTTCTACTAACGCTTTACCGCCCGGTGGACAGAGGGTGACAGGCGCTTCTTGAGCCGCCACCGCTTGCGCCGCTGGTGCGCAACCGGGGTAACCACATTGCCCACAATTGGCGCCCGGCAGCGCCGTTTCTATTTCATCCACCAGCGGATCGCCTTCAACCCGCAGATAACGAGCCGCAATGCTCAATAAAAAACCTAATCCGAGACCTAATAACGTGAGTGTTCCAATAGCAGCAAACATGTGGCTATACCTCGTATAGTGATAAACAGAAACCTAGTTCGCTGGCAGACCCAGAAAACCCATGAAGGCAAGGGATAACAGGCCAGCCACGATCAACCCAATGGGTGTACCACTAAAAGCGCTGGGCACATTGGCGAGGGCGAGCCGCTCGCGCAGCCCAGCAAACATCACCAGCACCAGCGTGAAGCCTAGCGCGGAGCCAAATCCGTACAACATGCTTTGCACAAAGGTATGGTCTTGCTGCACGTTGAGCAGAGCCACACCGAGTACGGCGCAATTGGTGGTTATGAGCGGTAGAAAAATTCCCAACACCTGATATAAAAGGGGGCTGGTTTTGCGAATAAACATTTCGGTGAATTGGACCACGGCGGCGATCACCAAAATAAAAGAAAGAATGCGCAGGAAGCCAATATCTAACGGAATTAATACGTAGTGTTCCAACAGCCAGCTGGCGATAGCAGCCAGGGTAAGCACAAAGGTTGTGGCAAGCCCCATGCCTAGAGCAGAATCTAGCTTGCTAGAGACACCCATAAAGGGGCATAAACCGAGAAACTTCACTAGAACAACGTTGTTGACCAACGCGGTTCCAAGTAGGATAAATAAATATTCGGACATGGGTCATCATCCCCAAGACAGTCTGTTCACTATCAGGTCCAGCAGCAATTGTGCCAATCATTTGGTATTTGTTATTTTTAGAAATTTATTTTACAAATCAAAAAATTAGTATTTTTTGCTAAAGAAGCTGCAAGGATGATGTCACACTTGCGACATTTCTCTTGAGGGTTCACTGGCAGTTTGTCGGGAACATCGCAAGGCGAATAGCTTCTATTACAAACGTCAGGTAATCTTGTTGCACTTCACCCTGTCAATATGATTTAAACTGAATCAATTCAACATGCCCAAGTTAACCACAGTGAGTGATGACCCATGATTGATGACAATAGCCTCCCGGAATCCGTTGCAGATATCTTGCAAGAGGCGAATCAGACGCTTGTTCAAGGTTTACCCCTGTGGGTGTTTGCCCGGGTGGCAGAACAGTTACCCGTCGCCGTTTGTATTTCCGATCTGGATTCTAAATTGGTTTATGCTAACCCGGCGTTCAGTGAAATCACCGGGTATAGCATTCAGGATGTCATGGGTGAAAAGGCTTCGCTGCTCTCTCATCAATGCACCCCGGGGCGGGTTTATGAACAGATGTGGGATCGTCTTGTGCAGGGTAAATCCTGGACCGGTTTACTGGTTAATCGCCGCAAATACGGCGCTGTTTACTTAGCAGAATTAACAGTAGCCCCGCTTATGGACCAGCATGGCAAGACCGGTTATTACCTGGGGATGCATCGTGATGTCACTGCGGTACATCGGTTAGAGCAGCAGGTCGTCAATCAAAAAGCGCTGATAGAGTCCATGGTGGATGTGGCGCCGGCCGTCATCGCATTACTCAATGAAAACGGTCAGGTAATCTTTAACAACCATGAATACAAAAAGCTCTCGGATGCTATGCAGGGCCGTGAGCCTGCCAAAGAGTTCTTGCAGGCATTGCGGGAATCCATGGGAGATTTTTTTCGACAGGAACGGCCTGTCAACAAGTCCTTTCAAGATAAAGAAGTGAGTTTCGAACCGGGGGGCAGTGCCCAAACCCGCTGGTTTTCTTGTTCCGGTATTTGGTTTCGCGAGCAAGACGATAGCGCCGACGCCTTTTTTAAACCGGTTCGACAAACCTATTTGTTGCTGATCGCCACCGAGATTACCGCTCTTAAACGTCAACAGGAAGCCATGGGCACCAACGCCATGCGAGCTTTAATGGCGGAACAAGAGCGCATGCGGGGAATGCGGGAAACCCTAGAGGCCGCCATTTTTCAGATGCAAGGCCCGATGAATCTGATCGCCGCTGCCCATGATATGCTGACCCGGCGTGGCCAAACCCACGATATGACCGCCTTGCAGAGTGTTTTGAGCCAAGCCCTTGCAACCGGACGAAAATCCCTGGCAAAGTTACAAAAATCCATCCCCGAAGTACCCCCAGAAGCAGTGACGCCGGTGAATATCAATCAATTGTTGAGAGAGGTTTTAAGCTTGTCTACGGAACGGTTGTTGGCTAGCGGTATTGTGGTGGAGTGGACGCCCGCGCCGGTATTACCCGCGGTTCCAGCCCGCGAGGGCCGCTTACGGGGTATGTTCAAACAGCTGGTGGATAATGCCTTAGACGCCATGGAAAGTTTCCGCTCTAAGCGTCGAGAATTGCGTATTGTGACAGATACCCAAGAAGAAGATCTGGTGATGGTTTCCATCGAGGATACCGGTCCAGGGGTGCCCCAAGCACTGCGTCTTAAGATTTTCGAGCCGTTTTATACCAGTAAAGGCACCGCCGATCGAATCGGTTTGGGTTTGGCTATGGTGCAGGATGTGGTCAACGAGCATCGCGGCATCATCACCATAGACCCCGATTATGCGGACGGTTGTCGGTTCCAGGTTTTGTTGCCCATGGCGACTTCTGAGCGGAAATCCGAGACGCCATGAACGGACCGCCTGTATTGCAAACCGGAAGCTTAGCTGTGCGCCGTTCTGAGCTGCTGGAAATTGAGTTGGAAGCGTTGTTCCAGGTGAGCCAGGTATTGAGTCATCCCTTTAAGCTGCGGGAGACACTGCAAGAATTGTTGCGAGTGTTGCACGAACAAGGTGGGATGCAGCAGGGTATGGTGTCATTGTTGGAACCCGACAAAGGCGAGCTATTGGTAAGCGCTGTTTATGGCCAAGATGTGCAACAGGGCAAAGAAATCCGTTATCAAACCGGTGAAGGAGTTATTGGGCGCATTTTACAACAAGGAAAAACCCTGGTGCTAGAACGGGTGGCCGATGATCCTGGTTTTCTTCACCGACTGCGCCTCTATGACCTGCAACTGCCGTTTATCGGTGTGCCTATCTTGATCAGCCAAAATCAACCAGCGGGTGTGTTAGCCGCGCAACCCTCCTGTAGTGACGAGCTGCTCTACGAGCGGG
>CAZGON010000274.1:0-5093 GCA_964527085.1 uncultured Candidatus Competibacteraceae bacterium
CCCATTTTATCAAACTACTTCAATCGGTTAAATGTTTTTCAGGAACGACTAGCTAATTTTATAGGGCTTTAGAAACGCCAATCCAGCCTTACCTTTCAAGGCTTTGAGGCAATGAAACATGGATTTGAGGAAATGGTGGCCAGGGGCGGAATCGAACCACCGACACGAGGATTTTCAGTCCACTGCTCTACCGACTGAGCTACCTGGCCTTTAGGAGGGTACGGAAAAAACGCTTATTAAAGCGGTTTGCGACCTTGCCGTCAAGCTATAAAAATGACGGCGCCAGGATTGAGTCGCGTGTTTTAGCGCCTTAAAAACGACGGTTTAATTGAAAAAGGTGGATGTTTAAACCCGGATTAATGCTGCTAATGCTGGCATTGGACATATGCTGGAAACGGTAGCCGGCATACCAATGGTCCCCAAACAGGAAAAGGATGCCGATATGGCTAGTAAATTGAAGGTGGCTGCCAAAATTAGCATCTTCAAATTTGCGTTTGCCGAGCAGGGTAGGGCTAATGCCTAGGTCCAGCTGAACGGGTAAGTCTTCTTTGCTCAATAGAAAGCGAGGGCCTAGCGAACCGATAAACCCGGTTTTTCCCTCGCTGGTGAGCGCACCTGCGGAACCGATTAGCTCGCTGCTAATAGACCACGTTGACGTTATCTCCCATGTCCAGGGAAGTGGGCCGGTGACAGCAAGCCCATACTGTTGAAAATCCTGCTCGTCTACGTCTTTACTCGAAAATCCTCCCTGTAAACCTACGGTGGTCTCAGCCGATGCATAGCTTGAGGCAAAGGTCACCAATAGTAAAATTAAAATAAACATAGGTAATAATTAGCAGCTTTGCGACAAACACTTGATACCATTAAGGGTATTAATCTCAACGGTCTATACAACAGAATTTTTTGTAAAAAGGACTAACTATCCTGATTGGTAAAGCGAACAATATGACGTCGATCCCGTTTTGAAGGTCGCTGGGCAGGATGGGGAACCCCAAGAACGTGTTGTTTACGTTGTTCCGCCAGTGCAGTACGCTTTGATTGACTTTCGAGGGTTTCTTCATAGAGTAACGCAGCCTGCTTTGCGGAAACCCGCTGCCGGGACAATCCTTTCACAACCACCACATATTCATCATAGCCACGACGTATCCGCAAAGTTTCACCCACCCGGATGGTCCGGGCGGGTTTGACCCGCGTTTCATTCACATGGACCTTGCCGCCGCTGATGGCTTCCGAGGCTAACGAGCGTGTTTTAAAGAAACGCGTAGCCCATAGCCATTTGTCTAAACGAACCTTGTCCGTAGCGTCTGCCGTATTATCGCCAGTCATTAACCAGGTTTATCCTGCTCCTCGACATCCGGAAGCGTGATATTTAACTCGAGAATTTCACAATTGCCCTTTTTATCCAAATGCACTTTGACTTGATCTTGGTCAACCGGCATATATTTACGCACAACTCTTAGTATTTCTTTTTTTAGCTCTGGTAAATAATCCGGTCCGTGGCGACGGCTGCTACCGTGCTCATGGGAAACGATAATCTGCAGCCGCTCCTTGGCAACGCTAGCGGAGCCACTCGGCGGTTGATGAGTAGGACGAAAGTAGCTAAATAAGCCCATACCTCAGTTCCTAAACAGGCGTTTTAAAAAGCCTTTTTTTTCTACGTTAAGAAAACGATGGGGACGTTCTTCCCCCAGGAAGCGATCCACTAAATCGCTATAAGCAACGCCCGCTTCGCTGCGATCATCGAGAATTACCGGAGCGCCAGCATTGGAGGCGTGTAAAACGCTTTGAGATTCAGGGATAACGCCCAATAAAGGAATACCTAGAATTTCTACCACATCGTCCACGCTCAACATGTCGCCGCGACTTGCTCGATCCGCCGCATAGCGGGCCAACACCAAATGTTCCTTAACCGGTTCATCGCCATTTTCAGCGCGCTTTGACTTGCTGGCTAAAATGCCCAGAATCCGATCAGAATCCCGCACTGAAGAAACTTCCGGATTGGTAACAATCAACGCTTCATCAGCGAAATAAAGAGCCATAAGGGCGCCCCGCTCAATACCGGCCGGGGAGTCGCAAACCACATAATCAAACTTTTCCTTGAGTTCTTCCAAGATACGTTCCACACCCTCTTTTGTGAGGGCGTCTTTATCCCGGGTTTGTGAGGCGGGTAGCACATATAAATTGTCAATCCGCTTATCTTTGATCAAGGTCTGAGTCAGATTCGCCTCTTTGTTGATGACATTGACAAAATCATAGACTACCCGACGTTCACAGCCCATGATCAAGTCTAAATTTCGCAGACCTACATCAAAATCGATGACCACGGTTTTGTGGCCGCGTTCGGCAAGACCAGCAGCAAAACTGGCGCTAGTAGTGGTTTTTCCCACGCCTCCCTTGCCAGACGTCACGACAATTACTTTTGCCAAATTATTATCCTCCAAACACTCCGTAGGATTGGCTTATTGATAGAGGGATTCGATAACTAAGCGGTCCTTCGATAAATACACTTGCACGGATTTACCTCTTGCAGCCGCGTCTAGTTCTTCAATGACTTTGTAGCGTCCAGCAATAGAGACTAATTCTGCCTCTAAACTATGACAAAAAATACGTGTTTCCGTATCGCCTTTGACACCCGCCAAAGCGCGCCCCCGTAACGGACCATACACATGAATGTTACCATCGGCCAACACTTCTGCCCCAGGACTAATGGCACCCAACACAATCAGGTCACCATCAGGTACATAAATTTGCTGCCCTGAGCGTACCTGTTGATGGAGAGTTTTGTTGCGCCGTTCAGGCGCAGTTTCATCACCTTTATCGGGTTTTTTTGTAGCTATTGCGCGGCCTTCCGGCAACAGAGGTAAACCCGCCAAGACCGCCGCTGACTGTAAATCAGCGCTGCCGTTACGCACGCCCACCGGTACTAACCCTTGTGCCCGCAAAAGGTCATAAAGACCTACAAAATCCACTGTTGCGTCGGGATTTGATAAGTTTTCGAGATCGATTATGACAGGCGTGCTATTAAAAAAACCCGGCGCTTGTTTAACCTTGGTTGCCAAATGAGAAGCGATAATATCGCATTCTGGCTGACGCAGATACAGGATAGTTAAGGTAAATAAACTACCCTTAAGGTCAAAGGGTGGTGACGTGGCGGCTGAAGAATGGGATGTTTCAAGCATATTAGCAGTTTGTGGACAATACATTTAGGGCGCTTATGCAGCTTACGTAGTATAGACGGACTGTAAAACACAGCAGAGGTTTTCTTCAAGGGTCGAATGGTTTTTTAAATAAATTTATTTGGGTTCTGCTGTTATTTTGGCTAACAACGCCGCTCATAACCATTAGTTTAGTGGCAAAGTTACAAAAATGCCTAGCAAGTTAGCAAGGTTGTATGTTGAGCAGCCATTAACACTTTTTGAAAGGCGTGTTTCTTCAATATTGGTTGTTGTGGCTTGCGAATTGATAGGCAGCTGATGTGTGAATGCCTTGTTCGCGGCGCACATGTTCCAAAAAAGGGTTAGTGTGAAGTTCCTGCTGCAACGTGGTGATTGGGCCATGCCCACTGTGGACTTCCAAATGACCAGGCAATTTAAGCAGACGGCTTAGGCTTACAGCCGCCAGCTGCGGATCGCTTAGGGGGAAGTCGGTGCGTCCAACGCTGCCAGCGAACAGAGTGTCCCCGACAAAGACAGCTTCGTCGGTATAGTAGCAACCCTGGCCTGGGGTATGGCCCGGTGTGGAGAGAAAACCAAACCTCAGCGGGCCTACCGCGATACTATCGCCATCCTCTACCCACTGGTCAATACGGCCACAGGGGCGGTTAAATTGAGGGGCGCCAAAAACCAGTTCTCCTTGTCGTGGCAAGCTGTCAAACAGAGGTTTTTCCAAGGTTGGCAGATAGGTGGTAGCCTCTGGATAGCGCTGTTGTAACGGTACCAAACCACCGGCATGATCAAAATGCCCATGGGTCAGTAGAATAGCCTGGATATTTGGGGCAGGTGTTACCTGGGCGAGGGTTTCAGCCAATTGCTCGTCAAAACCCGTATCCACTAAAGCACAAACCTGACTGGCGGGGTCTTCCAGCAAATAGGCGTTTACTTGAAAAGCACGCAATGTAATACACTGGATATTCATAAAGATTTCGGTAGGATATGATCTTCGAGGTTATCTACGTGATCCTCGGATACGGCCCAACCTCGGATCGATGAGCCCGCGTCATGAATGGCGTGCGAATTTTTGCACACCAACGGATGCCAATCGGGTAGCTCTCTGCCTTCCGCCACCAGCCGATAGGCGCACGAGCTAGGCAACCAGGCAAACTGTTTGGCATCCGCGGGTCGTAGCTGGATGCAGTCGGGCACCAGTTGTTTACGCAGAGCATAACGGGTGCAGCGGGCTGATTGCAAATCCAGCAGCCGACAAGCGGCATTAGTATAGAGTATCTCGCCACTATCCACGTCTTCTAACTTGTGTAAACAGCATTTGCCGCAACCGTCGCATAAAGACTCCCATTCTCTAGAAGTCATAGCGGCAAGGGATTTGGTTTTCCAGAACGGTTGCGGTGTAGCCATGGTGTATGCTGACTCCTCTTAAAGTTTTCTCGGTTGTTTAATGGCCAACCTAATGAATTTTAAGTATCAGGTGCTTCCATCCGGAAAACGCTGTAAATACATCCCTGTACGCTTGACGGCCAATTCCATACCGCCAACATTTCCTTTACAAGCACCTAACACTTGAAATAGATAATGTTGCAATGAAGTTACTGAGTTAGGGTCAACAACATCTTATTAAGCCGTTGCACAAAACGCGCGGGATCTTCCAATTGACCTCCCTCCACTAACATGGCTTGTTCAAAAAGCAAATGGGTCCACTCGGAAAACCGCTCTTTATCCTGTTCTTCCTTGAGTCGGGTGACTAGAAGATGGGAGGGGTTTAATTCCAAATGAGGTTTGGTTTCCGGTACTGGCTGACCAGCTTCCCGCAACAAACGCTCTAAATGGCCGCTCATGGCATGTTCATCCACCACTAAACAGGCCGGGGAATCCGTCAGACGTTGGGAGATACGCGCTTCGCCGATTTCATCACCCAGCGTC
>CAZGON010000275.1:0-5071 GCA_964527085.1 uncultured Candidatus Competibacteraceae bacterium
TTATCAACAACTTTATTCTTGAATCTTTCATGACAGGTGCGGAAAGACGGTTTTAGGTATTTGCTTTTATAGTAAAAGCAGTAATAGAAGGTTATGCAAGTTTATGAATTAACTAAACCTTAGAGTCAAAAAAATTAAATTTTTTTGAAGTAAAAATAGAAAATTTTACAGAAAAAATTTAATCAATGTGACGATATTATGCTGTTTGGTATTTCTGATTTCAGAAAACTTTATTTTCAATTTCAGTTTATTGAGTTAATACAATACTAGTTATCAACAGAAAATCGTTACAGTGGTTAAAGCTCATTACATTAACAAACAAATATTCTAAATTAGGTAGCTTAAATGGAAAGAATACAAGTGGGTTATCGGGAGATTTTGCCTGGTACTTATCATCAATATATTCTCTATACAGATTCGTCCGGCCATCAAGAGGCAGGTAAAGGGGTCAAGTATCATATTGCTGGTTGTGATTCTCACTTTAGTTTATGCACTAAACTAATTTGTTAATATGACACTTGACCCCTATTTTATTGACCCCTATTTTACTATTTTGACCTCTATTCTCTGATTAAGCTTAATTCAATAATGGTAGGTAACCAGGTGCGGATAGGTCAAATTTGTTTCGCTAATTCCTCTGGAACTTGCATTGTCATTTGAGCCATGGTTTTTGCCCCATCGTCACAGCAAAGATTGATATTTGGCACTATATCACATGCCCAATATGCGTCCTTTTTAGAAAATAAACTAAGTAGGGCAGACCAGTTTTCCTAGTTGTTCCGTCAGTTTCATGTTTTCCGAATAATCCACCGGGCAGTCGATTAAAACTACTGTGTTGTCTGCAATGGCTTGTTTAAGGGTGGGTAATAATTCTTCAGTTTTTTGGACTCGATAACCTTTGGCGCCGAAGCTTTCTGCATAGGCGACCAAATCCGGGTTATTAAAGCGGATAAAAGCATCGTGTCCGAAGCGACGCTGTTGGTGCCATTGAATAACTCCGTAACCGCTGTCGTTCCAGACCAGTATGATTATTGGGGCACCGATACGCAAAGCAGTTTCTATTTCCTGCGAGTTCATCAGGAAGCCACCATCGCCGGTAACCGTCAAGGAAACCCGGTCAGGATAAGCGAGCTTTGCCGCAATAGCGCCAGGTACGCCGATACCCATGGCGGCAAAGCCGTTGGAGATAATACAGGTGTTAGGCTGTTCCGCTTGATACATACGCGCCATCCAAAGTTTATGGGCGCCCACATCACAAACGACGATATCCTCCGGGGCTAAAACTTGCCGCAGATCCCAAATAATTTTTTGGGGTTTGACGGGAAAGCTTAAATCCGTTGCATAAGCCTTGAATGCTTCAGCGATGGTTTCCCGCAATACCGTGGCATGTTGGCCGTCGTGAGGTTTCGCGGCACACGCTATACTTTCTAGACCAGCCGAAATATCACCCACCACACCGCACTCCAGCACATAGTGCTCGTCGACTTCTGCGGCACTCATATCCACATGAATGATTTTTTTATTTTTATCGCTATGCCATAAGTGAGGATGGTATTCCACCATATCATAGCCAACGCAGATCACCATATCAGCGCGATCAAAACCACAGGCTACGTAATCATGGGCCTGCAACCCAACGGTGCCTAAAGAGAGGGGGTGAGAAGAAGGGATAACACCCTTGGCCATAAAGGTGGTGGCGACGGGAATGTTGAGCTGTTCTGCAAAGGCGACTAAAGCCTGAGCGGCCTTGGCGCGAATCACACCGTTGCCAGCCATGAGGATGGGAAACCGCGCCTGGGATATCACTTCAGCGGCTTGCAGAATTTTGTTCTGAGGGGGTATAGGCAGTGTGGGACTTTGTACCTTGAGGGGTGCTTTACCGTCGATATCCGCTTGCGCTATGTTTTCGGGAAATGAAATAAAACTGCCGCCGGGTTTTTCCGCGGCGGCGTTCTTAAAGGCTTTACGAACCACCTCGGGGATGATTTCGGGTTCGCGTATTTCTACACTGTATTTGGCGATAGGGGCAAACAGGTTTACTAGGTCTAGCACCTGATGGCTTTCTTTGTGCATCCGAGTGGTGGCGCCTTGACCAGCCAGGGCGACGATGGGTGCTCGATCCATATTGGCATCGGCAAAACCCGTCACTAGGTTGGTGGCGCCAGGTCCTAAGGTGGCTAAACACACCCCTGTTTTGCCGGTTAAACGCCCGTAAACATCGGCCATAAAGGCCGCTGCTTGTTCATGTCGGGTAGTGATAAAGTGAATTTGGCGGCTATCTCGCAGGGCCTCCATGATATCCAGATTTTCTTCCCCTGGAATACCAAAGATAAGGTGCACGCCCTCGTTTTCTAAACATTCGATGAAAAGTTGCGCAGCTTTCATCAGGTTTTGACCTTAATTGATATTATGGTAAGGGGATGGAACGCCTACCTATTAGGGTAGTTGTTTTAAAAATCAGGCAATATATCGAACAGGTGATGATGAATTGATAGGTTCCTGGTGCGCTCGAGATAGTCCCAGGCGATCCCAGATAGTCAGCGTAGGCTCTGCCCGATTCATGGTATAAAAATGTAGCCCTGGCGCACCCTGTTCTAGCAAACGGCGGCACATATCGGTAACCACGTCGGCGCCAAACGCACGGATAGAAACTAAATCATTACCATAGCTTTGTAAGCGTCTCCGAATCCAACGAGGAATTTCAGCACCGCAAGTATCAGAA
The DNA here is from genome assembly GCA_964527085.1 of uncultured Candidatus Competibacteraceae bacterium. Taxonomy (GTDB): domain Bacteria; phylum Pseudomonadota; class Gammaproteobacteria; order Competibacterales; family Competibacteraceae; genus CAYRGG01. Next base: position 2,723 of record CAZGON010000275.1, read on the forward strand.
AACCGTGCTAATTGAGTATAGTTAGTAATCGGCATAATGCCAGGAACAATCGGCAGATCTATGCCTCGCTTCTCGCAATGATCGATAAAATTAAAATAAGCGTCGATATTATAAAAATATTGCGTGATGGCGCTGTTAGCGCCCGCGTCTACCTTGCGTTGAAAATTGACTAGGTCGTGTTCTACGTCAGGCGCCTGGGGATGGAATTCTGGATAAGCCGCAATTTCAATATGAAAATGGGCGCCGGTTTCAGCCCGGATAAATTCTACTAAGTCGTTGGCGTGACGTAATTCACCAGGCAATCCCATCCCTGAGGGTAGATCACCTCGCAAGGCCACGAGACGGCGAATGCCATGATTTTGATATTTTTCGAGTAATTCACGAATGCTTTCTTTGGTTGAACCAATACAGGTCAAGTGGGGCGCAGATTCTACCGTTTCATTGGCCTGAATATCCAATATGCACTCGATGGTACGATCGCGGGTTGAGCCGCCAGCGCCATAGGTTACCGAGAAAAAAGCCGGATTTAGCCGTCTTAACTGGATGCGTGTATCACGCAGTTTGGCAAGACCTTGTTGATCTGCCGGGGGGAAAAATTCACAACTAAAAATTTGTGGATGCTGCTGTTGAGAGTTCATAAGCGTTCAACAAAAAAGTGCCCCCATAACGGGGGCAGCAAAGATTAATAGCGGTAACTATCGAGTTTATAGGGGCCTTCAACGGGCACGTCGATGTAATCAGCTTGTTCCTGAGAAAGATCGGTAAGGTGAGCACCGACTCGATTCAGGTGCAGACGAGCGACTTTCTCATCCAGATGTTTGGGCAGCACATAGACCTGATTGGTGTAACGGTCGCTGTGATTCCATAGTTCAATCTGGGCTAATACTTGATTAGTAAACGAATTAGACATCACAAAGCTAGGGTGACCGGTGGCGCAACCAAGATTTACCAAACGCCCTTCAGCCAATAGGATTAACCGTTTGCCATCCGGAAAAATAATATGATCCACTTGGGGTTTGATATTTTCCCAGGTGTATTGGCGTAGCGATGCAACGTCAATTTCCGAATCAAAATGACCAATATTGCAAACAATGGCCTGATCCTTCATGGCCTTTAGATGATCATGATTGATAACATTGACATTTCCGGTGGCTGTCACAAAAATATCAGCTAAGGGCGCTGCTTCCTCCATGGTGACCACACGATGTCCTTCCATAGCGGCTTGCAAGGCGCATATGGGGTCAACTTCCGTGACCCATACGGTGGCGCTTAAACCCCGTAAGGATTGCGCAGAGCCTTTGCCCACATCGCCATATCCGCAAACCACCGCAACTTTGCCTGCAATCATCACGTCGGTGGCGCGTTTGATGCTATCTACCAGGGATTCACGGCAGCCGTATAAGTTGTCGAATTTTGATTTGGTGACGGAGTCATTCACATTAAAGGCAGGAACCGCCAATGCGCCTGTCTTCGCCATTTCATAAAGACGATGCACACCGGTGGTGGTTTCCTCCGACAAACCCCGCACATTCTTAAGAAGGTCTGGGTATTTTTCGTGGAGGACCTGGGTTAAATCCCCACCGTCGTCCAAAATCATATTGGGTTGCCAACCGTTGGGACCAAAAATGGTTTGATCAATACACCACCAAAATTCCTCTTCACTCTCGCCTTTCCAGGCAAACACCGGGATGCCGGCGGCAGCAATGGCAGCGGCGGCATTATCCTGGGTGGAAAAAATATTACAGGAAGACCAGCGTACCTCCGCCCCTAAATCGATCAGGGTTTCAATCAGTACGGCGGTTTGAATGGTCATATGGAGACAACCAGCGATTTTGGCGCCTTTGAGGGGTTGTTTAGCTTGGTATTCCTTGCGGATGGCCATAAGACCCGGCATTTCTGTCTCGGCGATAGCGATTTCACGACGACCCCAGTCGGCCAGCTTCAGGTCAGCAACTTTGTAATCAGGTAAATTCTTAGGTAAGGGTTGGCTACTCATTGGCCATAGACTCCTAAAATTGAAAATTTTTTAAAGACCGGCAGCATCCCGCAAAGCCTCGGCTTTGTCGGTACGCTCCCAAGTAAAGACATCTTCATCACGGCCAAAGTGCCCATAGGCAGCCGTGCGTTTATAGATGGGTCGAATCAGGTCGAGCATGGTAGTCAACCCATAAGGGCGTAAATCAAAATGACCGCGGACAATTTCCTCTAAACGCTCTTCGTCGATTTTGTTGGTGCCAAAGGTATTCACAGCGATAGAGGTGGGTTCGGCGACGCCGATGGCGTAAGACACTTGAATTTCGCAACGCTCGGCAAGACCCGCGGCAACGATATTTTTAGCCACATAACGGG
>CAZGON010000276.1:0-5058 GCA_964527085.1 uncultured Candidatus Competibacteraceae bacterium
CCTCCTCCTTGAGGCAGCGAACGAAAATCTCGGCACCGGTTAGCTCCATAGGGCTGAGCTCCTCATGGCAAAGGTTAAAAATGCGGTAATAATTCTATTCATTAACTCAACTATTGACCACTGCGGGTAATGTTTTATGCAAGGGGAAAAACGCTGTTTTTCACCTGCAAAATATCAAAAATAGGTTTCCGTTATTTAAAGCTATTGTTAGGGCAGGCAAAATGAGGTTTAGTTTAACCCAGTCTTCACTCGATAGGAAAATTTTTTAACCTTAAAAAACCAAAGTATACAACAAATGGCCGGACTGTAACGCCCCGTGGCCCAGCAAAGCTATGCACTTGCAAGGCAATACGGCTAATTTTTGAGAATGCGCTAGCTTGGCTTAGCTGTTTAAAGGCTCTGTCACTAGCAAACGACACCTAGCTGCCAAACGTCATAGATCAAACTATCATGGCGCAGAATTTGCAGCGATAGCAACTAGATAAGCTCGCTATACTGTTGCAATTGCACTGGAATGGAGATCCCCATGTTTAAAAAAATAATGCTTATGCTTGCTCTAGCAAGTTGTAGTTTCGCTGCTTTAGGAGCAGGTGTTTATAAGTGGGTAGACGACAAAGGAGCCGTCCAGTACCGCGACACGCCCCCGCCTCAAGGCGTTATTTATAAAGCCCTGCAAAAACCGACAGGATCGCAGTATGATCCTGCAGCAACTATGCAGCAGCTACGAGAAAAAGTGAAGGCGTTGGACGAGGAGCGCCCAGTTGCCCAGGCAAAGAACGGCAAACAAGTCGCACAACTCACCGAAAACTGTGAGATGACAAAAAAGAATTTAGAGATTTTAGCCACCAGCGCAAACCCAGTTCGCATCGATAACGAGGGCAATCGCGTCCCTCTTAGCGGCGCAGATCGGCAAGCAGCAGTAGAGGAACAGCAGCATTATTTAGATCAATATTGCTCGCCATAACGCTTTTGCTTTTATATCCGACCCTATACGAACCCCAAACAGTAAGGTTAAACTTGTCATACGCCAGAGCTAAAAACTGGCGTATCGACGACTTTACAACTTTACTGTCTAAAAACCATGCGCACATCTCAATTCCCTCTGTTTACCCTTAAAGAAACACCGGCCGACGCTGAAATTATTAGCCACCAACTGATGCTGCGGGCAGGACTTATCCGCAGACTCGCCGCAGGCGTGTATACCTGGCTACCCTTGGGTCTGCGGGTGTTGCGCAAGGTGGAAGCGATTGTCCGGGAGGAAATGGATCGTAGCGGCGCATTGGAAATGCTGATGCCCGCCATTCAGCCTGCCGAGCTGTGGCAAGAATCTGGACGCTGGGAACAATATGGTGCCGAATTACTGCGACTCAAGGACCGTCATGAGCGGGATTTCTGTTTTGGCCCTACCCATGAAGAGGTGATCACGGATCTTTTGCGCGGAGAAATACGCAGCTATAAACAACTACCGGTGACCTATTATCAAATTCAGACAAAATTCCGCGACGAGGTCCGGCCTCGCTTCGGCATTATGCGGGCTCGCGAATTTTTGATGAAAGACGCCTATTCTTTTAACGTGGACCAAGCCTCCCTGCAACAAAGCTACGAAGCTATGCATGAGGCGTATCAGCGCATTTTTACCCGTCTGGGACTGAATTTTCGTGCTGTATTAGCGGATAGTGGCAGCATCGGCGGCAACCGTTCCCAAGAATTTCATGTCTTGGCGGAATCCGGCGAAGACGCCATCGCGTTTTCTTCGGCAAGTGATTACGCCGCCAATGTGGAGCTGGCCGAGGCGCTTGCCCCCACCGCTGAACGGCCCTCACCTACAGCTCCTCTACAGCGGGTTGAAACACCCGGACAACATACTATTACAGCGGTGAGCGCTTTCCTCAAAGTGAATTCACAACAAACTCTCAAAACCTTGCTGGTTGAGGGCAACGAGGGTGGCCTGGTGGCGCTTTGTCTGCGGGGCGATCATGGGTTAAACACCATCAAAGCAGAGAAACTGCCTCAAGTGGCCGCGCCTTTGCGCTTTGCCAGTGATGAGCAGATACGTCAAGTGACAGGCTGCAACCCAGGTTCTATAGGCCCTCTTGGGCTTACTATTCCAGTGCTGGCGGACCGCGCCGCTGGACAACTGGCTGACTTTGTCTGTGGCGGCAATCAAAATGATATTCATCTCACCGGCGTCAATTGGGGGCGGGATCTACCAGAACCCGCCATTGCAGATCTGCGCAACGTGGTGGCAGGAGATCCTAGCCCCGATGGCAAGGGTGTGTTGTCCATCGCCCGGGGTATCGAGGTGGGGCACATTTTCCAATTAGGCGATAAATACAGCACCGCCATGAATGCCACAGTGGTGGATGAACAGGGTCATAACCAAACGGTGCTGATGGGTTGTTATGGGATCGGTGTGTCGCGGGTAGTGGCGGCTACCATTGAACAGCATCACGACGACTACGGCATCATTTGGCCCCTTGCCATGGCGCCCTTTCAGGTAAGCTTAATACCGGTTAATGCTCATAAATCGCAACGCTTACGAGAGGCCACCGAGGCGCTTTATCAACAACTCCTGGCTGCCGGTATTGAAGTACTGCTGGATGACCGGGCGGGACGCGCAGGGGTCATGTTTGCCGATGCCGAGCTGATCGGCATTCCACATCGCTTAGTACTCAGCGATCGCCACCTGGACGCCGGCCAGGTGGAGTACAAAGGACGTCGGGACAGTGAAAGCAGCGTCGTCGCCCAGGCCCAACTGATGGCTTTTCTACAAGATAGGTTGTCGCAATAAGATTATCTTAGACGCCTCGGCAATACGTCCCGTAGCTTCTCTCGTGCTTCCCGGAGCATTTTTTCGGTGGTAGACCAGTCAACACAGGGGTCGGTCACGGAAACGCCATAGTGCAATTGCGATCTATCTGCTGGAATGGGTTGGTTACCTGCCTCTAGGTTACTCTCAATCATAACACCGACGATAGACTGATTGCCCTCTAAAATCTGATGTACGCAATCGCGCATCACTAGGGGTTGCAACATGGGGTCTTTATTAGAATTAGCAGGACTACAGTCTACAACGATATTAGCAGGCAGATTTTCTGCTTCCAACTGCTGCTCGCAGAGGGTGATGGTGACGGTATCGTAATTGGGTTTATCGCCGCCGCGTAACACCACATGACCGTAACGGTTACCCGCTGTACGAATAACGGCGCTCTGCCCCACTCGATTAATGCCGAGAAAACTGTGGGGTCTAGCAGCCGACTGGAGGGCGTTGACCGCCACTTTTAAACTGCCATCGGTACCGTTTTTAAAGCCAACCGGCGTCGACAGGCCACTGGCCATCTCGCGATGGGTTTGTGATTCAGTGGTGCGGGCACCAATCGCAGTCCAGGCAATTAAATCCGAAATATATTGGGGGGTAATGGGATCGAGGGCTTCGGTACCGGTCGGTAAACCCATCTCCGCCAATTCCAGCAACAGCTTACGGGCAATCTGTAAGCCTTCCTCCACATGAAAAGAGTCATCGAGATGGGGATCATTGATCAAACCTTTCCAACCTGTTGTGGTGCGTGGTTTTTCAAAATAGACCCGCATAACCACCAACAGCGTGTCACTGACCTCATCGGCTAAGGACTTGAGGCGCTGGGCATAGTCATGGGCCGCTGTTAGGTCGTGAATGGAACAAGGCCCCACCACCACAAAGAGCCGCGGGTCCTGCCGATCTAAAATATTACGAATAGCCTCTCGGCCGGCCAAAATGTTTGCTTCAGCCCGTTCACTACGAGGCAGTTGCTCATGCAGCTCCGCTGGGGTCAATAACAGATCCTGCGAAATAACGTTAACATTACTAATGCGATCAGCCTGCATAATGGCTTCCCATGGTAAAAAAATCGGTCAAAAATCGAGTTGTACGCTAGGCTAAAAAAAGCGTCAAGTCTTGCTATTTTAAAATCGGTTTTTGAAATCTATATTAAATGATAGGACATTACGCAAATGTACTAAAATTTTATGATAATAATTATCCGCAGGCTGTCCTACGAGATAGTCTGTTTTCTTCTATGAATACTATATAACTGAAGACCTACATCATGCTAGTTGAAGCAAAGCGTTCTTGTCTGCTGGTTGTTGACATGCAGGAGAAGTTGCTGCCAGCAGTTGCCGACACCCAAACGGTTCTATCTAACAATGTTTGGTTAGTAAAAGCTGCCATACGCCTCGGCGTATCTATTTTGACATCAGAGCAATACCCCAAAGGATTAGGCCATACGGTGCCCGAACTAAGCGCTTTAATGCCAGATTTTACGGCAATGGAAAAAACTCATTTTTCCTGTACCGCAGAGCCCACTTGTAGAAAGCGTATCATGACGAGTCGGCGCGAGCAGATCATTCTCACGGGTATCGAGGCCCATGTTTGTGTACTACAAACGGCGCTTGGATTATTAGAAATGGAAAAAGAAGTGTATGTAGTCGCCGATTGTACTGGATCGCGACAACCGTATGATCAAGAACTTGCCCTTGCTCGGATGCGCACAGCAGGCATTCAGGTGGTCAGTCGCGAGATGGTGCTCTTTGAATGGCTACACCAATCTGACAATCCCCTGTTTCGGGAAGTGAGCCGGGAATTTTTGCGTTGATGATAATAGGTGAACAGTAACTCGTCGGGCGGTCCTTGCCTGACAAGCTACTGTTACACGTCACCTGTTCCCTGAGAAGAGCATCCTAGCTCCAACTTATCCAAAAGTCCCTCTAGATAAGTAACTGCTCTAATTAATCCCGAAGGCTATTTCCTGGCGAAGGCACATCCTGTGCCATGGTTAATCCTTTAACCGAATCCTTAATATTCCTGTCTTTCCCTAAATCTATTTTAGATTTGTTAACGATCAGTGTTTCTACTAGAGTAATATACATTTTCGATGCCATTTATAATAACTTTTTGTTTTAAAAGTAATTTTTAAATTTCAAGGTCATCCTCGGCATTGCGTGATGACCAAAATGGTCCAAAGTTGTTTTTAATGTCCCCTTCGGGGATATAAAATCCCTCGCCTTCAGGCGAAGGAAAGG
>CAZGON010000277.1:0-4954 GCA_964527085.1 uncultured Candidatus Competibacteraceae bacterium
CCTTTGAGGGGCTCACCCAATAAGCCTCCGGCTTTGCCGGAGGTCATTTAACTCAGCGCCGTATTGGCCTCATCGGTAGCCCGCATAGCGCCAGCCAGTTCCGCTTGGGCGGCGCGTAAAGCTGCTTCAGCGCGGTCGAATTCGGCTTGGGTTGCTACACCCTTGGCCACCAACGGCGCAATACGATTGTAATTGGATTCGATTTCGTTGAGCCTAGCACGAGCCGCAGCAACCGCTTCTTGTTGTTGATCCAGGCGTGCGCCCAGCTCGCGACTGTCCAAAGTTGCGAGGATATCGCCTGTCTTTACCGTGTCGCCAGCGCGCACGCTAAGGGACGCGATGGTGGCCATGATACGGGCTGAAATGACGGTTTCGTTTTTAGCGCGGATGGTGCCGGTGGCTTGCTCGATGATAGGTTCTGTGACGGTCTTTACCGTGACGGTCTTTACCGTGATGGTGTTACCCACCGGTTTACCGTTGTTTATCACCAAGGCTTCAGGGGTGATTTTGCTTTCAAAGAAGCCCGCCAAATAAGCCATAACCAGCCCCAGCAGGCTAATGGCTGCCACCACGCCTAGCATACGCATCGTAAACGTTTTCATATTACCACCTCCTTTTGGGCAAGACCGTGGTTGGGCTGATGGTCGTAGACCAGGTAATAAACCACCGGAATCACCGCTAGGGTGAATAGGGTCGAGGCAGCAATGCCAAAGATAATCGCCCACGCCAAGCCGCTAAAAATAGGGTCTAGGGTAATCACCAGATTCCCCAACAGCGTCGTTGCAGCAGTGAGAAAAATAGGCCGCATACGAATAGCGCCAGCTTGTATTAGAGCTTCTGTCAGAGACACGCCCTGTTTCAGGGCTAAATGAATAAATTCGATAAGAATAAGTGAGTTACGCACCACAATGCCGGCCAAAGCGATCATGCCGATCATCGCCGTGGCGGTAAATAGCACCGGGTTGGGAAATCCGGCGATGACCCGTTCGCCCAGCTGGTTAAGGAGCCAGAAGCCAGGCATGATGCCGATCACCGTGAGGGGGATGGCCAGCATGATGATACCGGCCAACGTCGCTGAGCCGGTTTGAATGATTAAAATCACAAAAATGCCTAATAGGGCAACGCCGAAGGCGATGCCTAAGTCCCGAAACACCCGCAAGGTAATGTCCCACTCACCCTCGCCACTCCACACGGCGCGAATATCATCGGGCAACTGCCAACCGTCACCGCCTCCAGGGCTGAGATAGGTGCGTTGCCATAATGCTTTGGGCGTTTGGGTAGCGCTATTGGTATCGGCGGCTACATCGAGCACTACCGCCGCGGGTGGTCGACCGGCCAGTTCAGCGAAAACATAGACGACTGGCTGGAGGTTTTTATGATAAATGGTTTGGCCCTGCTGGCTGCGTTTAAAGGTACCTAATTCCCCTAACTGCACTAAGGGCTGCGGTGCATCCCGCACGCTATTTTCTTCGCGCACTTTGGTTATCCCGGGACGCCCTTTGACAGAGAGATCCATAAGGTCTTGGGTAGAACTACGCTGGGCCAAAGGCAGCCGCACAATAATGGGTAGGGGATTTGCTTCCGTGGCGATCTGTAAAAAACCGGCATTTTCACCCTCGATGGTCAGCGCTAGGGTGCCGGCAATATCCTCCGTGGCGATACCGGAGAGAGCGGCCTTTTCCTTGTCAGTGATAAAGGTGAGCTTGGTTTGCTCAGCTTCCACCGAACTGTCGATATCCACTACAAAGGGTTCCCGGGCTAGCCGTTCGGTCAGTCGACCGGCGGCGGCTTGGAGTGTCTCATAAGAAGTCGTCGCTGTGCCATAAAGCTCTACGGTGACAGTGGAGATTACCGGGGGTCCGGGGGGTACTTCCACCAGTTGAATATTTGCCCCGTGAGTGCTGGCAATAGACTCTAACGATTGGCGGATACGCAAAACAATTTCATGGGATTGCTGAGCACGGCGTTGGCGGGGAGCTAGGGTGACCCGCAGATCGGCGAAGTGGTTTCCCTCTCGCAGGTAGTAATGACGCACCATCCCATTAAAGTCCATGGGTGAGGGGACGCCCACAAAGGCGACGAATTCGGCCACTTCCGGGACTGTGCGTAAATGCTCGCCGAAAGCCTGTGCTACCCCTTGGGTGCGTTCTAGGGTCGTGCCTTCCGGCATATTGATGACGATCTGGAATTCGTCTTTGTTATCGTAGGGTAATAATTTGAGGGGTACCAGTCGCAGCATGGGCAGTAAGGCAGAAATCACAAAGGCAATAGCAACCACGCTTAAGAAAACCCAGGCCCGTTTGCGACTGCTGATCAAAGGGCCGATGAGATGGGTATAAATCCGGTACAAGAAGGTGCGTTGAATATCGTATTCGCCCTCGGGTTGGTCTTGGCGAAGCAGCTTAAAAACTAGCCAGGGCGTTACGACAAACGCCACTACGGTGCTCACCATGACGCTGATGGGTACGTTAAAAGCCATGGGCGCCATATAGGGTCCCATCATACCGGTGATAAAAAACATCGGGCTAAACGCGGCGATGATAGCCAAGGTCGACATGATCAAAGGCGCACGGACTTCAGCGATGGCAGCCACGATGGCGTGCTGGGGTCGATAGTTGCCCATGCGAAAATAGCGTTCGATGTTATCGACGCCGGTGATAGGGTCATCCACCAACAGGCCCAAGGCCAAGATCAATGCAAACAGGGTGACCCGGTTAATGGTATAACCGGTGAGAAAATCTAAGCCTAGAGTAACGCCATAACAAATGGGCACCGCCAGACCCACCACCAAAGCCGCCCGCCAACCCAAGAAGAGTCCGATAAAAATCACCACGGTAAGGACAGCAACAGCAAGGCTTGTCACCAGATCGCCAACTTTTTGATCCGCAGTGCGGCCATAATCGCGGATAATGCGATAATCCACCTCCGGAGGAAACAAGTTCTGTTGCAACTGGGCCAAGACTTGCTTGACGTCTTCCGCCACCCAAACCGCGTTAGCGCCTTTTTCCTTGGCCACCGAAATAGTCACTGCCGGATAGGTATCGGTATAAGTGTTGGCAGCTGGGGCCGCGGGTCCAAAGCCAATCCAGCTATAGTCGCTGGGTTCCGCGGGTCCGTCTATCACCTGGGCCACATCTTTGAGATAAACGGGCACGCCATCCACCACGTTGATAACTAATTGTTCAAGCTCGGCGGCGTTTTGAATAAAGGGACCTGCTTCAACCACCAGGGCTTCATCCTGTTGTTGTAGGGTACCAGCTGGTAGCAGGGTGTTAGACACGTCGATGGCCCAAGGCACTTCCAGGGGAGCGGTGCGGCGCGCAGCCAACCGTTGCGGATTCAGTTCGACCCGAATTTCACGAGGCCGACCGCCGCTGACATCGACCCGGTTGGTGTTGGGAATACTCTGCAGCTTGAGTTTGACCTCTTCGGCTAAGCGGCGTAGTTCGTAGTCACTGGTAAGCTGCGGGTCTTTGCTCCACAACGTTGCTAACACGATGGGTACATCGTCGATTTCGATAGGCTTAACCACCCAAGAGGAGACAGCTTTTGGCACCTGATCGGTATTGGAGTAGATCTTGTTATAGATTTTGACCAGCGAATCTTCCCGATCTTCACCCACATAAAACCGCACGGTTACTACGCAACGGCCGGGTTTAGAAAGGGAATAGACATGCTCGACGCCGTCGATTTGGTAGAGTAGGTTCTCCAACGGCGTGGCCACCTGGCGTTCTACCTGTTGTGCGCTTAAACCAGGGGCTGTGATAAGGACATCGGCCAAGGGCACGATGATTTGCGGTTCTTCTTCCCGGGGGGTAATCCATAGGGCCACCAAACCCATGGTTATCGCTACCAATATGATTAGCGCAGGCAGCGGATTGGTTAGTAAACGCCCTATGAGCCGCGAGAATCCATCAAATTCTGGCTTATCGTATTCCTTCATTATTTTTAGCACCTTATGTATTAGTGTTTTCTAATACATGCTATGCTAATATAGCAGGCAAAGGGTTACAACCTTATTTAAGTGTGTCTTTAATTGGGACTAGGCAGTAGGTTTAGGAGGGTGAGCTACGGGGCGCCGTGAGTGTTAAACAACCTCTCGAAATACCGCTGGTTGAAAAATAACCTAAGGTTTCTTGATGGCGACCAGCATATAGTTAATCCCTAAAAAATCGGTGAGGGCCATACGCCGTGTAAAAGGATTTACCCGCACGCCTTGCCGCGCTATCAACTCCATGTTGGCATTATCAAACAGCGCTTCCAACTCACGGGGTTTCAGAAAGCGGCGCCATTGGTGGGTGCCACGGGGCAACCAACGCAGAACATACTCAGCGCCCACAATGGCCGTTATCCAGGATAATAGATTGCGGTTGATGGTGGCGATAAACATGACCCCGCCGGGTCTTACTAGTTGTGTGCAGGCGGCCATAAAACCCGCTAAATTAGCTACGTGTTCCACCACCTCCATATTAAGTACCACGTCATATTGGATGCCTTGTTCAGCCAAGGCTTCTGCCGTAACGGTTTGATAATGGATAGGCAGACCACTTTGTTGGCTATGGTGGCTAGCAATGAGTATGTTTCGCTCCACCACATCGATGCCATGCACGTCAGCACCGAGAGCTGCCATGGACTCGCTAAGGATGCCACCGCCACAGCCGATATCGAGGGTGCGTAATCCAGTTAGCGGGTGCTCCGTTTGGGGATCGCGCTGAAACAACTGGCTGAGTTTCTCTCGGATGTAGACGACACGTAATTCGTTTAACCGATGCAGTGGCCAGAAAGGTCCCGTAGGGTCCCACCAGGTATCCGCTAGGGCAGTGTAGCGAGCTGCTTCTTGAGGGTCGACGCTGGATTGCTTTTCCGATAAAAAGCTTGGCATAGGCAAATTTCTGTGACTTTAATTGTATTAGCTAAGATTTAATCTGACACTTCTGATAAACTGATTGGAAAT
>CAZGON010000278.1:0-2526 GCA_964527085.1 uncultured Candidatus Competibacteraceae bacterium
TCAAACCTCGGTGAGTCCCCCGGCAGAGCCGGGGGCTTACCTCACTGAGTTAAAGAAGAAACCCACGCGCTTACCGGCTATCGTGCCGTTGGTGGTGTATCATGGGGAACAGGGTTGGAACGCTGAATGGAACCTGCGGGCGCTGGTGGAGGCCGATGATGCCTTAAGGGCCTTTGTGCCGGACTTTCGTTATCTGGTGTGTGATTTGTCCCATGACGATCTTACCCGGCTGCAGGGACAGGCTACCCTGCAAGTAGCCACCCGGTTGTTGAAGTATATCTTTCACCAAGAGTTTGCCGAGCGCTTGCCGGAGATCGCCGCCTTCTTCCGGGAGGTACTCAACCAACCCGATGGCTTACATTATCTTGAGACCGTTTTAAAATACATCGCTCAAAGCACTGATAAACTTGATAACACCACCTTACACCAGGTCATACAACGGGCTTTGCCCGAGTTAGGAGACACTCTCATGCCGACGATTGCCGAAACGTGGCGTCAAGAAGGCCGCCAAGAAGGTCGCCAGGAAGGTCGCCAGGAAGGCCGCCAAGAAGGTCGCCAGGAAGGCCGCCAAGAAGGTCGCCAAGAAGGTCGCCAGGAAGAAATAGCACATTTACACGCTGATTTACTAGACATACTGGAAATACGCTTTGGGACCTTGCCTGAAGCCCTCACACAGTATATAAAGGGGCTCGATGATCTTACCCAGTTAAGAAAACTGTCGAAAATAGCTGCCACCGCCGCTTCCTTAGAAGCGTTTCGAGAGAGGTCATCCCATTAAGTTGTTTAAGAAGCTGTTTTAAAACAATGATCAAACCGAGCTAGAAGACACCCTCATGCTTACCCGAGACCTGGAAAGAATAAACAAATGGCATACCTGCGGGCTAACGTATTAGCATAGTGGGAAGTAAGCGCTTTTTGCCTCTATCAATGTTCCCTCAAAAGGTACGCTATTGTGAACCCCATCACTGTCAGTTGTGAGCTAGGCTACCGGTTAAACGCGCCCACCAGTTTTCTTTTCAACATCGCCGCTGCCGCCACCGACCATCAACGTATAACGCAAGAAACACTGCGGGTTGAACCCGATTTGTACTATGAGATCTGTCATTTAGGGGCTGAGCAAAATCGTACCTATAGGCTGCAGGTTCAGGGAGGCGAACTCAAGATTTCTTATCAGGCGACGGTGGATCTGAACCCAGAAGTTGATGATCCACCCGAAATTCCCGAGACAAATTATCCGCAACTGCCAGGACAGGTGCTGCCTTATCTTAACCCTAGCCGCTATTGTGAGTCGGATCGTTTGGCGCGTTTTGCTTGGCAGGAGTTTGGGCATCTTTTGCCCGGTTACTCCCGGGTAACCGCCATTTGCAACTGGACTTATGAGCACCTGGACTATGTCTCCGGTAGTAGCAATGAAACCACCAGCGCTTGTGATGTGCTTATCCAGCGTGCTGGGGTATGCCGCGACTATGCCCACCTGGTCATCGCCCTATGTCGGGCGTTGGGCATTCCGGCCCGTTATGTGGCTGGTTATGCAGTGGATTTGGAACCAGCGGATTTTCACGGGTTTTTGGAAGCCTATCTAGGTGACCGTTGGTATCTATTCGATGCCACCCGCATGGCGGCGGTGGGCGGATTGGTGCGTATCGGTACAGGGCGCGACGCCGCAGACGCCTCCTTTGCCACCATCATCGGCGCGGCCGACCTAGAACAGATGACCGTGTTTGCCCAAGAAGCCAGAAGTATTTCAGGAACAGCCGGGGATGAGGTAGCGATTTCCACTTCTTAAAACTCACTTTTAACCTTAAAATCTGCGAGTAAATGCTAATTCAAACCAGGAGATAGTAGCGTTAACAGCGCTGTACCATGATGGCTACTTCAAAACATCCTTCCCGCCGCCAGCCTGGTGAAGATCATGCTCCCCCTTAAGCCAACTACTCCAAAGCCCGCGCCTACCATCCCGGTAGCTGGCATCGGCGCTTCGGCGGGGGGCGTGCAAGCGCTGCAAGCTTTTTTCGAAGCGCTACCGGAGGGGCTAGGCGTAGCTTTTGTGGTGGTGGTGCATATCTCGCCGGAGCATCGCAGCGAACTGGCATCGATCCTGGCCCGTAAGGCGAAGATCCCGGTTCAGGAAATCAGCGGCAACGTGCCGCTGGAGGCTGACCGGGCCTACGTCATCCCCCCAGACCGGCGCTTGGAGATCACCGATAGCCATGTGGGTGCGTTTACTTTTGAAGAACCCCGTGGCCATCGTAGCCCCATCGACACTTTTTTTCGTTCTCTGGCGGCGCAACACGGCGATGGTTTTGCGGTGATTCTCTCTGGCGGTGGCTCGGACGGCGCTCTCGGTATCAGAGCCATCAAAGAGCAGGGCGGACTGGTGTTGGTGCAAGATCCTAAAGAAGCTGCCTTTGACGCTATGCCGCGTGCGGCCATCGTCACCGGGCTTGCCGATTTGGTACTGCCGGTGCGGGAGCTCGCCGTGCGCTTAGGGGAGCTGGCCCGTAGCAAACTGCGCTTGCGGAAAAC
>CAZGON010000278.1:2536-4919 GCA_964527085.1 uncultured Candidatus Competibacteraceae bacterium
CCTCGGTCCCACTAGGCCGTCAATCCAACTTGACGACGCCAATGAAGCGGTCTTTAAGCGTATTCTCGCTCACCTCCAAGCCCGCACTGGCCACGATTTTAGCCATTATAAACCCACGACGCTGCTGCGTCGCATCGCCCGGCGTATGCAGGTTCACCATAAAGAAACCCTCACCGATTACTATGATTTTTTGCGCCACAACGCCGAGGAGGCGCAAGGACTATTTGACGATTTGCTGATTTCGGTGACTACCTTTTTCCGTGATCCACCGGCGTGGCAAGCCCTACGCCAGCAGGTGATTCCCCACCTCTTCGACGGTAAATCCAACACGCCACTGCGAATCTGGGTACCCGGCTGCGCCACCGGCGAGGAAGCCTATTCGGTAGCGATGTTGCTGTTGGAAGAGGTGGAACGACGGGAACAATGGCTAGAAGTGCAAGTGTTCGCCACCGATTTAGACGAAGGTGCCTTGGCCACCGCTCGGCAAGGCCGTTATCCCGCCGCCATCGCCACGGATGTCAGCGAAACCCGCCTGAGTCGGTTCTTTTCTCGGGAAGATGACCATTACTGCGTCAACAAGGATTTGCGCGATTGCGTGCTGTTTGCTCGCCACAGCTTGCTGAGGGACCCGCCGTTCTCACGCCTCGATTTGATTTCCTGCCGTAATCTGCTGATCTATCTAGACCGGCAATTACAAGAACAAATTTTTGGCATTTTTCACTACGCCCTGAAACCTAACCGCTATCTGTTTCTGGGTGTCTCGGAAAACGCCGCAGGGGCTTATTTCCGCATCCTCGACAAGACCCACCATCTATTTCAAGCTCGCGAAACGACCAGCCCAGCGCCGCCCCTAGAATTACTCGCGATTACACCCCAGGTTCAACTCGCCCCTAAGCATGAGGAAGCACCGCCAAAGCTAACAGCGCAAACCACCGTTCAACGTAAAAGCTTTGAAGACCTGGCCCCACCCAATATCTTGGTCAATGAGCAGCGCCATGCGATACACCTCTCCGAAACCGCTGGCCGCTATTTACAACCCCCCGCCGGTCCCTTGACCCGCGACCTCACTGAACTAGCACGTCCCGAGCTACAACATGAACTGCGGGCCGCCTTATACCGCGCCTTTAACAACGACGAAACCAGCCTGAGCCCGTTTATTCCGGTCACCTTCAACGGCGCCCCCCGGCGCGTGGCTGTGTGGGTGCGTCCACGCCCCGGCAAGGATAAGGAACGCCTGGCATTAGTGGTGTTTGTTGAAGGCGGCGAAGCAATACCCGCCGACAAACCCATAGACGCTGCGGACAGCGAAACCTTCGGGTTGCTGCAGGCGGAGCTGCGCCATACCCAAGAGCAGCTCCGCAACAGCCGGGAAGAATACGAAACCACCAACGAAGAACTACGCGCCGCCAACGAAGAGCTGCAATCCATCAATGAAGAATACCGCTCCACCGCCGAGGAGTTGGAAACCAGCAAAGAGGAACTGCAAAGCATCAATGAGGAGCTGCAAACCGTTAACAGCGAATTAAAAACCAAACTCGATGAGGTTTCCCGCGCCCATAGCGACCTTGAAAATCTCATGGCCGCCACCGAAATCGGCACCCTGTTTTTAGATCGGCAACTACGTATTCAGCGCTTTACCCCGTCGATAACCGAATTGTTTAACCTCAAAAGCGGTGATCGTGGTCGACCTATCTCAGATTTGACCCACCGGCTTGATTATGAAGGTTTAGAAGCCGATGCCCACCAGGTGCTGACTCATCTGACCCCCATCGAACGGGAGGTCCATAGCCAAACCGGCCGTAGCTATCAAATGGGTCTGCGCCCCTACCGCACCCTGGAGGATCGTATCGACGGGGTGGTGATCACTTTTGTAGATATCAGCGAGCGGCGCACGGCCGAACACGCGCTGCAACAGAGCGAGCAACGTTACCGGCTGCTGGTAGAGCGCGCCCAAGAATACGCTATTTTTATCCTCGACACTGAAGGGCGCATCAGCAGTTGGAACCAAGGCGCCGAGCGTATTTTTGGTTATACCAGCAGAGAAATCCTTGACCAGAACGTCGCTTTATTATTCACTGACGAAGATCAGGCGGCGGGTGTGCCCAAACAGGAAATAGACAAAGCTGCCCGCACCGGCCAGGCTAACGATGAGCGTTGGCACCAGCGTAAGGGAGGGACGCACTTCTGGGCCAGCGGCGTGATGGAAAGATTGCTGGACGATAAAGGAACCCTGCAAGGCTTCGTGAAGTTATTGCGGGATAATACTGAACGCAAACAGGCCGAAGAAACCCTCAAACAAAATCAAGCCCAGTTGCAACGCCAGGCGGATGAGTTAAATGACCTCCGGCAAAGCCGGAGGCTTATTGGGTGAGCCCCTCAAAGG
>CAZGON010000279.1:0-4916 GCA_964527085.1 uncultured Candidatus Competibacteraceae bacterium
TCTCCCAGCTGAGCTATGGCCCCAAAAAACGAGCTGTGTATGGTAGAACAACACTAAAAAAGTGTCAATATTTTAATTCAATATCGGTACATAGATATAAAGTATTTCGCGCCCTATCAAACAAACAATTTGTGCTACCAGGATTCATTAATCAGTCAGCGACGAATAAAATGTAAAGCCCGTTCTATGCGGCTTAGAGTAGGCTCCTGACCCAACAATTCCAGAGTAATATCGATGGGTGGTGAAACCGCAGTACCCGACACAGCAACCCGCAGGGGTTGCGCCACTTTGCCCATTTTTAACCCTAACTGTTCAGCCACGTCGCCGATTACGCCATGGATCAGCTCAGCACGCCATGCGGGTAAAGCCTGTAAAGACGCCTGCAAACGCAGAAGACAAGGCTCGGTTTCTTTGTTTAAATGTTTATTGGCGGCTTTCTCGTCATAGTTTTCAAACTCTCGATAGAGAAATTGGCTTGACTCCGCTATCTCTTTTAAGGTCTTAGACCGCTCCCGAAATGCTTTAACGACCTCCACGAGGGTAGCGCCCTGGCTGGGATCAATGCCCAACTGCCCCATATGCCAGCTTAAGTGTCGCGCCACATCCAAGGGATCGGTCTCTTTTAAATAATGCTGGTTTAACCACAACAGCTTTTCAGGATTGAAGGTCGAGGGCGCTTTGTTGACATTCTTAAGTTCAAATAATTGAATCATTTCGTTTAGACTAAAAACTTCCTGATCACCATGGGCCCAACCTAACCGCACTAAGTAGTTTAGTAATGCTTGAGGCAGATAACCTTCATCCCGATATTGCATAACGCTCACTGCACCGTGACGTTTGGATAAGCGTTTTCCGTCCGCCCCTAAAATCATCGGCACATGAGCATAGCAGGGGGGGGATGCGCCGAGGGCTTGCAGGATGTTAATTTGTCGTGGTGTGTTATTGATATGATCGTCACCACGAATGACATGAGTAATTCCCATGTCCATATCATCTACGACAACGCAAAAATTATAGGTGGGGCTGGCGTCGGCGCGGGCAATGATAAGATCGTCCAATTCGGTATTCTTAAAAACAATTCGACCGCGGATTAAATCATCGACAACCACTTCTCCCTGTAGAGGGTTTTTAAAACGAATAACGGGCTCAACACCTTCCCGGACAGGACCTTGATAATCCCGATAGCGTCCATCATAGCGAGGCTTTTCTTTACGGGCGAGTTGATCGCTTCGCAACGCATCCAGTTCCTCTTTTGTACAATAGCAATAGTAAGCCATGCCTCCGGCCATCAATTGCTGAAGTACTTCGCGGTAACGCCCAAAACGCTGGGTTTGATAAAAAGGTCCTTCTTCATAGTCTAACCCTAGCCAGGTCATGGCCTCCAAAATGGCATTCACGGATTCCGGCGTGGAACGCTCTAAGTCAGTATCCTCAATCCGTAAAACAAAAGGACCACCATGTTTACGGGCATACAGCCAAGAAAACAAAGCAGTGCGTGCGCCTCCTATATGAAGATCACCAGTGGGGCTGGGTGCGAAACGGGTTTTGACCATGTCTCTTATCTATCCGCTTTTGATTCTAAAATTTAGAATAGCCATAATAACCTGTGAAACAGCTGCTAAATGTGAAGGGCATAGCTTCTTTCGTAAAGTCTCTGAGTTGGCTTTGTCCCAAACCGATATTTAAGGCAAAATTATTTTCTTTAATAAAGCCTTTAATCTTAAAACCGCAGTCTGTTTTGTCAGTGTGCTACAGTAAGGCAGGTACGCAAATTGAATACCATAAAACGCATTTTAAAAATTTATAACTTATTGATATTTTAGAATTTTTAAAAAAATCATAGGCATTTTTTCCTTAACAATCTTTTACGATCCCGTCATTGAATATATCAATGACTTCTATATGTTGAAAACACTTAAATTTATCTTTTAGTTATCGCTACGCTGTCAACTTACAACTACGCATTAATTTTTAGGATTATCTTATATGAATATAACAATTTTTGGCTCTGGTTATGTGGGTCTAGTGACAGGGGCCTGTCTTGCAGAGGTAGGCAACGACGTCTTGTGCATTGACGTAGATCAACGCAAAATTGAGATGTTACAAAAAGGCAAAATACCTATTTATGAACCCGGTTTGGATGGCTTGGTAAAGCGTAATGCTGATAGTGGTCGGCTCCTCTTTAGTACTGATCTATCTCAAGGCGTTGCCCATGGGTTGTTTCAGTTCATTGCCGTCGGTACGCCACCCGATGAAGACGGTTCCGCCGATCTCCAACATGTACTTGCTGTCGCTCGGAGCATTGGTGAACAAATGGACGGCTATCGCGTTGTCGTCAACAAATCCACAGTACCGGTAGGAACCGCAGACAAGGTGCGAGAAACCATTAAAGGAGTTCTTGAGAAACGCCAAGCGGATTTTGAATTCGATGTGGTTTCCAATCCAGAATTTCTTAAAGAAGGGGCTGCCATTGATGATTTCATGCGCCCTGATCGTATTGTTGTTGGCACCGATAATCCACGCACAAAGGAGTTGCTGCGTATCCTCTATTCACCCTTTAACCGTAACCATGACCGTTTGGTGGAAGTGGATATACGCTCTGCAGAATTGACCAAATATGCAGCCAATGCCCTGTTAGCCACCAAGATCAGCTTTATGAACGAATTGGCTAACTTAGCCGAGATACTTGATGCTGATATTGAACATGTACGGGTTGGTATCGGGTCTGATCCGCGTATTGGTTACCATTTTATTTATCCTGGCTGTGGCTATGGTGGTTCTTGCTTTCCCAAAGATGTTAAAGCGTTAGCTCGTACTGCTCAAAACGTAGGTTATGATGCACAACTGCTACGCACTGTAGAAGCCGTTAATGATCAACAAAAACAGGTGTTGTTTAAAAAAGTTCAGCGTCATTTTAACAGCAATTTAGAAGGTCGACGGTTTGCCCTTTGGGGTCTAGCTTTCAAACCTAATACAGACGATATGCGAGAGGCTTCCAGCAGAGCTCTGATGGAAAGCCTCTGGTCCGTTAACGCAATCGTGCAAGCCTATGACCCTGGCGCTATGGATGAGGCGCAACGGTTATATGGAGATCGTGATGATTTAGTGTTGTGTAACACGCCTTATGAGGCATTAGACAATGCTGACGCACTGATCGTAGTCACGGAATGGAATATTTTTCGCAGCCCTGACTTTGAAACCATCAAGACAAAGCTGAATAATCCTGTCATCTTTGATGGCCGCAATCTGTACGACCCCTTACAAATGCATAGGATGGGCTTCACTTATTACCCAATCGGTCGCAGTAACCCTAGGGTCAGTCTATGATTATTCCAGTCATTTTATCGGGCGGCACAGGTAGCCGCTTATGGCCTTTGTCACGAGAACTTTACCCAAAACAGTTCTTACCCCTATTAAATGACCAAACACTCTTCCAAAATACCGTAACCAGAGTTCAGTCTATGGCAGACGCCATGGCTCCCATGATCATATGTAATGAAGAACATCGTTTTATGGTGGCTGAACAATTGCGTATGTTGGCAATCATGCCCAAAGCGGTCATCCTCGAACCGATAGGCCGCAATACGGCGCCTGCCGTAACCATAGCCGCCTTACATGCAAAGACCATGATGGATGCTGATGATCCCATTTTGTTGGTATTGCCAGCCGACCATGTTATTGCCGATGTAGCAGGTTTTCAACGCACTATCACTAAGGCTGTCAGCAGCGCAGAGACCGGTAAATTGATTACCTTTGGTGTGACACCAGAAAACCCGGAGACCGGTTACGGTTATATTCGGGCTGGTCAACCGTCAGCCAATGATAGCGGTTATTTGGTTGAACGTTTTGAAGAGAAACCCGATGCTATCACAGCTCAGCACTATGCGGAATCCGGCAACTATTATTGGAACAGTGGTATGTTCATGTTCCGAGTGTCTAGCTTTTTAGAGGAAATGCAGCGCTTTGCACCAGACATTGTCACCAGTTGCCAACAGGCCCAGTCGGCCGCAAAAGCAGACTTAGATTTTCTGCGTCTAGATAAAACAACCTTTGCTAAGTGCCCCAGTGATTCCATCGACTACGCCGTCATGGAAAAAACGGCTAACGCGGTGGTCGTTCCCCTGGACGTGGGTTGGAATGATGTGGGCGCCTGGTCTGCCCTATGGAAAGTGGGCAACCGCGACGAACAGGGCAATATAGCCGAGGGAGATACCCTGACACTGGATACTCAGAACTCCTATATTCGCTCGGAAAACCGTCTCGTAGTTACCCTAGGCGTCAATAACACTGTGGTGATTGAGACAGCGGACGCGGTATTGGTGGCTGACAGAGATCGCGTTCAAGATGTAAAAAATGTAGTTAATCAGCTTAAAGCAATGCACCGGGAAGAAGCCCATCATCATCGTAAAGTCTACCGTCCATGGGGCAATTATGACTCCACCGACAATGCCAACCGCTTTCAAGTTAAGCGCATCACGGTTAACCCTAGTGGCCGCTTATCGTCACAGATGCATCACCATCGCGCCGAACATTGGATTGTGGTCAGCGGCACAGCGCGGGTCACCCGCGGCGATGAAGTCTTTCTACTTACTGAAAACCAATCAACCTATATTCCCTTAGGTACCAAACATCGTCTGGAAAATCCTGGCATCATTCCTTTAGAACTCATTGAGGTGCAATCAGGTAGCTATCTCGGCGAAGACGATATCGTTCGTTTTGATGATGTCTACGGACGCCAAGGTGATAGCTGTTAACAGACTGCTTAATTGATTGCGAACCCTCATTCTTGTAGATAAATTGAGGGTTCGTTCCAACAAAATTCATGGAGACAGGCAGTGACGGATATGATGGAATCTTTATCGTGTTTTAAAGCTTATGACATTCGCGGCCAGGTTCCAAACCAACTGAATGAGGAC
>CAZGON010000280.1:0-4905 GCA_964527085.1 uncultured Candidatus Competibacteraceae bacterium
CCCTTATCAACAACTTTATTCTTGAATCTTTCATGACAGGTGCGGAAAGACGGATTTATAACACCGGTGAAGGTGTCGAGATTGACTTCGCTCGGGGTGCTGGCTTTTCCCGGGGAATGCGGGGAGATTATTGTGTATGTACCATTCCTCTGCAAGTGCTGAAAAACATCCCTAACAACTTTGCGCCTGAATTTACCGACGCGCTCAGTGTGCCTTTTTCCATTTCCACTGGAAAAATTGGTCTTCAATATGGACGACGTTTTTGGGAAGAAGACGAAAAAATCTACGGTGGTATCACCGCCACCAATGTGGGCGCCGCCGATGGCTTTGGGCTTAACACCATTTGGTATCCTTCTTCCGGTTACCTGGGTCAAAAAGGGGTTGTGGTGGGTTACTACAACTTTGTCACCACCGCAGATAACTACGCTGCCCTCAGTCCCCAAGAGCGGGAAGCACGGGCGTTAACTGAAGGCGCAAAAATTCATGGCGCGCCGTATCTGGACGAGTTTGAAAACTCTTTCTCAGTAAACTGGGCGAAAACCCAATATAGCGAAGGCGGATGGGTCTCCTGGCCTACAAATGATAACGGTGAACGGGTCCCCGAATACAATCTACTTAATCAGCCTGATGGCAATGTCTATCTAGCTGGCGATGGCTTGAGTTATTACATTGCTTGGCAGGCTGGTGCTTTTGAGTCAGCCCGTAAGGCAGCCATGGCTATCCACGAGCGAGTTACAACAGCGGCTTGATTTATTAAATACTAAGAAGAGGTTACCCATGAAAAAGTTGTCTCTATATACTACATTTGGTCTGTTTTCAGTTTGTCTGGCTGTAACGGCGCTGTTAGCCCCTCGGGCAAGCGTTGCCGATAAACCCCATCCCCGTGAAGTGGATTTTTTTATTCCACCTCTATCCGATGGGACCGATAACCCCAATCCTTTTTTGGCTAGTGGCGTCAGCGTCGGTAAAAAAGTGTCTGTTTATTACAGCGCCGGAACCGGTCCTAGTTTTTTCGCAGACTGTGATGATCCTGACGACCCTGCTCAACGCTTTATCGATCCGGCGTTTTATCCTGACTGCTATTTGGATGAAGAAGTAACTATTACCGAAGCCCAAGGTATCAATGCGCTAAATCGAATCCAGCAAAATCTGCAAGAACAGGGTCTTAGTTTAGAGGATGTGATTTTTTTGCGTATTTATCTGGAAGCACCAGCGGGCGAGGAACGTGCTGATTATGATGGCTGGAACCGTGCTTATCGGAAATTTTTCGCCAATGTAGATTTAGTCACCGGTCATCCCATCGAGGACTATGAGCCGATTATTTTTGTCAACGCAACTCGGCCAGCCCGGACCAATCTCGAAGTAGCATCTTTGCCAGTCAGCGGTTGGTTGGTGGAGTTAGAAGCCATTGCTACTTTTTCAGGACCATCCGCTAGTCAAAAATAATGTTAACTTTTGAGGGGTTTTTGAAAACTTCTAGGAACTAAATTATGCCCCTAGAGGTTTGACGACGGCCTGGAAGGCCGTCGACATCCTTTTAAAAGGGGACAGTTTGGCGGGTTCTCCATGTCTAGGTGGCTGCTGTCATAAAGTTTGCAAACGGCTAAGAACCTCGCTGGTCGCTGCGTTTTTCCATATCCTCAAAAACCTTATTGGCCACGGTTCGGCCAAGCTCAATCAGATCATAGGCTTTATGAAAATCATAGAAGTTACAAGCGTCAGCCGGTATGTCGATCATCACGTCGGGCCGATAACCGGCAACCTTGTAGTTGGAGAGGGATTCCTGCACGGTGTCCAGGGTACGGCTCATCAGTTCGAACCGACCCATCATCGGCGGCGTTTGTCCTTTCCGGGAGCTGCCCCATCCCACGCCGTGGAGAAACCGCGCCAGGCCATTACGAAACTCATCTTGTTTATTCTTTTCGGTTTCCGGAAGTGCTTGTGGATAATTGTGACTCTGCAACGCATTGACATTGACAGCCACCACCAAATCGGATTGTTGCGATACAGTGGGCGCCACGGGCAGGGGATTAAGAATACCGCCATCCAATAAAATTCTGCCATTTGAAATAACCGGCGTGAACACCATGGGAATCGCGATGGACGCCCGAATGGCTTGTTTCAAGCTGCCGTTTTGAAACCAAACCTCCTTACGATTGATAAGATCGGTAGCCACCGCTGTATAAGAAATTGGTAAATCTTCAATGGCGACGTTATCGAATAGATAGGCCATTCTGTCGAAAACCCGGTCGCCTTTAATAAGACCGGCTTCGCTAAAGGTAAAATCCACTAGCCGCAATACGCCAAAAAAATCTAACTTCAAAATCCACTCTTTGTATTCCGGTAAAGTGCCATTGGCGTATAGACCGCCGATTAAAGCACCCATGGAAGAGCCAACAATGGCGCGTATTTCAAAGCCCGCTTCACAAAGCGCCTCGATAACGCCGATATGAGCGTAGCCGCGGGCACCGCCGCTACTAAGGACTAAAGAGACAGACTTACCCATGGGAATTAAATTGAAACGTTTTTAACAAGCCAACTGTTGTACACCCAATCTTTGCAACCCTGTTTTCTTGAAACCATCGTCTTAGTTTCACGGTAGCAATGATGAGCTGTTGTTCCACTTTCCACTGAATAAAAATTCCCGCAGCGGTTTGCGGGATCGGCGAGCCAAATCGCGCTCTTGCATCGACTCTGGCAACGCACCAGGATCACCCGCATAACCGATGGCAAGTGCAGTCAATGGTTCGTGTCCCTCAGGGATTTCATAAAGCTCTTGGGCCTTGTCGGGGAGAATGCCGATCATTTGATGAACCACCAAACCCCGCGCCGTAGCCTCTAGAACTAAATTTGCGCTAGCTAGCCCTAAGTCATGAATTGCAGCGCGGTTGGGTTTGCCATTCCGGGTAAAAGCTAACCTTGTGATAGCCAAGACAAGCACGGGAGCGGTTTTAGCCCAGGTCTGATTTGGGTCCACAAGGCAAGACAGTAAGCGCTGAAATTCATCCGGGTGCTTATTGGTTGCGACCATATAGCTCCAAGGTTGTTCATTGTAAGAGGATGGCGCCCAACGCACCGCTTCAAATAAGGAACGTAAATCGTCATCGGTTACACTACGCGGATCAAAGCTATACGGACTCCAACGGGTGCTAATGAGTTCATGAACAGGATAATCGGTAGAGACTTTCATGAAGTTTTGCGCTCCTCTTTTGTGGCTAATATTTCAGCATAAAAATTCTCCTTGCCACTATAAACCATTCCTAAGCACAAAACCCAATGCTCATAAAACTGTCACTATAGTTACATTTAGCTGGGATGGGTGAAACCTCTTCTCCCTTGTGTAGGTTTAGACGACAGCCCTATTAAGGTGATCAATTATGGCTTCTATAACATTGGATGAACTTCCCATCAGTCATGCCTTATTGGCTGAACTACGCTCCGATCATGCTGGTGAGTACGGGGCGGTGGCTATCTATCAGGGGATTCTAGCAGTAACCCGCTCAAGGGAATTAAGACAGTTTGCCCAACATCATCTAAAAACTGAAGCTGACCATTTGGCGTTTATGGAAAACATGCTTACGCCTCAGCAAAGAACCCGTTTATTACCCCTCTGGAAATTAGCCGGTTGGAGTTTAGGCGTGTTGCCTACCTTGATAGGACCCCATGCCGTCTATGTGACCATCGAAGCGGTGGAGCAGTTTGTCGAGCAACATTACCAGCGCCAACTCACCATGATGAAATCTGATCCTGCGTTACACGATCTCTATCAAACCTTGGAACAATTTTGTGCCGACGAAGTAGAACATAAATCCGATGCAGCTTACCGCAGACAACCTAATCTAGGTCTTCTGGCACGGTTTTGGTCCCATATTGTAGGCAAAGGATCAGCGTTGGCTGTTGTCGTTGCTAAACGGGTTTAACAATCATGCGCTGGGTAGCGCTGACGAACCCTGCCGAGCATCCGTTGTCACTCATTGGAAATGACCATAAACGAGGAATACGATGAACAAACTTGCTCTTATTACAGGCGCCAGCGGTGGTTTGGGTCAAGCCTGTGCGGCGCGGCTGCAGGCCGAGGGTTGGCAACTGGCTTTAGTATCCCGAGATACCGCAAAATTAACAGAGTTTTCAGAAGCATTGCTTATCAGCGCCGATGTCTCCCAACCGGAAGCCGCGCAACAGGCCATCACTACGGTGATGGAACGCTATGGATCGCCACCCAACGCATTGGTTCAGTGTGCTGGCAATACCTTGATTGCGCCCTTGCAACGCACTCCGGCGGAAAAATATCGGCAATGCTTGCAAGCCAATTTAGATACCGCTTTTTTCACCTTGCAAGCCTTTACCGGAGCACTTGCCAAAGCCAAAACACCTGGAGCTGCCGTATTGGTGAGTTCTGTGGTAGCCGGGATGGGGGTTACCAATCATGCTGCTATTGCCGCTGCCAAAGGTGGCGTTGAGGCATTGGTGCGGTCCGCCGCCGCCGACTATGCACCCCATCGGATTCGCATTAACGCCATTGCGCCAGGGTTGATGCGCTCTCCCATGACCGAGCATATGGTGGCTAGCGAACGGGGTCAGGCGCAAATTGCAGCCCAGTACCCGCTGGGGCGGTTTGGCGAAATGGCAGACGGTGCGGCGGCTATTTGCTGGTTGCTGTCAGATCAGGCAAGCTGGATTACGGGACAAATTTTACCCCTTGACGGTGGTTTCAGCGCCATCCGGCCCATGGTTAAAAATTAGCGTCATTACTACTGTGCAAACGCTAGTATGTGTTCAGCCAAAGCCCTTCCACTCAAAAAAGCGCCCTCTACTCGGGCGCTTTGGCACCAATCCCCACAGCAACCTATGTTAACGTCAGTTCTGGATAATTATCCTGTGATAGGCTGTGTCTCCAGTAAGCGT
>CAZGON010000281.1:0-4855 GCA_964527085.1 uncultured Candidatus Competibacteraceae bacterium
GCGTGAGGGCGGGCGTACTGTCGGCGCCGGCGTCGTCGCTAAAATTATTGAGTAAGGGGCATGGCTAAACAAAGAATTCGTATTCGACTTAAAGCGTTTGATCACCGTTTGATAGATCAATCAGCGCGAGAAATTGTAGACACAGCTAAACGCACTGGCGCCCAAGTGCGCGGTCCGATTCCTTTACCGACCAAAAACGAGCGGTTTACGATACTTATATCACCGCACGTCAACAAAGACGCGCGTGACCAGTATGAGATTCGCACTCATAAACGTCTTATGGATATTGTGGACCCAACTGATAAGACGGTCGATGCATTAATGAAATTAGATCTCGCGGCGGGTGTTGATGTACAGATTAAGTTGAATTAGCTCTGCCAGTTTGTGGTTTTTACACTGCCGAGACGTTTTATTTTTTGTCATCAATGAATAAGCATTGAGACAAATAAATTCAGGTGAAGAAGGGTTGCCACCCTTCCTCTCACCAATCATTAGAATTTAAAAAGTTAGGGGTTTGTCAAAATGGCAATTGGGTTGGTCGGCCGCAAAATCGGTATGACGCGCATTTTTACAGATGAAGGCGTCTCCATACCGGTAACAGTTATTGAGATTGAGTCTAATCGCGTTACCCAAATAAAAACGTTGGCAAGCGACGGCTATCGTGCTTTTCAGGTAACAACTGGTAAGCGTCGTCCAAGCCGTGTTAAGAAACCGTTGGCTGGTCATTTTGCTAAAGCGAGCACAGAGGCTGGACGGGGCTTATGGGAGTTTCGGCTTGCCGATGAGGAAGGGGATCAAATTGTTGTTGGCGGCGAGTTTAAGGTCGATGTTTTCTCAGAAGGTCAAAAAGTTGATGTAACCGGTACTACTGTTGGTAAAGGTTTTGCCGGTACTATTAAACGACAAAACTTCCGTGGGCAGCGTAATAGCCATGGTAATTCTCTTTCCCATCGCGTGCCAGGTTCAATTGGTCAAAACCAAACCCCGGGTCGTGTGTTCAAAGGCAAAAAAATGGCCGGTCATATGGGCGCGGTTCGGCGCAGTATACAAAACCTTGAAGTGGTTAGAGTCGATATAAATCGCAATCTATTGTTAGTCAAAGGTGCAGTTCCCGGCTCTAAAAACGGAAATCTTATCATTCGTCCTGCCGTAAAAGCGCAGGGTTAAGGGGGGGCGAGATGGAACTGAAGGTAACCAGTGGTGAGAATCAAAGTGGAACCCAAACGCTATCAGTTCCAGATAAAGCTTTTGGGCAAGTTTTTAACGAGGCTTTAGTGCATCAAGTGGTGACTGCCTATCTAGCGGGTGCTCGAAGCGGGACTCGCGCACAAAAGAATCGCGCTGCAGTCAGTGGTGGGGGCACTAAACCTTGGCGACAAAAAGGGACTGGGCGTGCTCGAGCCGGTACTATTCGCAGCCCTTTATGGCGCGGTGGTGGCGTGACTTTTGCGGCTGCTCCTCAAAACCACGAACAAAAAGTCAATAAGAAAATGTATCGGGCCGCCATGCGCTCAATATTTTCTGAGCTGGTACGGCAAGATCGTTTGCTAATTGTTAGTGAGTTAATACTAACTGAACCGAAAACTAAACTTGTTTTGGCGCAGTTTACAGAACTGGGCATTCCAGCTGATGCTGCTGTATTGCTAGTGACAGAAGCTCTAGACCGAAATCTTGAGTTATCGATTCGTAATTTACCAAAGGTTAATCTATCTAACGTTTCCACCCTGGATCCAGTCAGCTTAATTCGATATGAGAAGATTGTAATCACAACAAGCGCTGTGGAGCGTGTTGGGGAGTGGTTAGCGTGAATCAGGAGCGTTTATTAAAAATTTTATTAGCGCCGCATGTTTCGGAAAAAAGTACAACGTTGGCCGACACCCATAATCAAGTGGTTTTCAGGGTTGCCCTAGATGCCACTAAGCCAGAAATCAGGAAGGCGGTCGAGCTTTTCTTCGAGGTTAAAGTGAAATCTGTGACAGTCGCCAATATGA
The DNA here is from genome assembly GCA_964527085.1 of uncultured Candidatus Competibacteraceae bacterium. Classification (GTDB taxonomy): domain Bacteria; phylum Pseudomonadota; class Gammaproteobacteria; order Competibacterales; family Competibacteraceae; genus CAYRGG01. The sequence goes on from CAZGON010000281.1 coordinate 1,992, forward strand.
AAGGCAAACGCAAGCGATTTGGCGCTATTCGCGGACAGCGTTCCGATTGGAAAAAAGCTTATGTGAGCCTTGAGGCTGGCCAAGAGATTGACTTCATGGGAGGGGAATAGTCCCTTTCTTGCAACGTGCTAGGTTTTTATTATGGCAGTTATTAAACAAAAACCCACCTCACCAGGTCGTCGGTTTGTAGTCAAAGTAAAGACGCCGGAGCTTCATAAGGGGGAACCTTATAGACCCTTGCTGGAGAAAAAATCCAAAACGGGTGGGCGTAATAATGCAGGTCGTATCACCACTCGTCATCGCGGCGGGGGCCACAAACACCATTATCGAGTTATTGATTTTAGGCGAAACAAGGATGACGTTCCTGCTCATGTTGAACGACTAGAATACGATCCGAACCGCAGTGCCCATATCGCTTTGCTGCTTTATGCGGACGGTGAACGTCGCTATATTATCGCGCCCCGAGGCTTGAACGCAGGTGCAACGGTAGTGTCAGGTGTGGTGGCGCCTATCAAAGTAGGCAATGCGTTGCCACTGCGGACCATTCCTGTGGGTAGTACCGTGCATTGCATTGAGATGAAACCGGGTAAGGGGGCGCAATTAGCTCGTAGTGCTGGTGCTTCAGCTCAGCTTGTATCCCGGGAAGGTACCTATGCGGCGCTGCGGTTGCGTTCTGGTGAGGTTCGTAGAGTTCATGTGGATTGTAAAGCAACCATTGGCGAAGTCGGCAATTCAGAACATGCTTTACGTGCCCTCGGCAAAGCAGGCGCCAAGCGTTGGCGAGGTATGCGCCCTACCGTGCGGGGTGTAGCCATGAACCCGGTAGACCATCCTCATGGTGGTGGTGAAGGTAGAACCTCTGGGGGCCGACATCCGGTAACTCCGTGGGGTGTGCCTACCAAAGGCTATAAAACCCGTAACAATAAACGTACTGACAAAATGATCGTACGTAGTAGACGAAAAGCTTAAGTACACGAGGAAATGCAGGTGCCACGATCCATTAAAAAAGGCCCCTTTATTGATCTTCATCTTAGTAAGAAGGTAGAGCAGGCCGTTGCCACTAATAGTAAGCGTCCTATCAAGACATGGTCGCGACGCTCAATGGTGATACCCAATATGGTAGGTTTAACCATTGCTGTCCATAATGGGCGTCAGCATGTGCCAGTTCTTATCAATGAAAATATGGTAGGCCATAAACTGGGTGAATTTGCCGCTACGCGTACCTTTCGTGGTCATGCTGGGGATAAAAAGTCAAGGTGAATGAAATATGCAGGCAATGGCCAAATTAAAGTATGCCCGTATCTCTGCACAGAAAGCACGACTTGTTGCAGCGCAAGTGCGCAATCAACCTGTGGGTCGGGCTCTCGAAGTACTTGCTTTTAGTAACAAAAAAGCGGCTCGTTTTATAAAGAAAGTTTTGGATTCAGCGATAGCTAATGCAGAGCATAATGAAGGGGCTGATATTGATGAACTGAAAGTAGCTACTATTCAAGTGGATGAGGGCCCCACATTGAAGCGTGTTCATGCGCGGGCTAAGGGTCGCGCCAATCGTGTTTTTAAACGCACCAGTCATATCTCTGTGATGGTAGCCGAAGACTAGGAGAGATACGCAGATGGGGCAAAAAGTTCATCCGATAGGTATACGTCTTGGTATCGCTTCTGACTGGACATCAAAGTGGTATGCGGATTCCAAAAACTTTCCGGATTTTCTTGAAACAGATTTGAAAGTCAGAAAGTTTCTTAAGAAAAAGCTGGCTCATGCTTCGATAAGCCGTATTAAAATCGAGCGCCCAGCGCGGACGGCTTACATTACCATTCATACAGCTCGTCCAGGTGTCGTAATTGGTAAAAAAGGGGAAGATATCGAGGCTTTGCGTAAGCAAGTGTCAGAAATGATGGAAATCCCAGTCCATATTAACATCGAAGAAATTCGCAAGCCTGAGATCGACGCGCAACTTGTTGCCGAGGGTGTGGCTCAGCAGTTGGAAAGACGTATCATGTTTCGGCGCGCCATGAAACGCGCAGTTACAAATGCCATGCGGTTAGGCGCTCAAGGTATTCGGATAAATGTTGCAGGTCGTTTAAATGGGGCAGAAATTGCGCGTAGTGAATGGTATCGAGAAGGTCGAGTACCTCTTCATACATTGCGCGCTGACATCGACTATGGTTTTGCCGAGGCAAATACCACTTATGGAATCATTGGTGTTAAAGTTTGGATTTTTAAAGGCGAAATATTCGGTTTGCCCAAGCAAGGCGAAGCAAAAACAGAAAAAGTAGCAAATTAAAGTATTTACAGAGGTTGCCTTAAGGTTTCGCATGTGAAGACGTTGCGAATTCGCTTTTTTTTGGCAATGGGAGACTAGCATGTTACAACCGAAGCGCACGAAATTTCGCAAACAACATAAAGGACGTAACCGTGGCATTGCAACCACGGGTAACAAAGTGAATTTTGGCGAATATGGTTTAAAGTGCACTACCCGAGGCCGTATTACTGCACGTCAGATTGAAGCAGCGCGGCGCGCTATCAATCGTTATATCAAACGAGGCGGTAAGATTTGGATTCGGATTTTTCCTGATGTGCCGGTTACCAAAAAACCTTTAGAGGTGCGGCAGGGTAAAGGTAAAGGAAATGTAGAGTATTGGGTGGCTAAAGTCCAACCTGGACGGGTGCTATATGAGATGGAGGGCGTTCCAGAGCCGGTTGCTCGTGAGGCTTTCCGTTTGGCGGCCGCCAAGCTGCCAGTGCAAACTGTATTCGCGAGTCGGACATTGATGTAATGAAAGCTAATGACCTGCGCCAAAAAAGTTCGGAAGATCTCCAACAAGAATTGTTAGCCTTGTTGCGTGAACAATTTAACTTACGT
>CAZGON010000282.1:0-4829 GCA_964527085.1 uncultured Candidatus Competibacteraceae bacterium
GGAAATCAAGGTGAAGGTGGGTGATAAAATTTCTCAGGGCGACCTGATTGCCCTCGTGGCGGTGACCGCCGACGCAGCGCCCACGGCTAAAGAGCCTGCCAAAGCAGCACCGTCGGCGCAACCCGCGACGGCGGCTGTGGACCATTCACCCCAGCCGGCCCCCGTCGCCCAAGCCCCTAACAAAGCGGACGTGCAGGCGGAGGTGTTGATATTAGGCTCCGGTCCGGGGGGCTATAGTGCGGCTTTTCGGGCCGCTGATTTAGGTAAGCAAACGGTGCTGGTGGAACGCTATCCGAGTCTGGGTGGAGTGTGTCTTAACGTGGGTTGTATTCCTTCCAAGGCGTTGCTCCATGCTGCTAAAGTTATCGACGAGACCAAGGATTTTTCTGAACACGGGCTAAAATTTGCAGCACCAGAAATCGATATCGATGCACTACGGTCTTGGAAAGACGGTGTGGTGGGCAAACTCACCGGTGGCCTTAAAGGCTTAGCGAAACAACGCAAGGTGCAGGTCATCCAGGGGGTAGGGCAGTTTTTGGACCCTCATCATTTGGTGGTAGCGGGGGCAGACGGCAGTGAGCAAACGGTGCGTTTTGAACAGGCTATCATCGCTGCAGGCTCGGAGCCGGTGAAGTTGCCCTTTCTTCCCCAAGATCCGCGGATTGTGGATTCCACCGGGGCCCTTGAGCTACACGATATTCCCCCACGCATGTTGGTGATTGGCGGCGGTATTATAGGTCTGGAGATGGCGACGGTTTACTACGCCTTAGGCAGCCGTATTACCGTAGCGGAGATGTTGGATAGACTGATGGTGGGAGCCGATTTAGACATTGTCAGACCGTTTCAAAAACGGGTGGAAAAACGTTATGAAAAAATCCTTCTCAATACCAAAGTCACCCAGGTGGAAGCCTTAGAGGAGGGGTTGCGGGTCACTTTTGAAGGCCCTAAAGCGCCGCCAGAACCGGAAATGTATGACCGTATTTTGGTGGCGGTGGGTCGCACCCCCAATGGTCACCGTCTGGCTGCGGAGCGAGCCGGCGTTGACGTGGACCAACGGGGTTTTATCCCGGTGGATAAACAAATGCGCACCAATGTCCCGCATATTTATGCTATTGGCGACATTATTGGGCAACCCATGTTGGCCCACAAGGCCGTCCATGAGGGGCATGTGGCTGCCGAGGTGTGCGCTGGTTTAAAGACCCACTTCGACGCCCGGGTAATTCCCTCGGTGGCTTATACGGACCCGGAAGTGGCGTGGGCGGGAATGACTGAAATTGAAGCCAAAGCTCAGGGCATCAAATACGGTAAAGGGGTTTTCCCCTGGGCTGCCAGTGGTCGTTCTTTGGCCATCGGTCGCGACGAAGGTTTAACCAAGATACTTTTTGACGAAGCAACGGAGCGGGTGATTGGTATGGGTATCGTGGGTTCCAATGCCGGAGATTTGATCTCTGAAGGAGCTTTAGCCATCGAGATGGGCTGTGATGCCATCGACATTGGCAAAACCATTCATCCCCATCCTACGTTGTCGGAGACGGTGGGGATGGCCGCGGAGGCTTTCGAGGGGACCATTACGGATCTCTACCTTCCGAAGAAAAAGTAAATACCATCTTTTATCGGTCAGGTTTTTAATGTCAGGTCCTTAGTTAAAGTGTGTATTTCCTTAATCATAGTGTAGTATTTAGGGTGTGATTGTTGGTTTAAAAAGGGGGAAGGAAATATGAAACTTAGAACCGCTATTTTAGCTACATCTTTAGTCGCTTTAATTTCAACGGTACAGACCTATGCCTCTGATTCTAAACCGAACCGAGGGGGCGACGGACCGAAGCAGATCACCAAGTGCCGTACCATCCACAAGCCGGGTTCCTATGTGGTGACGCAAAACCTTATTGCAGAGGGCGAGAGCGGCTGCCTGGTGATCGAGGCCGATAACGTCACCCTTGATCTAGGTGGGTTTGTCCTTTCCAACCCCGGTGATTTTGACGGGGATGGGATCACGGACAAAGGTGTAAACCGCAGGCGCATTGTGGTGCGCAATGGCACGATCAGAGATTTCAATATAGGCATTGACCTCGATTCTACTGACAGTGCGATTATCGAGAGCATTGATGCTAACGGGGACGAAAATGCCTCAATACGAGTTGGTTTTGATAGCATTGTTAGGGACAACACTACCTCGACGGGTGGGGGCGTAGGCGGTGGAGCGATAAAAGCTAAAGACTCTAGCATTGTCAGTGATAATATCTGCATAGGTGGCAGTGCCTTAGCTGTGGGGATGCAGGTTGGAAAAGACAGTGTTGTAACCGGTAACATTGCTATCGGTTTTGAAGGCACCGGTATAACAGTCGGTGAGGGCAGCACTGTTAGCGGCAATATTGCCAATAACAACGAGACCGGGATAGTAGCCGGTGTAGGCAGCACTGTTAGCGGTAATACTGCCCGAGGAAATTCTGGAAGCTTTGATAATTCAAGTGAAGGGATAATTGTCCGTTGTCCCAGCACTGTTATTGGCAACACAGCAACTGACAATACAGCAACGAACAACGGCAGGAACCTGTTACTCCTCGGTGATGGCTGCGTCGACGTTAACAACGCTGCGCCGTAGCAATGACCTGTAATAATGCTCTAAGTAGCTTTTTTTGATGAGTTACTACGGGGCTGGGTAGCTTGTTCCAGGGGACGCTGTGAATACATCCCTATACGCTTGACGGCGGCCATCCGGGCCGCCAACACCCCTTTCACAAGCTACGCTAGCCCCGTTCGGCGCTTTCAACAGGTTATGTTAGAAAAGATAGCCTCAGCTAGAGTAGCTTGGATGGCGTGAAAAGAAATCAGGGGAAACCGGTTTTAGATTTCATGGATCGGAAGGCGAGCTGTTTGACTGCTCCGGTAATGAATAAACAGTGTTGGTAACAAACTACGACTATTGGGCTAAGTCTTTTGGTCAATAGGCACGGTGTTTTGATGGCGGTATTGTGAGTGCTTATTTAAACTCGAGTGCTTACCTTATGTTATCACCCATCATACCTCCACGCTTAATGCCACAGACACTCACGCTAACCCCGCTTGCTAGGCAATCCACACCGTTAGGTCAGATTGATACCACCGCCCCGTGGCTAAACGACGCTGATAAAAAAGCGCTGGGCGACTTGTTTACCAAGATGTTGTACGGCAATGACGCCTCATTAATCGGTGAATCCAGCCCTTCATCAGGGGCCACGGCAGCGCCAGCTGCGTTACCAGAGACCGAGTCAGAGTCAACCCGATCAACCCATTGGGGTCAAGCGTTTCACTCCCCGGCAGAAGAAGCTCGTCGCACAGCTGAACAACACGCTTGGCAACAGGTCGAGCAAGCACCCAACCGGCTAGTTCGTCAACAGGCTTTTCAGGCTTACCTGCGCCTCACCCAGCCAGAGCCCAGCTCCACCAGCACCACAACCCCGAATCCAGGTCCTAAGTCAGCCTGGCAGACACAAACTCCCGCACAGCCAGCCGGTGTCGATAACCGGCGAGAGGTCTTCCCAGCACAGCCAACGGATAAAGAAAGCTCAACTTATTCAGGCGCTACCGCAACAGCCAGCGTTCCCTGGCATACCGAGCGACCCTTTGAGGCACCTCTACCGAAGGTCATGATCCAGCAGGGAAAGTTTGATGAGCAGCGCAGTCCCGATACACAGGAGCAGCTAACTGATAAGCTTGCCTCGTATAGATTCCAACATATTTCAAAAGAAGCTGCTGAGACTCAAGTTGCAGACCATCGATCAGGCAGTGATTTCTTTGTTCCAGACGGTTATAAATTAAACCAAGCAGACCTCGCTAGGCTTAAAGCAGGTCCCAAAGCACATACACTCGAAAGGCATGGGCCATCTGTGTCAGATGAGCTTTTACAGATAAGAGCTTTTACAGGCGTAGCTCCAGATGGTTTTAGTTCAAAGTTAAAAGCACAAAAGGGTAAACTTTTCATTCCAGAGCTTTCGTCAAAATTTCACAATGACGCTAGTCTGAAGATAGCATTAGACAAAGTTGATGTTGGGTCACCAGCTTTTAGCAAAGCGCTTGATGCGAAATTGGCGGTCAATCCCAATGCATCACAACTGATTGTGAGAGCTGATACTAACACTAATTTAGGTTATGGGTATAAAGCACCAAGTATTATTGGCATTGAAAAAGGGCAAACAGCAACAGGTCCCTTACAGAAAGTAGAAAATTTACGCTATGTTGAAGCAAAGTATATTTTGAATAAATCTACGAATACTTGGGAATTGAGGACAATGTTTCCAACATTAAGGAATCCGTAACCGATGAATAAATATCCAGTTTTAGAAGCAGCTTTGGCTGATAGGTCTTTTGAATGGGAGCTTGAAGAAAAAGAGATGATTGATAATCTTGTTTATGAGCTAGGTAATGATGCTTATAGAGAGAAGTTTGAAGCGGAGCTTAAAAATGCATTTCATGATCCTGAATGGAGTTGGCTTGAAAAGCTTGCAGAATTTAGAGTTTATTTAGGGAAAGATGAAAAAGATGCAGTGGATGTTGCAATAGAGTTGTTGTGGAACCCAACTTTTCCAGAGGTAGAGCCGCCAGGATATTAGATGTTTAGTCACACGGTGTAAGAGCCACGTACAGTCGTTTTTGTCAAGTCTCCTGAAGGATTTGATGTTAGCAAGTAGCTCGGATGGCGTGAAAAGAACTCCGGGGAAACCGGTTTTATTTTATATTTCATTGATTTGGAACACAATGTGTAATTTGAGCACACTAGTAATTAATAAGTGCTTTCATTGACATCCTCCCCTCGCTAAACCGAGGGGATTCCTTCTACAAGACGGCGATGC
>CAZGON010000283.1:0-4810 GCA_964527085.1 uncultured Candidatus Competibacteraceae bacterium
TTCTTGGGAATTGGGTTTGCCCCATGGTTTAGCCGTTTTGCACGGCAAGACCCGCCGTGGCGGTTTGGTATTCGATATTGCCGATTTGGTTAAAGACGCCGTGATCTTACCCCAGGCGTTTATCTCTGCCATGCGCGGTGATGAAGAGCAAGAGTTTCGCCAAGCCTGTATTGAAAGCCTAACCCGTTCCGAAGCGCTGGATTTTATGATCGACACCTTGAAGTCCACTGCCATACAAATGGCCGGGCGGGTGCAATGAATATCTTGCTGATTTCCCAGTGTTCAGGCCGGGCGCTGAATGAAACGCGGCGTATTTTAGATCAATTTGCCGAGCGACGGGGTGAGCGAACCTGGCAGACACCCATAACCCAGCAAGGACTCGATACCCTACGCCGACTGCTTCGCAAAACCGCTCGACGCAACACCGCAGTTGCCTGTCATTGGATTCGCGGCCGTGACCACAGCGAATTAATCTGGATCGTAGGTGACGCTAAACGGTTTAACCCGCAAGGGGTAGTACCCACCAATACCACCCAACGTGATGTGCTGCGCAGTCAAGATGAGAATGACTGGCACAGCGGAGAGGATATTCGGTTACTCGCCAAAATGGCCGCCCTCTTTCATGATATTGGCAAAGCCAGCGCTGCTTTCCAACATAAGCTGACCGGCAAAAAACCGCTACGTGATGCTTATCGGCACGAATGGGTGTCGTTACGGCTATTTGAGGCTTTTGTCGGTAAACGAACTGATCAAGCGTGGCTCGAAGCCCTGGCTAATCTGTCTGATAAGCCTTCCGATATGGGCTGGATGGATGGTTTGATTAAAGACGGTATGACGCAGTCCGCCCGCAGCCCGTTTAGCAAACTCAGTCAGCTGCCGCCGTTAGCCCAAGTGATTGGTTGGTTAGTGGTTAGCCATCACCGCTTGCCCGTGCAAACCAGCGATAAAGCGATCACGCAATCGCTGTTGGACAAGTTGCCAGTACCGATTACCGCAGACTGGAATGCAGCCCGCGCAGATGCCAATGAAAAAGAAATCGCCGACTGTTGGAAACTGGACAAGAAAACCTTACCCTTTATCAGCACCAGTTGGCGGCAAAAAGTGAGTCAGTGCGCACAAGCGATGCTGGCGCGGCCTTATTTTATGACGACCTCCTGGTTTGAAAATCCCTATGCCCTCCATTTAGCCCGGTTAGTGCTCATGTTGGCGGATCATTATTATTCGATGCAACCTGCCAATCCCCGCTACGGCGATATAAACTATCCCCTCTACGCCAACACAGACCGGGAAACAAGAGCCCTTAAGCAGCGGCTGGATGAACATCTGATTGGCGTGGGCGAACATGCCCGCAAAATCGCCGGCGTGTTACCTCGGCTCAACACTCAGCTGCCGCGTTTAGCCCAGCACAAGGGTTTTAAACGACGCACTAAGCTGCCACGCTTCCGCTGGCAGGACAAAGCCTATGACCTTGCTTTTGCCGTGCAACAGCGCAGCGAGCAACAGGGCTTTTTTGGCATCAACATGGCGTCTACCGGCTGCGGTAAAACCCTAGCCAACGGACGCATCATGTACGCCTTGGCTAATCCACAGTTGGGCGCACGGTTTTCCATTGCCCTAGGCTTGCGTACCTTAACCCTGCAAACCGGTCAAGCTTACCGTGAACGTCTCGATCTCGGAGCGGACGAATTAGCGGTGATGGTCGGCGGCGCGGCGGTCCGTGAGCTGTTTGAAATGAACCAAACTGCACCACCAACAGAACTTAATCAACGCGGCTCTGAGTCTGCTCAAGACTTGCTGCCGGATAACACCCATGTTTTTTATGAGTCCAGCCTAGAGACAAGCCCCTTAACAACCTGGCTAGAAAAGAACCCGCGTGCCCATAAGTTACTAAACGCGCCGGTCTTGGTCTGTACCATTGACCACTTGATGCCTGCCACAGAAGGCATTCGCGGCGGCCATCAAATTGTGCCCATGTTGCGCTTGATGACTTCTGATTTGGTATTGGATGAACCCGATGACTTTGGACTTGAAGACCTGCCTGCGCTTAGTCGTTTGGTACATTGGGCGGGCCTGTTGGGCAGTCGAGTCTTGCTGTCATCGGCAACCCTGCCACCGGCCCTGGTGCAGGGGTTATTTGAGTCCTACACGACAGGACGAAAAATCTATCAAAAAAATCGCGGTATTCCGGGGCAAGCATTATCTGTTTGTTGCGCCTGGTTTGATGAGTTTAATGCACACACCAGCGACCACGGCGATAGCGACACCTTCGTCAAGGCCCATGACAGTTTTGTCGATGCTCGTTTAGACAAACTGCAAGGTATTGAGATACGCCGTTTGGCCAAGATTAAACCCGTAGCCATCACTGCTAACGAACCAAAACAGATTCGTGCCGACCTGGCCGAGCAGGTCATACCCCTTTTGCATGGTTTGCATCGTCAGCACCATTCAACCGATCCAGTGACTAACAAGCGGTTGAGTTTTGGGCTATTTCGCATGGCAAATATCGACCCACTCATCGATGTAGCCTGCGCTTTATTAACGTTAGGCGCTGAAACCGATAGCCGTATTCATCTATGTGTTTATCACTCTCGTCACCCCTTATTGATACGTTCCGCCATTGAACAGCAGTTGGATCGATTATTAAATCGCACCACACCCGAGGCGGTGTTTGCAGATCCTGAAGTTCGGCAACTGCTGGATACGTATCCAGAAACCGACCAGATCATGTTGATCCTTGGCTCGCCCGTCACCGAGGTGGGGCGAGATCATGACTATGATTGGGCCATTGTCGAACCCTCTTCCATGCGTTCTATCATTCAGTTAGCCGGACGCATTCGCCGCCATCGTCCTGGTGCTTGCAATCATTCAAATCCGAACCTTTATCTGCTGGATACTAATGTTAAGAGCTTAGAAAAATCCCTAGGTATCCCGACATTCTGCAAACCTGGTTTTGAAAATAAAGACTCCCTGTTAACCAGTCATTATCTCAGTGATCTTTTAACGCAAGAACAGATAGGGATCATTGACGCCAAACCCCGTATCGTACTCCATGAACCATTGCAACCCCATGATAATTTGGTTGATTTGGAGCACGCTTGTTTGCAAAGCCTTATGCAAGGCGATCTCAATCAAAGCATGTTAGCCGTACCATCTTGGTGGCGAACGCGGGCAAATTTAACGGCAGAGCTGCAGCGCACCCAGCGCTTTAGAAAAGGCCAACCCGAAGAACGTTTTGCCTTGTTACCGGATGATGATGAAGAAAAAGTTGTATTTCACCGCGAGGACGATGATTGCTGGACAGCCGCAAATAAGCGATTGATCAACATCGATCCGGTGTGTGGTCCACGGATTAGTTTTTGGGGCGCGCCCGATTACTTGACCGCGCTCTCCGAGCTAGCCGAAGCTCAAGATATGGAACTTAGCGACTGCGCCAAAAAATTTGGCGTATTGCAACTTCCTAAGGGGAGCGGAGAAACTCAAGCGAGCTGGCAGTACCATCCGGCTTTGGGTTTTCGGCGGGATAAAAGTTAGGAAATTAGTTAAACGAGGACTCGAGTATGATACCCAACCTTTAAAATAATTAGCATTTGAGGCACTATTTCCATTAATCTTTTTCATGGGGCATTATTGTTCCCTGAAAAAGAAGCAATGGATACTCACTTAAATCGCCAATTGATATGGAGGTTAACTTCATGGCGGATTTTTCCCACTTATCCCCAGAGGCGTCAGCCTTACGCCAGCTGATGCAGAATTTTGTTCAAGCTCGTCTGCAAGCTAAACTGGATAAATTGCGTGAAGACGATTACGACGAACGTCAAAATCTGTCAGAAAAGTACCAACTATCGGCTTGGTTAGCAGATGCGGCCCGGCGTGTCAGCCAGATAAAGTTAGCAACCCATACGATCAAACCGCTGCATCCTGATGCCCGCGGTACTAACCTATCTATTAGCGAGTATCAAATATATCCGAACCATTTGGTCGGCACCCATTCATTGACCAACAATCAGCGCGAAGATGATGTGGTGGGCAATGCCGCTGCCTTAGACGTATACGCATTTCTCAAGCTAAGCCATGAGAGTAAAACCCTGCTCACACGAATACGCAATGCTGAACCGACAATGCAGGAGGCATTGTCAGATGATCCCGTTGAAGCTGAAACTTTGCTGCAAACGTTTGCTGAAATCACTCACAGCAAAACCACACCGGCCTCGCACACCTTGGCCAAACAAGTGTATTTTCCATTATCCGATGGTGGTTATCACCTGCTCGCTCCCTTATTCCCAACCACCCTTGTCCATTCAGTCTACACCACCATACGGGAAGATCGTTTTGGCGACGCCGCCAAAGCCGCTCGTGAGGCCCGCCGTGAAGGGGAGTTTTGGGAGCATGGCTACCGGGAATATCCTAATGTTGCCGTGCAGAAGTTTGGTGGCACCAAACCGCAGAATATTAGCCAGCTCAATAGCGAACGCTATGGCGAAAACTGGCTGTTACCATCATTACCGCCTGTTTGGCATAGCCTTGACGTCAAACCGCCAATGACTGTGACAAGTATTTTTGGTAGATGGTTATTTCACCGTCCGCGGATTTCCCAATTAACAAAATCTTTACGTAATTTTCTCGATAAAACGGCTTATAACAATTTGGTTATTCGCCAGCACCGGGCAACCCTGATTGCCGATATTTGTGATGAGGTACTAGCCGTTGCTGCCGAATTGACGGCCTTGGAACCTGGCTGGACCGCAAAACCCGACTGCAAGTTAAATGACCTCCGGCAAAGCCGGAGGCTTATTGGGTGAGCCCCTCAAAG
>CAZGON010000284.1:0-4778 GCA_964527085.1 uncultured Candidatus Competibacteraceae bacterium
ACTTCAACCAGCACAATACGATAGGCATCTTTGCGCCCAGCGTGCTCTACCGCTTGTTGGTCGATAAGCGGGCTTGGAACGTTTTTGATGGATTCTATAATGGCCGGTTGAGCCGGGAAAGCGCTGCTACCAATACGCAAACAGTCAGACGAAGTATCGATGAGCGTTTGCTAGGAAGAGATCCCACTGAAGGGGTAAATAAAAAAACCACAGCCGATCAAGATAAAGGATCCATAATTTACAGCAATGGGCTTTTTACCCTTGATCCGATAACAAAAGCAGATAGAAAAATGACGGCAGGCTCTGTGGACGGGCTATTTCGCAAAGTGAATGTCAAAGCGTCCAAAGACCCTGTTCAGCTCCATCGAAAGATGCTCGGCAACACCGCCACAGGGACAGCTACCCCTCCGATGGGTGCGAATACGCCTTATACCGATACCGCACACGCCAATACCAGGTCAATGGATCAAGCAAACCTCAGTGTCGTGCTGCAGCAGGAATCGATTCAGCGAACCATAAAGACACTGGCGGCAAAAAAGACCGAAGAGCAACGTGAACACAAAACGCAGTTTGAATTGCTGCAACAACAGTTTAAGCAGGCGGAGCAACTCACTAATCAGGACATGCGCCGCCTGCAGCAATCGATCCAGGAACTCAAAAATGTGTTGAGTGCGCGGCAACAGCCGGTTCCTTTTTCACCTCCGAGGCCACCTTCGTTCTATGGTCGGCTTAAATAGCCTAACAAAACAGAAAATCGAGGAATAAGTGATGATGATGATATTGGGGCCTTTAGTTTTTTCCGTTGAAACATCGGCCTACGAACAGTTGCAGCGCAATACCCAATACCAATGGGCATCGCAAGGTCGGTTAGGGCACCCGGTATTAAAGCACCTAGGCATCGGTGGACCCGCCTATCAGTACGTGGGGCCTGGTGAAGAAAGCATCAACCTCAACGGCACCCTATTTCCCCAATATAAAGGTGCGCCTGGACACATATCGTTAATGCGGTTGTCGGCGGGCTTAGGCGTTGCTTTACCTTTAATCGATGGCAATGGTTTTATTTACGGACGTTGGCTTATCGAAAGCATACAAGAAACCAAAAGCGTTTTCTTTTCGGACGGTAATCCGCGCAAGATTGACTTTAGCCTGAGTTTAAAAAGGTACAACGAAGATTTAATGATTTTTTAATTGGTTCAGGACTTACGCAGCTTGTTCCAGAAGACGCCGTGAATACGTCCCTGCTTCGCCGGCTTGACTGCGGCCATCCAGGCCGCAGACACCTCTTTCACAAGCTCCGTAAGTCCTGTTTCTAAGCGGGTTGTTTGTAGAAAAGCTTAATGTGAAAGTCCTTGGAGACTTCTATGGCAAATTATTATCGAACAAAAGCGGGCGATACCCTCGATTGGATATGCTGGCAGTATTACGTTAAAGAAGTTAGTTTGGGGTCGGCGGCCATGGCGGTCGACCCAAGCCTTTTGGCTAATTCGGATGTGCTCGACAGTGGCTTTTTGTTAGGGCCTGAATCCGACGAGATCGCCAAGGGAACGGTGGAAAAGGTATTGCAAGCCAATCCCGGTCTTGCCGCTTATCCACTCACTCTGCCAGCGGGCTTAAACATTCTGTTACCCGATCTGGATGTGGTCTCGGCGGATAATACGTCGGTTAAATTATGGGATTAATGAACCGCTCTCTGCCGCCGCACTTACTCACACGCAGGACTGTTGTTGCTCGTGAAAGAAGTGTCGGCGGCCTGGATGGCCGTCGTCAAGCCCACAGGGAAGTGTTCACGGCGTCTTCTGGAACGAGCAGCAATAGTCCGGAGTTGTTCTGTTTCAACTTAATTTCGCAAGTATAAATTATGGCCATACCGACCTTATCACGATTAAGCAGACTTACGGCACCCACATTTAAACTAAGCGTACTGCCTAGCCCAGGGAACCTGTTCTTGCCCAGCTCAGACGTGCTCAAAGAGCGGCTGGTTTCCATCAGCGTAACCCTTAACAACGGCGAAGTGAGTGACCAGTTATCACTGGAGTTTGATGACCGTAGCACCGTGTTTGGCGGCGGCATTAGCTTACCGAGGCAGGGTGTCGTCATTTCGGTGTCGCTCGGTTACCAAACTTACACCGCCCAAATGGGAACATTTACCGTAAACCGCCTCAGCTCCAGTGGCTCCAGTGGTGGCAGAACCCTGAGCGTTTCCGCAACCCCAGCGCTGCTCAATGCGGATTACACCCGCACCTGGAGCGGCACAACCATCGGCGATATTGTCGGCGCCATTGCGCAGGAGCACAACCTCGAGGCCGGGGTGAGTCGGGCATTACAATCTAAACCTATCGAGGTTGTTAACCAATTCAATGAATCCAACGCGGCGTTTCTTGCTCGTCTTGCCGCCCGCTATGACGCCGTCTTCAAACCCATGGCTGGCAGGTTATTGTTTATGGACAAAGGGGAGGGCACATCAGCCTCAGGCCTGCCGATGCCGCCCATCAGTATTCCACCCCACGATGTGCTTCAATGGAATAAAACTATAAGCGAGCAGCTGGATTTCAAGAAGGTCTGTGCGTCCTGGTCTGACTACGAACGCGCCGAAGAGCGAGAGATATATTTTCCGGGTCCGCCGCAGCCAGGTGAAAATGTGCTGCGCTTGCCCCATCTCTTTAACAATGAACGTGAGGCAAAAGAGGCCGCTGAGGCTAAATATCGTGAAACCAATCGCGAAGATGAAAGCCTGAGCTTAACCATGATCGGCAATCCAGATATCACCGCCGAAGGCAAAATATCACTGAGCAACTTTCGTACTGGCGTGGACGGGAGCTATATCGTCAAGAGCGCAACCCACAGTTTTAGTCGGGGTGGTTATCAGACCACGCTGAGTGCTTACGTGGAACCCTAGGTGATTTCTAACTGCTCACCCGTCCCTGCCGGCAGGGATTGCCAGAATCCAGTTGCCAGGGAGGGTGGCAGGCGGTTGTCACCCGCGCTTGCCGTCCACGGCACTGGATTCTCGCCAGTCCATGGCGAGAATGACGCAAGGGTGAGTAGTTACGGTGATTCATTCATGACTTACGCGAAAATAACTCTATCGTTCTGGACTTGCAAAAAAAGGACTTGTGGAGTTCGTGAAAGAGGTGTTTGCGGCTTGGACGGCCGTCGTCAAGCCCACAGGGACGTGTTCACGGCGTCTTCTGGAACAAGCAGCAATAGTCCACACCCTATGACCTTATTTGAGACCACAAAACCATGATGTATGAATCTACCTTGAATACAGAGACGAGTTGGCAACAACAAAATTACAAAGGTTTGCTGGCTGAAATCGATAGGCTTAAAACGTCGCTTCGCCAGCAGTTGTTCGACCAAGCCCGCAGCGCCGCTAGTGAGGAAGAACCGACCGTGATAATGCGTCATGTGACCGTCAAGGCTGTGCAGAGTGTGGCTTACCCCCCTGCCGCTGTCAACGCAACCAGCAATCAGCGTGACCCGGTGGATGATCGCAAGCAGACATCAGTCATGCTGAATAGCCTGTGCGGGCTGTTCGGCTTGTCAGCGTTTGAACGCCAGTTGGTGGTGCTCTGTGTTGCCATGGAGCTGGACCCGGACATGCCAGCCCTGTGCGAGGAAGTATCCCAACAACCCGGTCCCAGCATGGCGCTGGCATTACGGTATTTCGATGGCCACTGCTCAGCCATGGCCGACGAAGCGCCGCTGGCTTATTTTCAGCTCCTTGAACTTAAACGGGACAACCATAGCTATATGCGCCGGAGTTTGGTCATTAGTGAGTGGGCGCTGTTTTACCTGACCGGCGCCCCGGTTCTGGACCCCTTGCTGGGGACGGTAATGCATCCCATCAAACCCGTGCAGCCAATCCTGCCCACGCCACAGAAAAACGCAGAATTGCTGAGTCAGGCGCGGCACTATGTGAGTGGCGTTAGTGAGAGTCAAACCGTGGTGCAATTGATTTCGCCCACCCACGATGATCAGCGCCAGGTTGCTGCACTGCTGGCAAAACACGAGGGCAGGGAAATATATGATCTGAGTCTTTACCACGTATCCTTGCGTGCCGATGAACAAACCGCCTTGTTGCGGCGCATCGTCCGGGAAGTGATTTCTCGGCAATGTTTAGTGCTGATCGATTGCCAGCGGCTGCTGGCGGACGGCGAAGCGAAGGCGGATAAATTCGGGCTGAGCAATTGGTTGGATTGTTTGCTGCGGGATTTGCCCACGGCATTTCTGCTGTGCGCGTCTGAACAAATCGACTTGCCGCAAACAAAAATACACTATCAACGCCTACCGGCCCTGTCCGCCGACGAACAGTTGCAACTGTGGCAGCACTGCCTGCAGGACAATAATACCGAGGCCGTGCAGCCCACCCTGTCAGAGTTGACCACCCAGTATAACCTCACCAGCACCCAGGTGCGCTCCATCGCCCGCAGCGCCTCCATCGCCCATGGCACGGCAACGGCGGGGGGAACTGGCCCTGAGCACCTGCAGCAACAGTTATGGCAACACAGTCGCGAACAGTCGCGCCAGAACCTGCACGGCCTGGCGCAGGTGATTCCACCGCAACAACTGGATTGGAACGATTTAATCCTGCCGGAGAACGAAAAAAACCGGCTCCAGTCCATCGTATCCCAGGCCAGGCAGCGCAAGCGGGTATACCAGCAATGGGGTTTTGCCAAGCAAGTGCCCTATGGTCTTGGTATTTGCGCCCTGTTTGCCGGCAGTAGCGGCACCGGTAAAACCATGGCGGCCCGGCTTATTGCCAGTTTGCTGAATTT
>CAZGON010000285.1:0-4767 GCA_964527085.1 uncultured Candidatus Competibacteraceae bacterium
CCTTTGAGGGGCTCACCCAATAAGCCTCCGGCTTTGCCGGAGGTCATTTAACTATACTAAAAAGGAGCTAGCAGCGGCCCGATGATAACAGGTAGTTTATCAACCAAGAGATAATGACGCATTCTATCAGCTGTCGGCTACTGATAAGTGACTGACACAATCCCTCCCGATATCCCACCCGCGAAATGAAGCAATTAAAATCTAAAGCGTAACGACTCACCCTTGCGTCATTCTCGCCATGGATTGGCGAGAATCCAGTGCCATGGATGGCAAGCGCGGGTGACAACCGCCTGCCACCCTCCCTGGCAACTGGATTCCGGCAATCCCTGCCGGCTGGGACGGGTGAGCAGTTACCCTAAAGCAGCCTTAAAACGGAAATCGAGTCCGTGCTGCTATTTTGACTAACCCCATTCGAAAACCTGACAGATTCTCGACACTCATCTCCCCCCTAATTAAATAACTAATTATTTTTTAATGATATTTTAAAAAGGTTTTTATTGGCATAGAAATTGAAATAGTTATCGCAAAAGGATTAATCCATTTCGATACCCGTGTAACAAGGAGCGTTTATGGCCGTTGCCTCTAAACTGGCGAACATTGCATCGATTCCATCTATTCTCGATGCCTGCCAGCCCCGCGCTGATTTGCTGTCAGGTTCGTTTAACCCGGAAATTTTCAAAGCCAGCCTGCGGCAGGTTTTAAGCGATTATACCAACGGCCGAATCAGTAACCCCATTTATTCCGATCCTAACGTTTTCTTTACCGAAGCCACGTTTCCCACCGCTGGGTTGCGTGAAGTGGTGCAAGGTGTATTTGGCCGATTGTCTGGCGATGCCAGTTTTCCGGTGGTACAGCGTTTGGAAACGGCTTTTGGCGGGGGTAAGACCCACACCTTGATTGCCATTGCCCACCTTGCTAAGCAAGGCCACGCGCTGGCCGAGGTTGCTAGCGATGTCATCGCTGGCAATTTACTACCCGCAAAAGGTGACATTGAGTTTATCGGCATTGTCGGTGACGCCGTAGAGGTGCATCGGCAACAGGGCGCCGACCTGGTACCCCATACTCTCTGGGGCGCCATCGCCGAGCGGATCGGTGGTGAAGCACTGTACCGTGAATTTCAACCGATTCTCGAATCGCCGTCTGCGCCAGCGGCGGATAATCCCTATTTTGAGCGACTGTTCGGCGGCCGTAAGGTGCTACTGATCATCGACGAGCTGGCCCAATACTGCGCCCGCAGTGAAGCCGCCCGATCTAGGGGCGCGGAACAGGTGGCGGCGTTTTTCATGTCGCTACTGACCTATGCCGAGAGCCACCCGCACTTCGCCATGGTGGTCACCTTGGCCAGCGACCACAATGCCTTCGGTAGCTATAACGAAAGTATTCGCGCAGTGACCAACGAGAACAGCCATCTCAGCGATGACGCCGCCGAAGCCTTGCTTAAGCGCAGTGCGGGTCAAGTGCTCAGCGTGATTCACCGCAGCGCCAGCGGCGTCACCCCGGTGGCCGCTTCGGAGCTTTCTAAAATCATGGCGCGGCGGCTGTTCACCCACATTGATATGACCGCAGCCCGCCAGGTGGCCGATGCTTATCTCACCATGTACCGCCAAAGTGGTTCGGAGTTGCCCTCCGGCGTCACCCAGGAGGATTTCCGGGACCGCATGGTGGCGAATTACCCTTTTCATCCGACGTTTATTGAATACCTATCGCAAAAGCTTGCCCAGGTGGAGGCGTTTCAAGGCACCCGCGGGGTGCTGCGCACCCTAGGTCGTCTGGTGCGCAGCGTCTGGCGCAGCAAATTTGATGTGCCGCTGTTGCAAACCTGCCATCTGGATCTCAGTGATGATGGCATCCGCACCGAACTGCTCAGCAGAACTGAAAACATCGACATGGTAGTGGTGTTGGAGGCGGATATCAGCAAAGCGGGCACCGCAGAGGAGGCTGTGGGTCTGACGGTCGCTCAGCAGCTGGATCGGGATAATCCCCACCCCAAGGGTTATCCACTCACCGAGTGGGCGTGGAAAACGGTATTTTTAAACAGCCTGGTGGGTCGTGCGGGTGGGCTGAACGATGGGCGTTTTGGCATAGCGCTAGGGCAAGCGCTGCTGGAGACTGCGCAACCGCAGCTGCCGCCGTCTCAAGTTAAATCCGCCTTGCAGGCGATTTCCCGGGAAGCCTTTTATTTACGCGAACAGGAGGGTCGTTTTTACGCCAACACCTCGCCGACCATCAATATCATCCTGCGCCGCATCCGCGATGATGTGACCATGCAGGAAAAGCTGCAAACAATACACGACCTCACCCGCAACTTATTGAAGGGAAAAAAAGCTGTTTGCTTCAGAGTGGTCAACGATGTGGCTCAGTCAGCCGATATCCAAGATAAAACCGATCAGCCTAGTCTGGCGCTGTTAACTTTCGGCATGGATGAGTTTGACCCGGAAGCTTTTGTTACTCGGATCGGCGATGCGCCGCGCTTGCACCAAAACTATGTATTTGTTTTGTCGCCTTCCACCACCCATGCAAAAGGTGAGATTTGGGAAGAATTTCGCGTTAAAGCAGAGCGGGAGCGCAAGCAGCGTTTGCTTGATCTAGCAAGTTGGGTCGTCGCGGCGAACAAGCTAGAGAACCAACCAGCCCGTTGGAATGTACAGCCGAAGGCGGTCAAAGAACATGATTTCGTCGAGACCACCAAGACCCGCGCTAATGACCTGCGCACCCTGGTGGAACAGACTTATTCGCAATTATATTACTCTGATGGTTCCGGCAAGGTTGGCTGCCGCCGCATCTCCTCGGCGGGTGGTGAGAGTGGCGATAACCTGCTAGCTCTGATCTTGAAAGCGTTGTCCGAAGACGGCGAGCTGATCACCGAAGCCCATGCCAGCAGCAAAGAAGCGGTGCTTAGTTTGAGTCAGATGTTCTTTAGCAACGCTGATTTGACCAGGGTTAGCAAGCTCCGCGAGCAGTTCGCCCAAATCCGCCACTGGCCGGTGCTGGAAACCCCCCAGCTGTTAGACACGCTTTTACTGACGGGTGTGCGCACAGGGCAATGGTGTCTAGCGCTCATGGCGGATGAGGCCAGCGACAAACCCAGCGAGTTTTATACCAGTGCCAACGAACCGCCGCTCGGCTTAGATATGACCACTGGCCATTGGTTGATCGTGACGCTCCAGGGCGCTGCGCAACGGGGTTGGGGCGAGTCCAAAACCCGCGACCCGCTCAAACTACGCACCTGGGCTAGCCAAGAGTTACCCAATTTGGAAGCCGCGGATTTGGAGCGGTTAGCCAATAGTGTACAGGAAAAACACGGCGATTTTGACCGCGGCGTCCTCTGGGATCAGATGGTTCAGCAGGTTGACCAAGGCCGTTTGGTAGCCTTTCCTAAACGTTATTTGGATAGCGACCAGACGCCACAACAACACGAGCTGATACAGGGTACAGGTAATTCCCAGCAGGTGTTGACCCCCGACGCCTATGCGGTGATGACCAAGGCGGAAGCTTCCCGGCGTGGCTGGCTTGTGGTTGAAGCCACCGAAAAGCAATTTCGATTGACGGGTGAAAACACCGTCAAAAGGTTGATCAATGCCCTCACCAGCAGCCGCTTTCGCGGTAGCGAAACCCAGATTGAATACCTGGAATTAGATCTGGCGTTGAAAAGCGGTGGCCGCCATCGGTTTGTGCTTGAACAGGCGACCGCTGATGGCTTGGCGCGTATGAATGAGGTGTTTCAATGTCTACAAGGTTTGATCGATTACGCCGACGAACCCTATGCAGACATCACCATCAGCGAGCCAGCACCCGAGTGCCAATTGGTCAAAATATTGACAACCTTGGAGAAGGACAATGGATGATAACGTGATACCCATAGCATCTAAAAAAAACGGAAAAAAGAACGGAAAACGTTCGCAACTGGAAGCGATGGCCAAGGATCTGGCATCCCTGGCACGCCGCTCGCCTTATATGTTACGGATTACCCGGTTAAAGGAGTGTGATCCGCCGGTGCTGATCGTCAAGGAACGCATCGCCCCCGAGGATCGCAACGACGCTAGGGCAAAACGCTCCCAACGTCCCATCAGCGTGGATCGTGGCAAACTCCATGGTCAGCTTGTTAGGCAATGTTTGCCAGTGCTAAAGCATGTGGTGGAGAGCGTCTGCGACGACTCCGGCGTACCCTTAGAACTGGAACGTTTCATGACGCCGGAGGGTTTACGACTTTGCGATGTCAACCTGCCCTTGGATGAAGAAGCGGGGGCTAAGCTGGCCTTGTTATTTCGGTTGCAGGACCGCATCAGCGACGGCGACCGGGTCGAGCTGATGGGTCGTCGTATCGACCGCTTCAGCCGCGAAGAAGCGGCCTATTGGCTGGCAAAGGTCACCACCCCTAACAAAGACGCCCAACGCTGGGCGGTGCGTGGCCTGCGCATTCTGTTGTGTGGCGCGGAAGGCAATGACCCCGGCATTTTACCCATGCTGGAAAAACTGCGGGTGATGGCGTGAGGGGTAAACGTCATTCCTGAGAAGGTGTAAACGTCATTCCCGCGCAGGCACAACCGTCATTCCCGCGCAGGCGGGAATCCAGTGTTAGAAAGACAAAGGCACAACCGTCATTCCCGCGCAGGCGGGAATCCAGTACTAAAAAAATGAAGCAACCCTGCGTTTACATCTTAGCGAGCCAACGAAATGGCACTCTCTACACAGGCGTGACAAGCGACTTGGTAAAACGCATTTGGGAACATAAAAACGGCCTTGTTGAAGGCTTTACAAAAAAATACA
>CAZGON010000286.1:0-4739 GCA_964527085.1 uncultured Candidatus Competibacteraceae bacterium
TCAAACCTCGGTGAGTCCCCCGGCAGAGCCGGGGGCTTACCTCACTGAGTTATTGGGGGTTGGTTGTGGGATCGGGCAGGTTTAAAGAGATGGCTTGATCGAGCTGTGGGTGGTCTTTTTATCGGACTGGGTGTTCGTCTTGTGCTCTTTGAGCGACCGAGCTAAAGACTAAATCTCAATTAGCGTTCGGGAAAAAAGCCTGCTGTCCCTCAATCTTATAGGCGCCGATCAGTTCCTGACCTTCCTCGGACAGTATCCAGCCGACAAATTTTTGCCCTAGATCTTTTTTAATATGGGGATGTTTCACAGGACTGACCAGAATAATGCCGTACTGGTTAAATAATTTTGCATCGCCCTCCACCAGAATTTCTAAATCGCCTCTGTTGCCAAACTGCAACCAGGTGGCGCGATCTGTCAGCGCATAGGCGTTCATGCCACTGGCGATATTAAGGGTAGCGCCCATGCCAGAACCGGTCTCACGGTACCAATCGCCACTAGCGTTCTGAATATTGACACCCGTCTCTTCCCACAAACTTAATTCTTTTTTGTGAGTACCACTGTCGTCACCCCGAGAAGCGAAGGCCGTCTGTTTTTCGGCGATTTTTTCAAGGGCTACGCTGACATCTTCCATGCCTTTAATGCCAGCGGGATCGGAGGCCGGTCCAACGATCACAAAATCATTGTACATAACGTCAGAGCGCTCGACACCGTGCCCTTCAGCAACGAATTCTTCTTCCGAGGGGGTGTGATGGACAAATAACACATCGGCATCACCGTTTTTGGCCAGCTCGATGGCTTGGCCGGTGCCTACCGCCACCACCCGCACTTCAATACCCGTCTGCTCCTGAAACTTTGGTAAAAGATATTCAAACAGGCCAGAATTCTCGGTAGAGGTGGTGGAGGCCACGGTGATAAAAGACTCATCAGCGGCTAGCGTAAAACCGCTCCCCATCGCCATCAGCAAACTCAGCATTAAAAAACGTCTTATTTTCATGTTTTTCTCTTATTGTTGTTGGTGTTGTTTGGCACAACAGCTTTAATCTACTAACTCTCCGGCCAAAAAGGCGCGTGCCTCATGACTGTTTGGTTTTTGGAAAAAAAGCCTTGCAGATGTTTGCTCCAATACTCGACCGCCACTCAAAAACACCACCTCATCAGCATGACGCCGGGCTTGACCCAGATCATGGGTGGTCATGACGATTTTGGTACCGCTGTGGTGAATGGCGTCGATAATGGCCTCGATCCGCCGGGTAGCAGCGGGATCAAGATTGGCCGTGGGTTCATCCATAAATAGCACTTGAGGCTGCAACGCCCAAGCCCTGGCCAGGGCTAAGCGCTGTTGTTCGCCACCGCTGAGCACCCGGGCTGGTCGCCGGGCCAGCTTGGCAAGCCCCACTTGTTCTAAGGCGCGCTGGGTAAGTTGGCGCCGTGACCGCCACGATAAACCCTGCACCGCTAACGCGTAAGTGATATTAGCGGCCACCGAGCGACGCAACAATACCGGTCGCTGGAATACCATGGCCTGACGGCGGCGTAGCGTGCGGGAATCATCCAAGGCCCATTGGACGCGGCCGGAAGTCGGTTGCAACAAGCCATGACAAAGCCGCAGCAACAGGCTTTTACCGGCGCCATTGGGACCCATCACCACCGTGCGGGCACCGAAGTGCAGTTCTAAAGAAATGTCGGATAACAACCGCTTACCGCCTATGCGGTAATTCACACTACAAAGACGCAGCGGCAAAATGCTGTCGACGGGTGGCGCTGGCGGGACGGCTTGAAAGGTTGCAGGACGAATAGCGACGACCCTACTCATAACCCGTGTAACCTCTGGGCTACGCCTTGTAATAGCAACGCTGCCGCGTTAATGGTCAACGCTAACCCTAGCAGGATAATGCCCAAACCCAATGCCAGCGCCAGATTACCCTTACTGGTCTCCAGGGCAATGGTGGTGGTCATCACCCGGGTGACATGGTTGATATTACCACCCACAATGAGAACAGCACCCACCTCGGCGCTGGCGCGGCCAAAACCGGCCAGCAACGCGGTGAGCAAACTAAAACGTCCGTCCCATAGCAAGGTGGGGACAGCACGCAGCCGTCCTACACTGAGGGACTGCAGCTGCTCGCCATACTCTTCATAAAGATCGGCAACGGTTTGCCGCGTCAGGGCAGCGATAATGGGCGTCACCAAAATACATTGGGCGATGATCATGGCGGTTGGCGTAAACAGCAACCCCCACTCACCTAAGGACCCGGCGCGAGACAACATGAGATAAACCACCAGACCCACCACCACAGGCGGTAAACCCATCAGGGTATTTAAAAAAGCGATAAGGACACCGCGCCCCGGAAATGCAAACACTGCGATCAACGCGCCCAACGGTAAACCGATCAGCGCGGCAAAAGCGACCGCAGTGAGGCTTACCCTGAGAGATAGCGCAACGATGGCCACCAGATCGGTGTCCATGGCAAAGATAAGTTGAAAAGCAGTACCTAGGGCGTCGCTAAACATATGGTTAGATAGTCATAACATTATATAAACCATAGGCAAGAATAAGAATTAATGCAATAAAAAGTAAAAAAAGAATAACAAACAAATAAAAACGTAAATATGCAAACATACTAGACTAAAAAATGGGTAACCGCTCACCCGTCATTCCGGCAGGGATTG
Source organism: uncultured Candidatus Competibacteraceae bacterium (assembly GCA_964527085.1). GTDB lineage: Bacteria > Pseudomonadota > Gammaproteobacteria > Competibacterales > Competibacteraceae > CAYRGG01. The sequence continues at coordinate 2,671 of CAZGON010000286.1, forward strand.
CCGGAATCCAGTTGCCATGGAGGGGAGCATGGGTTGTCACTAGCCCTTACCGTTCATGGCGAGAATGACGGGTGGGTGAGTAGTTAAAACAGAGGCGAAGTGTGCGGAGTGGCTATCCCGTTAGGTATCTAACCAACGATAGCCACTGCCGCGCACGGTTTTTATGCAATCGAAATCGTCGTCGATAGCTTTAAAGCTTTCGCGGATCGTTTTTATATGGGCGGTAATCGTGTTGGGTTCGACATGAATATTTGCGGTGCGCATGAGCTTGTTGTAGCTTTTTACCTGGCCTGGACTAGTCGCCAATTCATGGGTAATCCAAAACTGGGTGACGGTGAGTTGCGGTTTTTGATCGCGCCAAAACAGCGTGAGTAAATCTTTTTCGATAGTTAGCGGTCCGCGGGTTAGCTTGCCTGCTTTATCGCAACCTTTACTCGGTTTTCCTATAGTCAGGGCTTCCATGCGTCGCAGCAAAGCTTCTATACGCACAACCAGGTAATCTAGGCTAACATCTTTAGTGAGATAATCATCGGCCCCCAACCGGATTCCGGAGATTTTATCGATTTCGCGGTCATGACAGGTTAGGAAGATGATCGGTAGTTCGCAGGAAAAGCGCCGTAGGTCAGCACAGAGTTGAAAACCGGCGTCGCGTTCTTCGTTCAGTGTGATATCCAGAAGCACAATATCAGGCGCCGATTCTTCCACATGGGTCAGCGCCACATGCCGGTCGCCGAATGCCTCGACTTCAAAGCCTTCGTCAGTCAATAGCTCAGCATAGTTTTCGCGAATAACATCATCGTCTTCTACCAAAACTACGCGCTTACGCATCCTCAACTACTCCTAAAACCATAAACATTGGTTGTGTTTTAAAGAGCTAACAAATCTTCTTTATTGGTTTGGAACTCATTTTCAGAACAATAAGTTAAAGAGCATGTTTTGTACCAAGCCAAATCACAAGTTAAGCCAGTCCCGGAACGCTGGTCTTCAGTACACTAAATTGTCAGCGCTTAAATGCACTCAACTATATATAAAACGAACGTTCACGGCCTTGCAGTGATGTATTACCTAGAAAATACGTGAACTATTCACAGCCCCTAACGAGACGAACATCACCCATCGTTGTACGTTTCTCTAAAGTACTCTCTATAGCTGAAGCGAAAGTCTACTGATTGGACAATGAGCAGGCGGAAATGAACCGATACGGTTCAATGTAAACCGTGGGACCAGTAGCTATCACCGGTTTCATCATAAAACATCATTTTTCATCAGCGAATATTCATTTTTCTAGGGTCAGTCGCATTCCCCCATAGTAGATAGCATTCGTCATAGCGTGCTATTAAATTAGGTTATTTATGAAGGTAACTACGCCGGTGAAGAGCAGGTTGTTGCCACGGTGACCATGAAGCGGCGCAAAGATCTTGGCAATGCGGTAACCTACTATGTCTATGCCCCCGACGGCCGCCGCTTGAATGCCATCGCCCTGGATTCGGAGGGACCCAAATCCGTCCCAGAGGTGTGTTATGCCTGTCATGGCGGCAAGCACGATGGCGAGTAGAACCCCAGTGGCGGGGCATTTTTACCCTTTGATTTGGATGGGTTTAAACAAAGGCTTGATGATGCCCAATGCGGAAGTGACCCTACATCCCATTCTGGAAAAGAATCGGTCCCACGGCAGTTTAACGTGGAGCGATCAGGACCATATCTGCGGCTGGCGACCGTAAACACCTGCAAGTCCGCCCGTAGAAAGGGGTCAATGACCCCTTTCTGCTTTCTGTGTTTGTCACCAATACCATTTAGCTTTTAGTTTGCACATGCTTTACGCCAAAGCAAAGACCCGTTATTCCTGCGAAGGCCAAAACCGTCATTCCCGCGCAGGCGGGAATCTAGGGTTAGTAAAGACCGATAAAGCAAGTGGTCTTGGAGGCGCATAGCCGGGTTCCGTCCTTGCGTCGAAACTCGGCTGTGCCTGCAAGCTGATTATGGGTATTTCACGGTTTTAAAGTAGCTGATCCAATCCAGCACATCCGGTGTTACACGGCGTATCCGATTGGGAAACTCCGTACCAGAAG
>CAZGON010000287.1:0-4701 GCA_964527085.1 uncultured Candidatus Competibacteraceae bacterium
ACATCCCTGTACGCTTGACGGCGGTATCCATACCGCCAACATTTCCTTCATAAGCCCCCAACACTTGAATTCCATCTTAAATTTATCAAAAACTTATATATCAAAATCAGGCGATTAATAAACACTGCGGCGGATCGTTCACTATGTCATTATCAAAGTCAGGCGTGAGGAGAACACTCATGAAATTGTTGACTGCTATGATTGCAGCCGCTGGGCTGATTTTTGTCACGGGGTTCGCACCGAGGGTTTTTGCCTTTGAAGAAGGCAAGTTGCTGGTTTGGATCGGGGGCGACAAAGGTTATCGGGGGTTAACCAAGGTTGGCGAAAAATTTACCGAAGAACTGGGTATCGAAGTCACTGTGCAATATCCGGAAGATGCACCGGGTAAGTTTCAACAAGCGGCGGCGGTTGGTAAAGGTCCAGACATCTTTATCTGGGCCCACGACCGGCTCGGCGAATGGGTGCAAAGCGGTCTGTTAAGTTCCATAGACCCCAGTGCTGACGTCAAGTCCGCAGTCAGCGACATCGGCTGGCAAGCGTTTACTTTTAACGACAAGCTATGGGGTTATCCACTGGCCTATGAAACGGTGGGTTTAATCTATAACAAAGATCTCGTGTCGGAACCCCCTAAATCCTTTGAAGATATCATTACCCTGGACGAAAAACTGGCGGCTGAGGGCAAGAAAGCCATTCTCTGGGATTACGCCAACACCTATTTTACTTGGCCCCTATTGGCGGCCAATGGCGGTTATGCGTTTGCTGAAGAGGATGGTGGCAGCTATGATCCTAAAGATACTGGGGTGAACAACGAGGGTGCCCGTAAAGGGGCAGAGATGCTGGTCAGGCTCATCAAAGAAGGCGTCATGCCTAAAGGGGCCCAATACAAGGATATGGAGGCAGGGGTTAATCAAGGCAGAATTGCTATGATGATCAATGGGCCGTGGGCGTGGAGTAATTTAAAACAAAGCGGCATCAATTTCGCCGTGGCCACCATTCCAGCCATCGACGGCAGCCCCGGCAAACCCTTTGTCGGAGTATTAGGCGCCATGTTTAACCAAGCCAGTCCTAATAAAGACTTGGCCGTCGAGTTTATGGAAAATTATGTCATGTCGGTGGAGGGTTTGAAAGCCATCGATGCCGACGTGCCTCTCGGGGTACCCGCCAACAAAGCTTTTTACCAAGAGCTTGCTAAAGACAACGAGAATATTCGAGCTACCATGGCGAGTGTGGAACTGGGTTCTCCCATGCCCAGTATTCCCGCCATGGGTAGTTTTTGGTCGGCCATGGCTTCTGCTTTGGAAAATATGACCCAGGAACGGCAAAGCCCTGAAAAAGCCTTGGACGCCGCAGCCAAGCGGATTACTAATTAAGTTAGCAGAATGACAACTGTCTGTCTTGGTTGAGAAAAATCTATGGTAAGCAACGCGGTCAAGACTTTTCCGTCCAGTGACTCTATCCAGAAGCCGCACCTCGATGTCGCCCACATCGTAAAATGGAGTCTGTTCATCGTTGCGGTTCTGGCCGCCCTCTATTTGGTGACCATCATGTACTGGGCAGGGCAGGCGTTACTGGCGTTTGTCTGTCTGTGTGGTTTTGCCCTGGCCTGCTTCGTTTATCTGTCTAAGCGGGCCTACGCCTATCGTTACATGTTTCCGGGTTTAGCGGGTATGGCCATCTTTGTGGTGTTCCCCATGGTCTATACCATCGCCATCGGTTTTACCAATTACAGCTCGCCAAACCATTTACAGACTTTGGAACGGGCTACCCAAGTGTTGCTGGATCAAACCTATACGCCGCCCGGTGGAACTAGCTATGCCTTTAGTCTACATCGCGCCGATGAAGGGTTGCAGTTGGTCTTACAACCCCAGGGCAGCGATAAGCGTTTTATTACCCCGTCCATCGATGTTAACGATCTAGCAACTAGCGGCGAGATCGTCTCTGTCAACGCCGAACCGTTGCTAACAGAGCCCGGCGAGCCCTTAGCTATCCGGGACATCATCCAACTACGGGATTCGCTGGATGCCATCTCGGTACAGTTTCCCGATGGCAGCAGCGCCACCCGGCAGGGTTTACGGGAATTTACTTCCCGGCAACCCCTGTATGTACGTAATCCTAATGGGACCCTCACCAATCAGCAAACCGACGAGATCCTGACGCCCAATTTCGAGACCGGTTTTTATCAGACCTCCGACGGGCAAAATATCCGACCTGGTTTCCGCACCGGTGTTGGGTTTGCCAATTTTATCCGTACCTTTACCGATCCCGCCTTTCAAGGTCCCTTTGTGCAGATCTTTGTTTGGACAGTCATGTTTGCGGGCTTAACGGTGCTGTTTACCTTAATCGTCGGTCTTACCTTAGCGTGCTTGCTAGAATGGGAGTCGTTACGGTTTCGCAAAGTCTATCAAACCCTGCTGTTTTTACCTTACGCGGTGCCCGCCTTTATCTCAATTTTAGTTTTCCGGGGTTTGTTCAATAATAACTTTGGTGAGATCAACCGGATTTTAGATGCCGTGCTGGGTATTCAACCGGATTGGTTTAGCGACCCCTGGTTGGCCAAAGGGATGATTCTAATCGTCAACACTTGGTTAGGTTATCCCTACATCATGGTGCTCTGTATGGGGCTAATAAAATCCATTCCTGGGGATCTCTACGAAGCGTCGGCTATTGCCGGTATCGGTCCCTGGCAGAACTTCACCCGGATAACCGCGCCTTTGCTAGTGCGACCGCTCATACCTTTGTTGATTGCTTCGTTTGCATTCAACTTTAATAACTTTGTGCTGATCGCTCTGCTTACCGGTGGCCGCCCCGATATTGTCGGTGCACGGGTGCCGGCGGGCACCACCGATATTTTGGTTTCTTATACGTATCGAATCGCTTTTGAAGATTCTGGTCGTAACTTTGGTCTGGCGGCTGCCATCTCCACCCTGATATTTGTCCTGGTAGCCATCATGGCCATTGTTCAGATCCGTGTGACTAAAGCCAATGAGTCAGCCGCTTAAAATCGGGAGGTTGTCATGATTGTGCAAGATAAAACCCATCGTTGGCGGGTGTTGGCGGCCCACATAGCTATCGTTGGGTTTCTTTGTCTGACTTTATTTCCTTTTTTTTCTATTATCAGTATTTCGCTAACGCCGGGTAATTTTGGGGGGACAGGTTTAATACCCAAGGAAATCACCTGGGAGCATTGGTCATTAGCCTTGGGTATTCCTTATGAACGGGCCAATGGTCAAGTGGTCCAACCCCCGTTCCCGGTGTTATGGTGGTTGTGGAATTCCATCAAGGTAGCCGCCATTGCCAGTGGGCTTATTTTGGTTTTGTCTACTACTGCGGCCTATGCGTTCGCCCGCATTCGGTTTAATTATAAAGAGCAAATCCTCAGTTCTTTGCTGATTTTGCAGATGTTTCCGGCAGTATTGGCGTTGGTGGCCTTTTTTACCATTTTTGATACCCTCGGCGAGTATATTCCGTGGTTAGGTATCAATACCCATGGCGGTTTAATTTTCGCCTACATCAGCGGCATTGCCCTGCACATCTGGACCATCAAAGGCTATTTTGACACCTTGCCAAAAGAACTTGACGAGGCCGCCATTATGGATGGCGCCACCTTTTTTCAAGCGTTTCGTTATGTGGTGTTGCCCATGGCGACGCCCATTCTGGCGGTGGTGTTTGTGCTGGCCTTTATCATGAGTATTAATGAATACCCGGTCGCCTCGGTACTGCTCCAGACCGAGGATCAATTGACCCTCGCCGTCGGTTCTAAATTCTATTTGCAATCCCAGAATTTCCTCTGGGGGGATTTTGCGGCGGCCGCCTTGTTGAGCGGTATCCCGATTACCGTGGTTTTTTTATATGCCCAGCGTTGGATTGTCGGTGGTTTATCGGCGGGTGGTGTTAAGGGCTAACGGGGGAATATAATACCCATGAACGATAAGTTATGCCCTAAAGTCATTATTGAGGGTACCCGGCTCACCTTCAAAACCGATCTGGCATTTGCGCTGAACGAACACCCCCAGATGGTCGGTCCTCGTAAATACCGTTATCATTCGCCTATTGTTTCCGCCGAATGGTGCGGATTCACTAATTTCCCTTGGGGTCGTGGTCTGATTAACTTCGATCCTGCCGAAGAAGCGTTGGCTATGGAAACCTACCGGACCTGGCTAAGGCTCTTTGAGCTGTTGCGCTACTATTCGTGGATTATCGACCGTTTTCACATATCCACCCGCATGTATCAGTTACAGCAACATGACGTGGATTATGACTTCACCTGGCTGGAGGAACGCTTGGCGGCCATTGGGTTTCATCTGGTGTTTTGCACCCGCACCCCTGAATCGTTTGCGAGTGCTCGCGCGGAACGCTTGAAAGTGTCGGGAAACCCAGTGCAATACGATGATCTTGATCGGTTTGTTGCGGAGCAGACGCTACTCTATAAACTGGTTAGCGAATCCATGCTGCCAACCCTCGAAGTGGATATGTCAGACAACGATGTCACTCGAGCTACTGACCAGATTGCCCAATGGATGTACGAAAAGGGCGCTTTGAAGGCAAATTATTAGTCGGGGTTGTGCTCCATGAAGTGTGTATTGAAGTTAATGCTACTAGTTTTATGGTCAGGTTGGCATACTTGATTCATGCCTATGATTCCTAAGTGGTAACTGCTCACCCGTCATTCCGGCAGGGATTGCCGGAATCCAGTTGCCAGGG
>CAZGON010000288.1:0-2951 GCA_964527085.1 uncultured Candidatus Competibacteraceae bacterium
CCTATTTGGTGCGCAAGTTTGCCGCCATGTGGGGCACTAATAACGTAGACCACCAAGCGCGTATCTGTCATTCCACCACCGTGGCCGGGGTAGCCAATACTTGGGGCTACGGGGCGATGACCAATTCCTACAACGACATCCATAACTGTAAAGCTATGCTAATTATCGGCGGCAATCCCGCTGAGGCCCATCCGGTTTCCTTGCAGCATATTTTCCGGGCCAAGGAAAAAGGCGCTAAGCTTATCGTAGTGGATCCACGCTTTACCCGCACCGCAGCCCATGCCGATCACTACGTAAAGTTGCGTCCCGGTAGCGATGTGGCTTTAATCTGGGGCGTGCTGTGGCATGTCTTTGAAAACCAATGGGAAGACAAGGAATTTATTCGGCAGCGTGTCTATGGTATGGAGCCAGTTCGTGCTGAGGTGGCCAAGTGGACACCGGACAAGGTGGAGGATATCACTGGGGTGGCCGAGGCGGATGTTAAACAGATTGCCCAAACCATGGCGGAGAACCGGCCCGGTACGTTGATTTGGTGCATGGGAGGGACCCAACACACCACCGGCAACAACAATACCCGCGCCTACTGTATTTTACAGCTGGCCCTCGGCAATTTAGGGGTTGAGGGGGGAGGCACCGATATCTTCCGCGGTCATGATAATGTTCAAGGCGCCACCGACCTCGGTGTTCTCTCTGATACCTTGCCGGGCTATTACGGGTTAACCGAGGGCGCTTGGCAGCATTGGGCAGCCATTTGGGATCTGGATTATAAGTGGCTGCAATCTCGCTTTGACCCGAAAACCTATGAAGAAGCAGAGGGCGAGCAGGTGTCGCCCATGCATACCAAAGGTATTCCCGTATCCCGTTGGATCGATGGGGTGCTGGAAGACAAGGAGCAGATTGCCCAACGGGATAATCTGCGCGCTATGGTATTTTGGGGTCATGCGCCCAACAGCCAAACCCGCGGCCCCGAGATGAAAAAGGCCATGGAAAAGGTGGACGTGCTGGTGGTCATCGACCCTTATCCCACGGTAACCGCCGTGATGCACGACCGTACCGATAATACCTATCTATTACCGGCAACAACTCAATTTGAGACTTATGGCTCGGTGACAGCGTCTAACCGATCCATCCAATGGCGCGACCGCATTATCGAACCTCTTTTCGAGTCATTACCCGATCACGTTATCGCCTACAAATTGGCTAAAAAGTTGGGTTTTGCCGAGGAACTTACCAAAAATATTCAGGTGAACAACGACGAGCCGTTAATAGAGGATGTTACCCGGGAATTTAACAAAGGCATGTGGACCATCGGTTATACGGGTCAGAGTCCTGAACGGCTTAAACTGCATCAACAAAATTGGCATACCTTCCATACTACGTCGCTCAAAGGGGAGGGTGGACCGGCCAATGGCGACTTTTACGGTATGCCCTGGCCCTGTTGGGGAACGCCAGAGATGAAGCATCCGGGCACACCGGTGCTCTACGACACCAGTAAGACGGTGGCGGAAGGGGGGTTGACCTTCCGGGCGCGCTTTGGTGTGGAGCACGAGGGTGTCAGTTTGTTAGCCGACGAGTCCTACAGCAAAGGCTCGGATATCAAAGATGGCTATCCCGAGTTTACCTCGGATATGCTAAAAAGTTTAGGTTGGTGGGATGATCTGAGTCCCGAAGAAAAGACTCTGGCGGAAGGTAAAAACTGGAAAACCGACCTTTCCGGGGGTATTCAGCGGGTTGCTATTAAACACGGTTGCGCCCCTTTTGGTAATGCTAAGGCGCGGGCTATCGTATGGACATTTCCGGATCCGGTGCCCATCCACCGGGAACCCCTTTATACCACCCGACGGGATCTGGTGGAAAAATATCCCACCTATGAAGATCGCCGCTCATTTTTCCGGCTTCCGGTGCGTTACGACTCTATTCAAGCCAAGGATTATTCCAAGGATTTCCCTTTGATTCACACCAGCGGTCGGTTGGTGGAGTACGAGGGGGGTGGTGACGAGACACGCTCCAACCCCTGGCTTGCTGAACTGCAACAGGATATGTTTTCAGAAATCAATCCTGTGGACGCCAATAACCTTAACATCCAAGACGGTCAGGATATTTGGGTGGAAGGTCCCGAAGGCGGCCGTATCAAGGTAAAAGCCAAATTGTCCCGGAGCATAGCCCCTGGCGTTGTTTGGTCACCGTTTCATTTTGGTGGTCATTTTCAAGGCAAGGATTTACGCGCTAAATATCCGCAAGGGTCCGACCCCTATGTGCTCGGTGAAGCCTGTAACACGGTATTCACCTATGGCTATGACTCGGTGACCCAGATGCAGGAGACCAAGTGCTCCCTTTGCAAGATATACCCAGCCTGAGGAGGATAACCACCCATGGCGCGAATGAAATTTTTGTGTGATGCCGAACGTTGTATCGAATGTAATGCTTGTGTGACTGCCTGTAAAAATGAGCATGAAGTCCCTTGGGGTGTTAATCGACGTCGCGTGGTCACCCTCAATGATGGTGAACCTGGCGAGAAATCTCTCTCGGCGGCTTGTATGCACTGTTCCGATGCCCCTTGTGCGGCGGTCTGCCCAGTAGACTGTTTTTACACCACCGATGATGGCATCGTGCTGCACGATAAAGATCAATGTATCGGGTGTGGTTATTGCTTTTATGCCTGTCCCTTTGGTGCTCCTCAATATCCGCAACGGTCCGCCTTTGGGGTACGGGGCAAAATGGATAAATGCACCTTCTGCGCCGGTGGGCCAGAAGAAGACGGCTCCCCGGAAGAATATGCTAAATATGGCGCTAACCGTATTGCGGAAGGCAAGTTACCCCTCTGTGCCGAGATGTGTTCCACCAAGGCGTTACTAGCGGGGGATGGCGATATGGTGGCTGATATCTACCGGGAGCGTGTGTTGCAGCGCGGTGGCCGACCCCAGACCTGGGGGTGGGATAAAGCTTATCCG
>CAZGON010000288.1:2961-4634 GCA_964527085.1 uncultured Candidatus Competibacteraceae bacterium
CTCGTTCCAGAAGACGCCGTAAATACGTCCCTGTAGGCTTGACGACGGCCGTCCAGGCCGTCGACACCTCTTTCACAAGCTACGCAAATCCTGATCATGGGTAAGTCTTACTGATAACACTTTTCTCATGATCTCTTTTAACGGAAGGTTATGGGAATTTTAAACAATCATTCCACAGGGGAAGCTCATGAAAACCCGAGCGTGCATTTTCGGTTTTATGTGTGTGTTGTTAATGGGTTGCAGCGAGCTGCCGTCTATTGGCTTGCATACTCCCGGTGAATACTCAGGAAAACAGGATCCGCTTCTGGCCGTGGCTGGTACTCCTGAGCACGAAGCGCGCCTGCAAGCGCGTTTCCAACAGGTGCAAACGGATCGTTAAATCAGGACTTACGCTGCTCGTTCCAGAGGACGCCGTGAATACTTCCCTGTAGGCTTGACGACGGCCGTCCAGGCCGTCGACACCTCTTTCACGAGCCACCCAAGTCCTGATTATGGGTAAGTCCTATAAATGTGGAGGCATCGTTGCCCATGAGAACGCAAGACACAGTTTTAAAAAAACGCCGAGGCCGCGGCAAGCGTATCATCGGCTGGTTGCTGATGGCGTTATTGGCAGTAGGGATGTTGATTCCGGTGGGTTTGCATTTCTTTAGTAGCCCTGTAGAAGCTCAGGCAGAAAATACCCAAACACCCACCAACGAAAGAGCTAATTATTGGCGTGAAGTCCGTCAAGGTACTGCCGGTTATACGGCAGTCACCGGTCAAGAGGCTAATGTTTTAATTCAAAATGGCGGCGAGAATTGGCGCAGTTTTAGGCAAGGTCCTATTCCATTTTACAGTGCATGGTTGATGGCTTTTGTGGTGTTTGCAGCAGGGATTTTCCATATTATCAATGGCCCGCAAAAGTTGGACCATGGTCGTTCTGGTCTCACCATCGAACGCTGGACTTTATTTGAACGGGTACTCCATTGGTATGTAGGCATTCTATTTATTATTCTTGCTTTTACAGGGTTAAGTCTGCTCTATGGCCGCCATGTACTTATCCCTGTGCTAGGTAAGGACGCTTTTGCTGCTTATGCTATGTTTGCCAAAATGACCCATAATTATTTAGGGCCTTTTTTCTCGGTGGGTATGCTGTTGATGATTATCATATGGATTAAAGATAATCTTCCCATCAAGGCGGATCTGGAATGGGCAAAATCCGCCGGCGGCATGTGGGGTGAGGGACATCCACCGGCAGACAAAGCCAATGCCGGTGAAAAGCTCATGTTTTGGCAGTTCGCGGTGACCGGTACAGCGTTGATCATCACCGGTTTTATTCTAAATTTCCCTAATTTCGAACAAACCCGTGAGGTCATGCAGTGGTCTTTGGGAATTCATGTCATCGCGGCCGTCATCGCCATGGTGACCACTCTGGGGCATATGTATATGGCGCTCTTTGGCGTGGAAGGGGCGCTGGAAGGTATGATCGACGGGCGAGTCGATACCGCATGGGCCAAACAGCATCATGATATCTGGTATGAAAAACAACTGGAAAAAGGCGTAAAACCTGAACCCACGCTTCAGCCTCAACAGCAAGTATCTGAAAACTCTCAAGCTGAACCGCGTTCTATATAGAGTAGTTAACTCAGTGAGGTAAGCCCCCGGCTCTGCCGGGGGACTCACCGAGGTTTGAC
>CAZGON010000289.1:0-4607 GCA_964527085.1 uncultured Candidatus Competibacteraceae bacterium
ATAGGGTGTATGCCAATGGGGAATGACAAAGTGGTTCCAAAGCAAAACCCGGTCCAAGGCTCGCACTCGGGTGATCAGGGCTTGGCGATCCGGGGCGGCGATAACCTGTTCAATAAGCTTATCGATGGCCGGATCTTTGATGCCCACCACATTACGGCTACCCGGTAAGTCGGCGGACTCAGAACCCCAGTATTCCCGCTGTTCATTACCCGGTGACAGGGATTGTCCCCAGACCTGTACGATCATATCGAAATTAAAATTTCTCACCCGGTTTTCGTATTGTGCCGAATCGACGGTACGCACCCGGGCCTCGATACCTAGACGTTCAAGGTTTCTCACAAAAGCCAATGCAATGCGTTCCCAGGTGGGGGCATTGAGTAAAATCTCGAAGCGAAAGGGTTGTTGCGTTTTACTGTTTACCAATCTTCGGTTAGCAAATGTCCATCCCGCCTCCTGCAGTAAGGAGAGGGCTTTGAGCAGGTTTTCCCGAACTTTTTTAGAATTGCCAGCCACCGGAGGTTGAAATGAGGTGGTAAACACTTCAGCAGGGATTTGATCACGTAAGGGTTGCAGAATAGCCAGCTCTGCTTGGGAAGGTAAACCGCGGGAGGCGAGTTCTGAGTTATCAAAATAACTTTCGGTGCGGGTGTACTGATTATAAAACAGGTTACGATTGGTCCATTCATAATCAAAGGCATAACTCAATGCTTGGCGAACTCGGGGATCTTGAAACAGAGGGCGACGAATATTAAAAGCAAACCCCTGCATCCCGGAAGGTAACTGGTTGGGAAGTTCCACCTTTTCCATTAAACCCTGCTCAAGGGCAGGAGACTCATACCCTGTGGCCCATAATTTAGCAGTATTTTCAGGACGGATATCATAGGCGCTGGCTTTAAATGCCTCCAGGGCCACGGTGGTGTCACGGTAATAGTCATAACGGATGAAATCAAAATTATAAAGACCACGATTCACCGGCAGGTTGGCGCCCCAATAATCTGGATCACGTTGATAGACAATAAAACGCCCCGGTTCATGGCGGGCAATTTGATAAGGTCCGCTGCCCACCGGTGGGGCCAATGTGGCCGCTGCAAAATTGCGTTCCTCCCAATAGGCTTTGGACAATACCGGCAACTGACCCATGATGAGGGGTAATTCCCGGTTATCGCCGGGGGCAAAGGAGAATTTGACGCGGCGCTCGCCCAATTTTTCCACCTTTGCCACATTGGCGTAGTAAAACCGATAAAAGGGGCTGCCTTTGGTTTTTAGGGTTTCGTAGGAAAAGATGACGTCGTCGGCGGTGATGGGAGAGCCGTCATGAAAACGGGCTTGTGGGCGTAAGGTGTAGGTGACTGAAGAGCGATCATCAGGAATGTCGATGGTTTCTGCAATCAAACCATATTGGCTAAAAGCTTCATCAGCGCTGCTGGTGGCCAATGTTTCAAAAAGTAGACCCAATCCGACGGCCGGTTGACCTTTGATGATAAAAGGATTCAAGCTATCAAAACTGCCAATTTGCGCAAAGCGGGCAATGCCTTCTTTGGGGGCCTCGGGATTTACATAGTCGAAGTGCTGAAAGTTTGGACCGTACTTGGGTTCGCCGTGCATAGCCACGCCGTGCATGGGGCGACCCATGGCCGTTCCGGTCGTGACGACTAGCAGCGCAAGGGTTGTAATAAAAAATATTTCAATCCTATGGGATTGCATTAGGGGAAAACAGATCATTGGCTATCCTAAAGTGAGTTGCCGTGCTTACAATATGTATTCTATAAACGTTATCAAAAAAGCCGCAGGAGTTCATTATGGGTTTTCTCACCGGTAAACGTGCCCTTATTGTAGGGCTTGCTAGCAACCGTTCTATTGCCTGGGGTATTGCTCAAGCCATGCATCGGCAAGGTGCCGAGCTTGCTTTTAGTTATCAGACAGAAAAGTTGCGTTCCCGGGTGGAAGCCATGGCCGCCGAGTGTGATAGTCAAATGACTGCACCCTGCGATGTGGAGAGTGATGCACAAATCGATGACCTCTTCGAACATTTAAAACAACATTGGGATGGTTTGGATATCATCGTCCACTCCGTAGCTCATGCGCCCCAGGATGCTTTAAAGGGTTCCTATTTAGAAAGCGTCAATCGGGAAAATTTCCGCAGTGCCCACGATATCAGTTCTTACAGCTTTGCCGCTTTGGCCAAGGCAGGCAAACCCATGATGCAGGGACGTAAGGGGTCGCTGCTAACTATGACCTATCTCGGCGGTACCCGTTATGTGCCGCACTATAATGTGATGGGCGTGGCCAAGGCGAGTTTGGATGCCAACGTGCGCTATCTGGCAAGCTCCTTAGGATCAGATGGTATCCGGGTTAATGCCGTTTCCGCAGGCCCCATCCGTACCTTAGCGGCATCGGGTATTCGAGATTTTCGTAAAATGTTGGCTGCTTTTGAAAAGGCTGCACCTTTGCGCCGCTGTATGACCATTGAAGAGGTGGGCAATGCTGCCGCTTTTTTGTGTTCTGATCTCGCTTCGGGCATCACTGGCGAGATCCTTTATGTGGATGGGGGATTCAATACAGTGGCCATGGGTGAACTAGACTAGGCTATTTTCAATAATTACCTTGGTTATTAATGCCAAAGTGAAAAGGCTCTAGCCTAGCTTGCTGACTAGAGCGTTTTCGCTTTAATTGTACACAAGGCAGCCGAGGAGAGGCGCGCGGAATGTACATACAGTACCTGAGCACGCCGATACCGAAGGCTAACGATGTGTACAGTTGAATGGGAAATGCTCTAGGTTAGAGCCTTTCGTTATAAGTGACAATATCGGCCTGTTCACGCAAACTCGTTAAGAAACTATCGAACACTGAACTGCCGCTACGTCCTGCCAACTGCTGGGTTAACAATTCGCGCTCTTGCTCAGTAACAGCATCAGGTTTACCCGGTACAACGCGTTCCACAGCGATAACGGCTTGGCCATCATTGAGTGCGGCTAACCCAAAGGAGGCTTTATCTTTAGCAGGTTGCGGCAAGCTAAAAACGCTATTGAGCAGGGTAGGATCTAACTCAGACGCTTGTCGTTCAACGAGTCCTGGTTTTTTTAATTCACCACCAAATTCTTTAGCTAGTTTAGTGAGGCTTTCGCCTTTCGTTGCGCGTTTTTCCAGCGCTTTGGCGTCTTCTAGCATCGTTTCCCGAGCTTGCTGTTGTTTGAGTTCACTGACGATAGCCGAGCGCGCCTCTTGCAACGTTTGCGGTGTTGCTTGCTTATGATCATCGGCGCGCACAACCACCACATGATTGGGTTTTAGCTCAATAAGATCGCTGTTAAAACGGTTTTTCAATACATCTTGGCTAAAGGCAGCCTCCACCACTCCTGGATAGACTGCAATCCCTTCACCCTCCTGGCGAGTGAACCAAGGACTTTCCTGCACCTCAAGGCCAAGGGCTTGAGCAGCCGGTTCAAGACTATTGGGATGCTCATAGATGAGGTTGGCGAGATTTTCGGAAAGATCATAAAAGCGGTTTTCAGCTTTACGAAGACGCAGCTCTTGAGCCACTTCATCACGCACTTCGGCCAACGGTTTATTTTTTTCTGGCTCGATGGCATCGAGGCGAAGGATGTGAAAACCAAATTCTGTTTGTACCGGTTCACTCACATCGCCTGAGTTTTGCAGACTATATAAAGTAGCTTCGAAGGTAGGATTTTCATCATACATGCCTTTCCTGATCTCACCTAGCTCACCGGTCTCTATGTCGTTGTCGTCTTGCAACTCAGTGGACGCTTCCTGAAAGGTTTTTTCTCCCGAGGTAATATCATTGTAAATGGATTGCGCCCGTGTTCGTGCTGTCTCAATAGCTGTCTCACTCGCGTCCGTTGGGGCTGTTACCAAAATATGGGAAGCGCTACGGGTTTCAGGTTGGGTATATCGCGATATATTTTCTTGATAAGCGGCTTTCAGATCGGTGTCGCTGACGGGAATATCTTCAGCAATTTTCTCTAAATCAAGCTCTAAATAACGCACCTTCACTTGTTCTGGATTAACAAAACGCGCCTTGTTTTCCTCGAAATATTCCCTAACAGCTGTCTCTTCGACGGTGGTTTTATCCACATATTCCTTTAAAGGTAGTAACACATACTGTAATTCCCGTTGCTGTTTTAATAGACGAATGTACTGATCAATTTGCGCCGGTGTCACCATGGCTGTGGTGGTCAACCCTTCGCGCAATTGATCGACCATCAGATTTCTGCGTAGACTTTCTTCAAATGTTTGTTCTGTCAGTCCTTGCAAGGCAAGCATCTGCTTGTAGCGGTCGCTATTAAAAACCCCATCTTCTTGGAACACCTGATAAGAAAGGATGGCTTGCCGAAGCAATTGGTCATCAACCCGCAAACCCTGCTCTTGAGCCGTTTCTAATAGCAAGCGCTCACTGATAAGCTGTTGCAGCACAATTGCTTTTAAAAACGCGATGTCTGTTTCAGGGAACTGCTGACGTTGTTGCTGGAAGGCTTGCTGAAATTCCCGCAAGGTAATGGGATTACCCTTGACTTCAGCTACATCGGGTGTGGTAGGTTCCCCAAAATAGGAACCGATACCCCATAAAGCAAAACTTAAAATGATTAAGC
>CAZGON010000290.1:0-4499 GCA_964527085.1 uncultured Candidatus Competibacteraceae bacterium
TCCCTTTCCTTCGCCTGAAGGCGAGGGATTTTATATCCCCGAAGGGGACATTAAATCTAAAGGCAACTTGATTGGATGATTATTAATGGTATAAAAATTGCTATTTTATAAATTATTTTTCTTGAATATTGCTATCGCGATTAATATCTATCATTTCACTGAGTACTTGTTAAATTAAAGTCTTATAAAATGACAATTGTTATTCATTCAACAAGGAGAACAAATTTATGCCTGATAATTCAGTTTCAAATAGAAACTTTGCTAATTTAAATTCTAAAGAACACACAAATCCCAAAGAACAAACAAAAAAGCGCCTCGAAAATCTCGCTTGGATTTTGGATAGCTCAATCGCTGTTCCGGGCACAGGATTTCGGGTTGGCTTGGATGGAATTATCGGTTTAATCCCAGGTATTGGTGATGCTGTTGGTTCCGTCTTGTCCAGTTACATCCTGGCTGAAGCAGCGCGACTAGGTGTTCCTAAATCAACGCTTATGCACATGGGCTTCAATATTCTAATCGAATCAGTGGTAGGACTTGTTCCTTTTGTGGGAGATATTTTCGACTTTGCATGGAAAGCTAACAAAAAAAATGTCGAATTGCTGCATAAACATATTGAAAGCCCGCCTGCCGCGAAAAAGTCTGATCGTTTGGCGGGATGGGTACTCTTTACAGTACTTATACTGGCCTTGATTGGTATGGTATATGTGGGATTTTCAGTTCTGGGTTGGTTTATTGGTCTTCTTATTGGATAAACTGTGGTAAAAAAGCTCACAGTCATCACTCTTTATAACTCTATTTCTGAGAAAAGAGGCATAAATGTTGTACATTATTTAATAAACACTCATCACCTCCAAGATAACTAAAATGACATTACTAATAACCTACATAATGATTGCTCTTATATTTTCTTTTTACTGTTCAATTGCAGAAGCTGTATTGTTGAGCCTTACGCCTTCTTACATTGCGTCTCTCGAACAAAAGGGAAAACGCTCTGGGCAATTATTACAAACACTTAAAGATAATATCGACCGACCTTTAGCTGCCATTTTGAGTTTAAATACCATTGCTCATACCTTGGGGGCTGCCGGTGCTGGTGCGCAAGCAACCGCACTATTTGGTAAAGCTTATTTGGGGCTTATATCGGCGCTGTTAACCCTACTCATTTTAGTATTTTCTGAAATTATTCCGAAAACGTTAGGCGCACTTCATTGGAAAAAAATAGCACCAACAATTGCTTTTTCCATAAAATATTTAATGATGTTTCTTTATCCCTTTGTAAGACTTTCTGAATACATTACGCAATTTTTATCATCCAACAAAGAAGACTCTGATTTTAGCCGAGACGAATTTACAGCACTAGCAGATCTAGGCGTTGAAGAAGGAAAAATTGAAGAAAAAGAATCGCATATATTAAAAAATCTTTTTGCTTCTAGTTCGTTATCGGCGAGCGATATTGCTACGCCGCGCACTGTTGCCTTTATGCTTCAGGAAGATTTATTGGTTGAAAATTTTTTCAATGACCATGCCGACACACCATTTTCGCGAATACCCATCTATCAAGATAATCGTGATGAAATAACAGGATTTGTTTTAAAAAGCGATTTATTTTTCGCTCAAGCAAAAGATCAGCAGCAAGTCAAATTATCGAATTTTAAACGAGAAATACAAACATTACCCGAATTTATTTCTCTTTCTGATCTATTTGAAAAATTACTCAACCACAGAATGCATATCGCAATCATAGCTAATGAGTATGGTGGAACGGAAGGAATTGTAACTATGGAGGATGTTTTAGAATCTTTACTAGGACTAGAAATTGTTGATGAGGCAGATAAAGCAGTCGATATGCAGCAGTTAGCGCGGCTCAAGTGGAAAAAACAAGCAAAACGTAATGCAACACAGACACTAGAGAGCTAATAAGACTTATATGATTTAATTCTGCTCGTTTACCGTTAAATGACATTGTCACTAAGAAATTTTTTAAATTTTCTCTAATTTTGTAGAGTTTACAAAATAGTTTGCAAAACTTACACAGCGTGTTTCCATTAGGATAGCACTATGAGTTTTTTGACATACTTTTTTTACTTTATCATTGGCCGACAGATAAGTGAGTTGGTGCTTTTCTTGCCGTTATATACGCTATGGCTATGTTGTGTTTTTTTGTCCTCTGCATTTACCGTTTAGCTTTTATTGGAGATAGTTGTGGCCAATAACGAAGATCTTGACTGGCAACGACGTGGGCGCTCGGCTTCCCATCCTAGAGAAATTTCTATTTCAGGTTGGAAAGACATTTTTGTTCGTGTTTGGGCTGGTTTAAACAACGACAATGTGGCGATGGTGGCAGCAGGGGTTGCATTTTATTTGTTACTGGCTATTTTCCCAGCCATGGGCGCCACCGTGTCCATTTACGGGTTAATTTCAGATCCTGCTGATGTACAACAGCAATTGGCGCAGTTAACAACCTTATTACCTAAAGAAGCTCAAACCATCCTTAGTCAACAGCTCAATGCAGTAGCCTCGCAATCCAGTCGAGCTCTCAGTATTGGTTTAGTGGGAAGCATTCTGCTTGCCCTATGGAGTACTACAAAGGGCGTTAAAGCCTTGATTACTTCCCTCAACATTGTATACAACGAACATGAAAAACGAGGTTTTTTTAAGCTTAACGCTGTCGCTTTGATGTTGACGATAGGGGCTATCATTTTTTTAATTTTGGCCCTTAGTTTAGTGGTGGCTTTACCCGCCTTGTTGGGTAACTTTGGCTTACAAGAATATGCTCAAATACTGATTTTAATGTCGCGCTGGTTTTTATTGGCGCTTATCGTAATAACCAGTCTCGCTGTGCTGTATCGCTACGGACCAAGCCGCAAATCTCCCCGCTGGCAATGGGTGAGTTGGGGAGCAATATTAGCAACTTTTTTATGGCTTGCAGGGTCAGCATTATTTTCCTACTACGTATCCAATTTTGCCAGTTATAATGAAACCTACGGGGCTTTAGGCGCTATCGTCATTTTACTGATGTGGTTTTATTTAACCGCCTATGTGATATTACTGAGTGCTGAAGTAAATGCGGAGACTGAACATCAAACGGCTCAAGACACAACGGTTGGAGGTGATCAGCCCCGTGGTCAACGAGGCGCTTTTGTAGCCGATACAGTAGGCGATAGCTATGGTAAATAGCGTTTCCCCTTCACTATCTGAATTAACCATATAATACTCTTTTAGTCAGGACTTACGCAGCTCGTTCCAGAAGACGCCGTAAATACGTCCTTGTAGGCTTAAAGACGGCCGTCCAGGCCGCCGACACTTCTTGCACGAGTTACCCAAGTCCTGTTTTTGCGTAAGTCATGTTAGTTAAAGATGCGCATAATAAAAATATTGGCATTAATAATGCTGATAAGGTACTGAGTAACACACCATCAAATGGAGACATAAAATGAAAATAAAACCAAATACTGTTGTTGTATTAATGATTATTCTCGGTTTTTTTGCAATCAATATCAATAAGTCTACTGCAGCTGATACGTCTTCAAATCAACCAGAGGAAAATGCGTCAAGCATACAGGATGACACGACTAGCAAAGCCGAAATAGCCCGTGAATCCTATGAAAGATCCGATGCATCGCCAGTTGGCAGTTGGGCATCTGGTTGTTCGCCGCAACCTGCGGCAGAAGATGCCACACCTGTTGATGAAGAAGATTGCCTGCCACAAAATACTCAGGAAAAATAAAAAAGTACTAAGTATTATTTATATGTACATTTAATTACTGGCGATAAGCATTAATTTAAAAAAAGATTTTTAGATTTTGATATAAACTAAGTTATCCAAAGTGGGATCTCAAATAATCGACCAAGTGCTCAAAGATTTTTTAATCTTGTTTGATTTGAATCTTTAATATCCCCTACTCTTCATAACTAGTCATGTAAATTTTATTGAGTTCTTGGTTAATCGTTTCTTGGCTACCTCTTGTTTCAGCGAGATTTTTTTGCTGCTTTATGTTTTTATTCTCATCGATCTTTCTAACTTTTACTGCAAATTAGCTTTAACCTTTAGATCTCAGGCTAGTGTTTTTGGTAGTCCTAAACAGGTAATGATTTAGTGGCATTATCATAGGAACCCTCGTTTTCAATGGGCGGACTAGCCTGCACAATACTGGCAGCTGTTTTTTCATAAGCAATCTCTGCAAACGGCGGCGTGCTCCACCTCTCAGGCGCCATAACCTAACCTTGCGCTTCTTACTTAGTGACCCCCTACCTCCCCCTTGGCAGGGGGAGGGGTTGTTTGCTCCCTCCCCTGGTAAGGGGAGGGTTGGGGTGGGGTCGACTTGCTTGCCTAGTCAGCGGCCCTACGGCGGGGGTGTCAATACTCGACAATACAGCTTCTACAGGGCAACGGTTGGCCCGTAAGACGCTATCGTTTTCTAACAAGAAAGAGCAGCCTATCGGCGCTATCTGGTATTTTATTCACCACTATAACACCACTAAATCATTACCTTTTTAGG
>CAZGON010000291.1:0-4461 GCA_964527085.1 uncultured Candidatus Competibacteraceae bacterium
CGCGCCCTGGCTGATATGCAAACTCGCCTGCGCGAGCGCATTGAAGCGGATCGCCGGGTTGCTGGAGAAAATAGCCGCATCCGTCAAGCCCTTGACAACGTCTCCTCCAGCGTCATGGTGGCCAATGCCGACCACGACATCATTTATCTCAACGACGCGGCTGAGCAACTGTTCCGCGATGCGGAACAGGATATCCGCATGGATTTGCCAGCCTTCAACGCTGCCCAATTAAAAGGCGGTAACATCGATGTGTTTCATAAGAACCCAGGCCATCAGCGTCGTCTGCTGGACGGGATGAATACGACCCACAAAACCGAAATCAAGATGGGTAAGCGCACCTTCGGGTTTATCGCCAATCCGGTTGTGGATGAAGAAAACACGCGGCTTGGCACGGTGGTGGAATGGGCCGAGCGTACCCAAGAGCTGAAAGTGGAAAAAGAAGTTCAAGGCGTGGTCGAGGCGGCTTTAGCAGGCGATCTCAGCCAGCGTATCGACTTGGCTGGCAAAACCGGTTTCTTCGCGAAACTGAGTAAAGGTATGAATGCGCTAGTGGAGGTCAATGAACAAGTGATCAAAGATACCCAGCGGGTGCTAAGCGCCATTGCCAAAGGTGATTTAACCGCTACTATCAGTGCAGATTACCAGGGCGTGTTCGAAAAGCTCAAAAACGATGCCAATGCCACGGTGGCCCAGCTCACCCAGGTCATTGCGCAAGTGAAAAACAATGCCGGGGCGGTGTCTGCCTCCTCACAACAGCTCAACGCCGTCAACACACAACTGGGTGGCACTGCTGAGGAGACTAGCTCCCAGGCTAATGCCGTGTCCGCCGCTGCCGAAGAGGTTAGCACCAATATCGAAGGGGTGGCCACGGCTGCCGAGGAGATGACCGCCTCGGTGAGAGAAGTGGCCAATAACGCCGCTCAAGCAGCTCGAGTAGCCAACGAAGCGGTGCAATTGGCCAATCAGACCGATGTCACGGTACGCCAGCTGTCCACCAGTAGCAACGATATCGGCAACGTGATCAAAGTCATCACCTCCATCGCCGAGCAAACCAATCTGTTAGCCCTCAACGCCACCATCGAGGCGGCCCGCGCCGGTGAGGCGGGTAAGGGCTTTGCCGTGGTGGCCAATGAGGTCAAGGAACTGGCCAAAGAAACCGCCAAAGCCACCGAAGAGATTGGTCAAAAAATCGCGACTATTCAGGGTGACAGCAGCCAAGCTGTGGATGCCATCGCCAACATTAACAAAATCATCAACCAAATCAGCGATTTTCAGACCACCATCGCCTCGGCAGTGGAACAGCAAACGGCCACCACCAACGAGATCAGCCGTAATGTAGCGGAAGCGGCAAAAGGTAGTGGTGAGATTGCGCAGAATATCACGCAAGTAGCGCAAGGGACGCAAAGTACCTTGAGCGGGGTAACAGAGGCGCAATCGGCGACCGACGAGTTAGCCCGGATGGCCGGTGAGCTGCAACGCCTGGTGGAGGGGTTTAAGGTGGCTAACGCCGCTGTTAATGCCCATAAGTCAATGCGCACCGCTGCCTAGCCAGTGAGAAAACGGCCCTACCTTTTGGGTCAATCCTAACCGACGTGCGCCAGTAAATTGGCGCACGTTTTGCGTTTTTGCGCTTTTTGTGTTGTTTTGTTAGTGTTAGGGTGAACTTACACTTACACTCACTCATGCCGAAACTCGATAAACCACTGATGGCTACGAATAAAGAGCAGCTGGGACATCTTGTCGATCGCCTGCAACATGCCTCACCGGAGCAGGTCGAAATAACCAAACTTCCTGATGGGGACCTGGTCATCCATCTTTATGCCATAGCCCCCCGACCCAAACCGACCGAGGGTAAAATAGGGAAGTGGGCAAAAGTAGCGGAAGAACTGGCAAACGAGAATTTACTTCGTGACGGATTAGGCGATGAATTGAGAAAGAATGCCTGTCGATTCCGGGAGAGTTTTGTTCTTAAAAGTCTGTTTGATGCCGCTGAATGAAGTATTTGTTGGACACCAATATCCTATCGTATCTGGAAGAGCAAGCCTCGCCTTTTCATGCAAGCACCAAAGCGGCGCTTGCGCGACTTTCCGATGATGATGAGATCTGCATTCCGATCTTGATTCTCTATGAACTCCGCTATAGTCTTTCTGCCGCCCCGCCGGAAAAAGCTCAACGCTTAAACAGCCTGATCGCATCTTATCTTCAGCGGTTTTCTATCCAATATCTTACTGAAAAAGGAGCTGAGGTTTTTGGCGAGATCAAAGCGGGGTATCGCAACAGCCACCCCGGAATTAACCAAAAGGCATTAGATCAGCATAACATCGACTTTATCCTTGCTAGCGCCGCCCTCGCAGAAAACGCTATCCTGGTCAGTAATGACAAAATCTTCCGCTTGATCCAGCAGATTGAACCTGCTCTCAAGGTGGAAAACTGGGCGAAATAGCGTTCTCTATGACAGGATAAGGATTAATAGGACACGACTTGGAAAGTTACCGGCAAAATGCGCACCTAGTCTTAGGAGCAAACGTGTGTTAAGGGATGCCGAGCTAAACGTCTCCCCCTTACGAAGGGGGAGATGGAGAGGGGGTTTTTAGAGGCAATCCAACGCCAAGGCCACCCCCTCCTAGCCTCCCCCTTGTCAAGGGGGAGGAACTGCTTCCCTAGCGTAGCGCCTCATTAGCCAGTCTTTCTCAACAAGGCAGGCACCGACACACTAAAAGCTAAATGGAATAACTTTCCAAGTCTTTAAAGGTAGTGGTGAGATTGCGCAGAATATCACTCAAGTGGCGCAAGGCACGCAAAGTACCTTGAGCGGGGTGACTGAAGCGCAGTCGGCTGCCGATGAGCTGGCCCGTATGGCGGTTGAGTTACAAACCCTGGTGGAGGGTTTTAAGGTGGCTGAGGCAGGTGCTTCCCAACATAAATCTGTACGCACCGCTGCCTAGTCAGTGAGAAGATTACCCTATCTTTTGGGCTAATCCTAACCAATGGGCGCCGATTAATCTAAATCGGCGCCCGTTTTTTTATTGAAAGTTTTACCTTGGCGCTTAGTAATATTTTTTTCAGCAATTATTTTGCTGTCAGCTACTCCACATACCTATATGGCTTTGAATGCCACATAAGTATGTGGTACTTTAAGCCCCATGGGAGCGATCAAATTGTTTCACAAAAAGCAGCTCTATCAGGGTGGACTTATTGAAATGATAATCTGGCGATTGCCAAGTGCTGATTTAGAACGTCCTCATGGATTAAAATACCGATTAGTTTATATAAAAAGAGGTAAGCGTCTGGTAGGTTACGATAATGAACGCGGGAAGGGTGATCATAAACACCTGGGTAAGCAAGAAGAGGTGTATTTGTTTCAAGGTGTTGATCAGTTACTTAAAGATTTCTGGAAGGATGTAAGGAGGTATGGCAATGACTGAGCAACGAGTATTGCATATCGAGATTTCCTCAGCTGAGGAGGCGCTGGGTCAGTTTGCCGATATTTGGCGTGAAGCTGAGCAGGGTGGTGAGAGCAAGCCATTCTATAGTGTTGGATTTGAAAGTATGGCAGAGCTAATTTCTACACTGACCCCGAAGCGCTGGGAGTTGATCGAACGTTTATATCGTGACGGTCCAATGAGTATCTACGCATTGGCGAAGCTTTTACGAAGAAATTATAAGAATGTTTATACTGATGTGCGGGTTCTTTCCGAACTGGACATCGTGCAAACAACAGAAGACAGGAAAATAACGGTTCCCTGGGATGAAGTTGAGGCTCACTTTAAATTGGCGGCTTGACTGCGAGGTGGTAACTCACAATCTAACTAAAGCAATGAAAAATAGCTAAACTGATCGACTTAATACAGGTGATTTAGGGTAACACCTATTAATACTAGGTAACCCTAAAAGAGAAAGCGCCATGCCAGCTATTATCAATAAGACCGTATCCGTAAAACTCGACTCAGATATTCGCACCAGAATTGAGAATCTAGCCGAAGCCCGTCACCGTACCCCGCACTGGGTCATGCGTGAAGCTATTTACCAATACGTTGAGCGCGAGGAAAAGCGCGAAGCCTTCCGGCAAGACGCTATCGGAGCGTGGGAGGAATATCAAGAAACCGGCTTGCACGGAACCGCCGCAGAGGTTGATAGATGGTTGGCCAGTTGGGGCGCTGAAAACGAACTACCTGCGCCCGTATGCCACAAGTGATCTATGCCCCCGGCGCAATCCGCGACCTGCAATGGTTGCGGGCGTTCTTGCGCTCAAAGAATCCCATTGCGACCGAGCGAGCCGCAGCGACTATCAGCAAGGCCATACAAACGCTTGGGCAGCATCCGCAAATGGGTAGGCCTGCAGAGGACATGGAACCTCAATACCGAGAATTACTCATCGATTTTGGCGATAGCCGTCTTTCCGCACTTGTCATGAAAGATTCAAGAATAAAGTTGTTGATAAGGGGGTCCTAAGAGCTGGAG
>CAZGON010000292.1:0-4452 GCA_964527085.1 uncultured Candidatus Competibacteraceae bacterium
CGGGATACCTTTTTAACCAAATTTTTTCCAAGGGATTTTCTCCTATAGCATTGGATGTAAAGGGGGTAAAAGCAGCAAATTATAATTATGCTAATTGGTGACCTTATTTTTTCCTGTTATATCAGGCAATGAGAAACTAGACTGCGAGGTTTTTAACATGCTCTCCCGGATAAGGTCAAATGACCTCAATATGCAGTTTTTAATTCTATCAAGTCCTTAGCACAAACACTGTTTTTTCTACGGGTCTTGGAAACAGTGAAAATTTCACCGATAGGTTGGTTTTCTACACATTTTAAGGACATGTTGTTGCCATGGTGTGCTAGCGAGCAAAGTTTGGAATAACGATCTGTGTTCTAGGAAAGTCAATGGGTAAAACAGGACCTCGCCATCTGGCATTGCCAGGTGTTGAACGGTAGGGGATTCATAATCTTTTAGCTGAGAGTGCTGGTCATTCATGGATGCAATAGTTTGTATAATGTTCAAGGAGCTACACTGTTAAAACACAAGGATCAATAATGCTCAAAAAACCCTATCTTTTCCTACTACTGCTAATAATTATAATCTTCATCACCGCAGGGTGCTTTGCAACCATGGGTAAAATGCAAAAGCTAGATGATACCCTGCAAACCTACGAAGGCGCTATTCGTTGGAACGAATTCGAGATGGCAAACAGTTTTGGCGCTAATCAAAAAACCTCACCCGATTTCTCAAAGTTGCAGAATATTCGTGTCACCGCTTATCAGGTCAAAAACAATAGCGCCTCGGAGGAAAAGCTTATCGCTAAGCAGACGGTTGTTGTTCAATATTACGATGCCAGCAGCATGCGTCAGGAAACCGCTGTTCATAATCAGCAGTGGCGCTACGATGAGGACCAAAAACGCTGGTTGGTAGAACCGAATTTACCGGATTTTTGAAAAGTCTGATGGAGCCTTTATAAACGGTATAATTTACGCTCTCTAAGGATGCCCATTTGTTTTTTACTGAAACGGCGCCTCTCGCTTAACTTACTAAGTCGTGTAAACAACTGACCTAAAGCATCACATCAGGGCCAAAATGGGTCATCCGCTAACCACTAATAACGACTAAATCCTATTAATGCCTTGTGGTTTTACGATAAGCGATTGTTTCAAAATTAAATTTTAATGATGCTGAATTGGCTTTTTTTTTGCAAGACTCATTCTGTTAATTAGTCATGGTTTGGTGTCACGATTTATTTAAGGTAGCTTATTGGTTGATAACTCATTCTGTAAAATCGGTATACCACAATACAATTCCCTAGAGCCTAATTAACTGTTATTAAAAATCACTTAATCAATTTACTCAAAAGTAAAAGGAAACACTTATGAGATTATTATTAGCAATTTTTTTACCTTTTCTGCAATTTTTTACTATAGGTAGACCCTTTGCTGGAGTTATTTGTTTTATCCTACAAATAACCCTTATTGGTTGGCTTCCGGCGGCTATTTGGTCTGTCTATGCATTAAGTCAATATAAAACTGACAAAAAAATTGCTCAGGCCATGGCTCAATCTAGTTAAAAATAAAAATCAATCTTTATTTAAACAAACGCTGATGGTAACGTAAGCGAGGCCACAGTTTTTGAATGGAACGCTTCGGGTAAACTTTTACAAGTTTACAAAACTGGAAAAAGTGGTAAAACGGGTAATGCATTGCTTGATGCAGCTAGTGCTTTTTCCATTTGATATTATCTATTCTTAGCCTTCAGTATCGGCGTGTTCATACACTTCTTGTACAGTGTCTGCGCCGATTTCGGCTCTCGCTTATTCAACTAGGCGGCGGCTGAGCTGCAGGGGGTTTTACTAACGCTTCTTCTTGCAAAAATGCTTGCCGTTCGATCTCACTCTCCACATGGGCTAGCCACTCTTCAGCCATTTTTTGGCTACGCTTGTCGGTAAGGGCCTTTTCGAAAACCGTGCGGGCTTGGATAAACTTATTTTGATTAAACAACGCCATGCCTAGCATAATGTGGGCGCTGTCCGAGCGCCGCAAGCCTCCTTTAGCTAAACCTTTCTGCAATGCCTGTACCGCATCATCCCACCGTTCGAGGTTGATATAGGATTGCGCCAGACGCACGTAAAGCTCTCCTTGTTGCGCTAAGACGGCCGCCTGCTCTAAAGGGGGAATCGCTTTTTCATCTTCCCGAGCCTGATGCCACGCTTGGGAAAGCAGCCGGAGGTTATTTTCAGACTCTTCGATGCGTTTGGCTGCCAGTTCTCTTTCCAACAGCTCCCCTGCTTTAAAGGGAAGGCCATGCAGCATATAAAGATTGGCCAGATTCATAATCTGATGGGATTCTTTAACGTAGCCTTTTTCATACAACACCTCGGTAATCGCCAGTTGTTTCGCTGTGTCACCCAATTGGCTATAGACGGCGGCGAGGGTTATTAAATAGCGGTCTTTTGGATAAAGCTGGATAAGTTCTTTGAGCACCGCCACCATGCGCGGATAGTCCTCCAGCTCATAGTAGATAACCTGCAATAACAGCAACCAATTTTCCTTAGGGCGTTGGCCTTGCTTTCGCGCTATTTGGATGGCCGTGCGAATCGGTTGCAAAGCTTCTTTGAACTGCTTGAGCTGGAAGTGCGCTTGTCCCAGCAATAAGTAAACGTCCGCCGCAGGTTCTTCCGTTACAGCCAAGAGCTGGTTGACGGAAGCCAGTGCCTGTGGGTAATTTTCCACGACAAAATACAATTGACTGAGGGTTTTTAAGGTGCTTTGGGCAAGGGCATCGGGTAGTTCGCCCTGGGCCAACACCTGCTGATAAGCGTTGATCGCCTCGTCGTAGCGTTCCTGTAGATAATAGGTGTAGGCGGTATAGTTCCAAACCTGCGCGGTCTCATAGACGCTTAGGCTTCTACGACCGCGCAGATCTTCCAATAATTCATGAACCTCCGGATAGTTTTCCTGGTCGGCCAATTCCTGGGCTTCCTGCAGCCTTTTAAAAACTTTCTGACTCATGGCGGCGGTCGCTTTTGTTCGATTGCCGCGGCTTGCATCGTCCGCATTACTCACTAAAGGAGCAAACAGCATCGTTATGCCTACCCAAGCCACGATCATTCTGTACCAACCGGACTGTTTTATGCACTTAGAGCGTTTTCGCTTTAACTGTACACAAGGCAGCCGAGGTGAGGCGTGCGGAATGTACATGAAGTACCTGAGCACGCCGAGTCCGAAGGCTAACGATGTGTACGGTTGAATGGGAAATGCTCTAAACACCACTTTCACCTTTCCAGACGGAACGAGATCTTATTGCGAACACCCGCCACTTCTACAGGTTGGCCGTCGATGACGCGGGGTTTGTATTTAAACTTTAAAGCAGCGTCTACTGCTGCTTGATGAAAAATGTCTGTCTCTGGAGAGGATTCAACCACTCGCACGTCTTTCACCATACCCCTTTCGGTGACAGTAAACTCGATAATGACATAACCTTCGATACCCCGGGAAAGGGCGCGTCGAGGATAAACCGGCTGTACCTTAACAATGGGTAGATACTCCCCATCACCCATTTGCAGACTAAAACCACCGGCCGATACATCCATATCGGTGTTCACCGGCGCCGCATTAACAGCGATCTTATTCACAGACGGATTAATTTCATCCAGCTGCGGGGTCGGGGGTTTTGGGGGCGGTGCTTTTGGGGGCGGTGGTTTTTTTGGTTTAGGCTTTTTTCGTTCGACAATCTCTTCCCGTTCCACCCGCACAAAATCCACCACTTGACCGCGCTCCACGTCATCCGCTGCTTGATTGGACGAAGTAATGAGATACTGCATCGTCCAAAGCAAACTCAGCGTTACCAGGGCAGCCAGTAACAAACCCAAAGCCAATCGTAGGAGGGTTTGGGTGGGCGTGTTTTGGACCGCTAACACTGTCATCGAGGGCTTCGCGCTGGGTTCAAGCCAACGTCATGGCTCTTGAGCCGCAATAGCTACATTGAAAACACCTGCTTGACGGGCAGCATCCATCACTTCAATAAGCGTCTCAGTCTTAGACTCTTTATCCGCCTGAATCACTACCGAACCCTGGGGGTTCTCGGCATACAAGCGTTCAATATTGGGTCGTACTGACCGAATATCCACGCGGCGTCGATCAATCCAAATTTCATTTTTAGCGTTTATCGCCACCAAAATATTAGCCTTTTCTTGCTTGACAGCGGTTTCGGCGTCGGGTCGATTGACATCAATACCCGCCTCTTTGACAAAGGTCGCCGTCACAATAAAAAAGATCAACATAATAAACACCACATCCAGCATGGGTGTGGTATCGATACTAGATTCTTCGTCATCCGCTGTTTTGGAGCGGGAACGGTTTCTACGCATACTCATTTCCTCAAACCACTATGAAGGCTGATCGGTAATTAATTGCTCGCCAAGGTGCTGACGTTCGCGAACCACGCGGCGCTGTAGATAAACGTTCATAAATATGCCGGAGAGGG
>CAZGON010000293.1:0-4434 GCA_964527085.1 uncultured Candidatus Competibacteraceae bacterium
CCTGGCGACCTTCCTGGCGACCTTCCTGGCGACCTTCCTGGCGACCTTCCTGGCGCCACGTTTCGGCAATCGTCGGCATAAGGGTATCTCCTAGTTCGGGCAAGGCCCGCTGTATCACCTGTTTTAAGGTGGTTTTATCGACTTTATCGGTACTTTGAGCGATGTATTTTAAGACTGTCTCCAGATAATGTAAGCCATCGGGTTGGCTGAGCACCTCTTGGAAGAAGGCTGCGATCTCTGGCAAGCGCTCGGCAAACTCTTGGTGAAAGATATACTTCAACAACCGGGTGGCCACCTGCAGCGTGGCTTGTCCCTCCAGATGGCGGAGATCGTCATGGGACAAATCACACACCAGATAACGAAAATCCGGCACAAAGGCGCTTAACGCATCATCCGCCTCCACTAGCGCACGCAGGTTCCATTCAGCGTTCCAACCCTGCTCCCCATGATACACCACCAACGGCACGATAGCCGGTAAGCGGGTGGGTTTCTCCTCCAGCGCCCGTTCCCAAATCCGCACTATATAACGCAGCAGTTGAAAAACCGTCCAGCGGTCGGCATAACTTTTATGTTCTATCAGTACATAGACATACGCCCCTTCGCCGTTCTGGCGGGTAACCTGATAGAGCAGATCCGAGTAATGGCCTTGCAGGGCTTCGTCGATAAAGGAGTCTTTGCTTAAGCTCAAGGTGTTGAGATCCAGCACCGCCCGCACTTCAGCAGGCAAGTAATGAGCGAGAAAGCCTTGGGCCACCTCAAGCCGTGACCAGCTGGCTTTAAAGAAGCGATCATGGGGCGTGGGGGTAGGCTTAGGCATAAGAAAAGTGTAGATCAGTGAGCGTCGCTCGTCGAGGGTAGGCGGCGGGGCTGGGTGGCTCGTTGAGACGGGATCGTTATTGTCTGTAGAGTGACTACGGATACTTAACCCGTTTTGGCAAGTCCCGGCAACGGTTGCTCGGTATCCCGTTGCAGCATGACCACCTTTTCGTCAGCCCAATATAAGATTTGTAAGGTTCCGTCTTGGTGTTCTACCATCCCGGTACAGCTTTCCACCCAATCGCCGTCGTTGCAATACACAACATCGTTAATAGACAAAATTTCCGCTTTGTGAATATGACCGCAGATCACACCGTCCAGACCACGGCGCTTAGCTTCGTAAGCAGCGGCAGACTCGAACCTTTTTATATAGCTGGCCGCTTGACCGATATGAGCTTTTAGAAAATTGGCGAGAGACCAATAAGGGTAGTTGAAACGACGGCGGGTAAAGTTGATCCAGCGATTAACCGCCAGTAGCACATCGTACAACCAACCGCCAAACCAATGTTGAATAGCGCCACCGCAGCGTACCAGCGCTTCGAATTCGTCACCGTGGGTGACCAAAAAGCGTCGGCCATCAGCCGTTTCATGAACCGTGTTTTGGAGAATTTCAACACCAGCCATCCGCAATCCTACATAATCTCGTAGAGCTTCGTCATGATTGCCGGGTATGTACTTCACCTGGGTACCGTTGAAGGATTTAGCAACGATAGCCTGCAGGACACGGCTATGGCTTTCTAACCAGCGACCACCTCTGCGAAGGCTCCAAAAATCGATAAAATCCCCCACGATATAAAGAGTTTCACACTCTGTGGAGTGCAAAAAATCCAGTAAAAAATCCGCTTTACAATCCTTGCA
Organism: uncultured Candidatus Competibacteraceae bacterium; assembly: GCA_964527085.1. Taxonomy (GTDB): domain Bacteria; phylum Pseudomonadota; class Gammaproteobacteria; order Competibacterales; family Competibacteraceae; genus CAYRGG01. Next base: position 1,675 of record CAZGON010000293.1, read on the forward strand.
ACCTAAGTGAATGTCAGATATCCAAATGGTTTTAAACCGGTTTTGTTGCATTGTTGCGCCTCATTCATCCGTCCTTGCGCGACTGTGCAACAAAAAAGTTAAATTTTGGTTAATAAAAGAGGTTTAAAAATTTAAATATTTATGACACCTTTTTAAAGTCTCCTTTAAATATGTGAGGAACTCCATGAGAATTCTGGCCTGGCCAGCGTTTGTAAATCGCCGCAATAATCCCTACAACTGGTTGCTTTACACCCATATGAAAAGGCGGGGGGCACAGGTTGACGAATTTTCTCTGTGGCATTTACTACGCGGCAAATATACTATTTGGCACCTGCATTGGCCTGAGTCCTTGATGAACTTTCGTCATCCGTCCCTTGCCAATGGTTGTGCGGTGGCTTTCTTACGTCTTTTAGACGCGGCCCGTGCCAGAGGAACCCGCATTGTCTGGACTATCCATAATTTAAAGGCCCATGATAGTCGACAGCCGTTTTTGGAAAGGTGGTTTTGGCGCCACTTCATCCAGCGCCTTGACGGCTATATTTGTATGACGGAGGGAACCCTAGAAAAGGCCCGCGCACGGTTTCCCGTGCTGGTCAATGTACCAGGGTTTATTGTTCCCCATGGTCATTATCGACAAGTTTATAAGAATCGCTGTAGCCGTGAAAAAGCCCGTAACCGCTTGGATATTTCTCCACAGGCACGGGTCATCCTTTACTTTGGTCAAATTCGTCCCTACAAAAATATAGACGTTTTGTTAAACGCCTTTGGTCGATTACCAGATCCGGATGCGGTACTGGTGATTGCAGGCAAGGTGAGTTCGCCAACGCTGCAAAAAGAGATTACAGCGGCTGCCAGCACCGATCCTCGGGTGCGGCTTTGGATGGATTTTATACCTTCGCGGCGCGTGCAATATTTTTTCAATGGGGCCGATTTAGTGGTGTTACCTTATCGGGATGTGTTGAACTCAGGGAGCGCCCTGTTGGCGTTGTCTTTCAATCGAGCCGTTTTAGTCCCAGATTTAGGTGCTATGGGAGAACTAAAATCACAGCTGGGTGCAGACTGGGTACGCACCTATTCGGGTGAACTAACTGAGGAGATGTTGGGATCAGGGCTAGCGTGGGGAGCTATTTCACAGAGAGCACCTATAGCTCCCTTAAGCGCCTATGACTGGGATGAAATCGCTCGTTTGACCTTAAATGCTTATTGGCAAGTTTGGTCAGGACGGTACTGTTTGCCCCATTCTAGAGACGCTGCGGTTGGGTTGGATACAACTTAACCGGTACGCTGTATAAAAAGCGTTTAAGCAATTGCAATTTATAGTCTTGAAAAAGCTTATAAAGTAACTGCTCACCCGTCATTCCGGCAGGGATTGCCGGAATCCAGTTGCCAGGGAGGGTGGCAGGCGGTTGTCACCCGCGCTTGCCGTCCATGGCACTAGATTCTCGCCAGTCCATGGCGAGAATGACGCAAGTGTTAGTAGTTACGTAATAAATTTATTTCCCCATTAGTCTAGTAGACTATTATTACCAAATTATTAAAGGATTATTAATAAAATAATTTTCGTTTTACCGTTGAGTGTTAATCTGTGCTAACCGCCAAGTCTTTCATGAATCGTTTTTTGCCATTACCTGCTCTCAGCTTGTTGGGAATTGTCAATATCTGTTTTGGTATCATCGGCGTACTCGCTTTTGGAAGCGTTTTAATGGCCATGGCGGCGTTATTAGCCGGTGTGTTTGACCAGTACCAAGTCTCCTTATTGACCGTTGTGGTCCGCGACCTTGCCTATGATCCCTTTGGTTGGTGTGTGCTGGTGCTGGCTGTATTGAGCGAATTATTGTTACTCATGGCGGGTATTGGTTATTTGCGTCGCAGCCGGTTCCAAGGACGAGTCGTCGGTAATATTTACGTCATGGTGAGTTTATTAGAAGGGCTATTGGTGCTTGCCGTGGCTAACGAAATTTTAGATATTTTAGAGAACGTGGTTTTTCGCGTATTCTTTTTTGCATTACCTTTGATCAATGGCGTGCTGATTAATTCGGTCTTTAAGCAAGACTTTACCAAAGACTAACGATTTTTTAAAAGTCATTTATGGAAAATGGTTATGCTGCCCCATACCGATTGCGGTAGTTAATCATAGCCGATAGGTGCTGATTTAAGGCGGGTTGCTGTTTTAAATAAGCGATGAGATCCTCAAGCCGAGCAACGCTGATAACCGGTATCTGGTAATGACTTTTTATATCCGCAACCGCCGATAAACCCCTTTCGCCACGCTCTTGGCGATCTAAAGCAATGATAACGCCAGCAGCCTGTGCGCCACTCCCTTCCAGCAATGCCATGGATTCGCGGATTGCGGTACCCGCCGTCATTACATCGTCCACAATCAATACTCGGCCTGTCAACGGCGCTCCTACAATTTGACCACCTTCCCCATGATCTTTTGCCTCCTTACGGTTGAAACACCAGGGATAATCACGACGGTGGTGTAAAGCGAGTGCCATGGCAGTGGCTGTAACCAAAGGAATACCTTTATAGGCAGGACCGAACAGCGTATCAAAGCAAAGGTCAGCATGGATAATAGCCTGGGCATAAACTTTGCCTAATTGAGCCAAGGAAGCGCCATCGTCAAACAGCCCGGCATTGAAGAAATAGGGGCTAGTGCGACCCGACTTGAGGGTGAATTCGCCAAACCGTAATACGCCTTTGGTAATGGCAAGTTCAAGAAACTCTCGTTGATATAGATGCATGATTTAGGTGTCTACA
>CAZGON010000294.1:0-4398 GCA_964527085.1 uncultured Candidatus Competibacteraceae bacterium
ACGCTGATAACCGCTGTCTTGTAAGGCTATGTCTCGATGCTGGCAGTGGGGACCAACCGGCAGGCGCGTTTGTAGGGTTTGCCATAGGGAAGCAGGGCAACCGTTCTGCAGCCGTGAGGTGAGCAGCAGAAAAACCCGCGCCGGCAGTTGCGTAGGAGTCGGGATGAAGTCCACAAGACTCCCCCCAGGATCACCCCTGCGCATTTCATCCAGTTCATCCAGTTCATCCAGCCCATCCAGGCACACCAGCAAAGCGGTGTCCGCAGCCAGCCCGTGGACCTCGCCAGAGGCGGCGAGCATGGCCCCTAGCCAATCCGCCAAGGCGTGGCCAGGGTCCGCGGCATCGAGGGCGAGTTCGGGCAGAGCTTTTTGGCCGCTGGTTAGGCTCAAGACGGTGCGCAGGCGCTCGCTCAGTTCTCCCCGCAACTGGGGCGGATGATAATGGCCCGCATGGTGAATGTGAAACGCCACCACCTGCAACCCTGGTAGTAAAGTTTTTTCCCGCACCGCTTGGGGTTTCGCTAAACCGTGGACAAAGACGCTCTTGCCCGTGTGCCCTGACGCCCGCAACCAGTAGATGCCGCGATCATTGGCTTCGATAAAGTCCCGCAACGGCATCCGCAGATAGTCGGGGGACAAATAATTGCTCTCCAGGGATTTTTCTTCCAACAGGCGGGTGGCTTGGCGGTCGGCATAATCGGTGTCGATGGCACGCTCGTCACCTGGCCTCGGAGAGGGATCAGGAGTGATGGCGGGAGTGTCAGCCAGGGTGGGTTCCTGGTGGCCGGCGAGTTGCAGGCGGTGACCAGCGAGGTAGCCGAGAAAATAAAGCTGAAAGGCGTCCGCTTTGCCGGTGCGGCTGTCGAAGAAAAAGACATCTTGTTTATGACAGTGGCGGCAGCGGCGCAGGCTGAGCCAGGGCGTAAGGGAGAATTCAGCCCCCTGCGTGACGAAACAAACACCGACGGTGGTGCTATCGTGGGGTCGGGGACAGCTTCTTCATGCCATTTACGAATCGCCTGCCAACCCTGCAAAACCTGGCCGCTGGCGTCTTCTAGACGGCTCTCGCCCCACACCTGCTGCTGGGCATCCAGTATGGCGTTGAGCCGGTGCAGGTAAGCGCTCAGCTCTTGCTGATACTCGCTGGTCTTCAAGCGCAACGCCCCGTGGCCGAGGGTATGATTGCGCCAATTGACTAAGCCTGGCATCGCTTGATCGCCCTGAAAGAGCGTGTAAAGTTCGGTGATGCGAGCTTTTTGGCCGCAGCGAAAGAGCCGGGCAAGGTCACCGAAGACGCCTTCTCGCTGACAAAACCGCCGTGCTAGGGTGTCGCCAAGGAAGGCGAACCAGTCACCGAGGCTTAACGGTTTGCCGATGAGCTGCCAGCGCACGGCCTCGCGCTCGGTGGCGGGTACATTGGGGTCTTGCAGCAGGGCCTGGGCGAGGATGACGGTGGGCAGTTTGATGAGGACTTCGGCGAGTCCTTGAGCTGGAAGATGGCGCTCAGGATCTGGCCCGCTTCTAAGTCTTCCCGCAGGCGCTGGTATTCGTGGGCAATGGGGGCGGGCCAGGTGGTGGCGATGATGTCGAGCCAGTCTATCTCGTGGGCAAGCTGCTGGCACAGTTATTTGGCGTCGGCGGTGTCGGCTTCGGAGAGCGATACCGGGGCGCTGGCGGCAGGGACAGGAGACCAATGATAACCGCAATCGCGGCAAAACTGTTGGTTTTTTGGCTGAGAAAAACGGGTGTCGGTGGACTGGCATTGGGGGCAGCTTAGGGTATCCATGAACGCTCCTGCACGGCTGCGATGGTTTTTATTTGATGCTGATGATAAGCCAAAAGCGAGCCGGTGGCGAGTTGCGTAGATTTGGACAGCCGCTGAATGCTCGCCAGTCCATGGCGAGCATGACGGGAGGGTAAGTCGTTACGTTTTACTTGTATTAGCTTAGTTTATTCCATGTAAGTGTCTTTTAACCTAAGCAAAAACGACGGTTGCAATTGAAATCCTTTGACCTGCTGGGTGGTGACCGCATTTTGTTTCCAGTTGGCAATAAACGCCCAGGGTGCGTCTTCGTAGACGATGGCTTGCATGTCTTTATACAAGCGGGCCCGCTCTGCCGGCTCGGTAGTGGCGCGGGCTTGTTCCAAAAGATCATCTACTTTTTTATTGGCATAATAACCGGAATTAAAGCCGCCTTTATCCGGCCACGCGGCGGTGCGCAACGCCAGAAACGGCAAGGTATCCGGATCGTTGGTCATCCAGGCCATCTGCGCCATATCAGCTTTTCCCCCTAAGCCAGGATTCACTTTACTGAGGTAAGTGTTCCATTCGTAGGTTTCGATGTTGACCTTTAATCCCACTTTGGCCAAGTCGGCTTGAATCGCTGTACCCATGGCGATAGGGTCCAGCATACCCGAGCCGCCTTCAGTCACATAGAAGGTGATTTGCGCACCGGCAGCACCGGCGTCATCTAGTAATTTTTTAGCTTTGTCGGGGTCGTAGGGGTACGGTTCTAACTGTTCATTATAAGCCCAGCTAAACGCGGCGGGTACCGGGCCGGTAGCCACCGTGGCGGTGCCCTGTAAAACGTTATCCACCAGTGCTTTTTTATCAATGGCATAATTGACCGCTTGGCGCACCCGTTGGTCTTTGAAGGGGCTTTCTTGGGTGTTGAGAATCAAAAACCAGAGATGCGGACCCACTTGTTCGTGGACTGCAAAATCCTCGTTTTTCTCAAACATCGCTACGTTATCCACCGGTGTCTCCACCATGACATCAATACCGCCGGAGAGCATTTCCGTCACTCGGGTATTGGCGTCGGTAATAGGGCGAAATACCACAGCATCCAATCGGGGTGCGCCATCCCAGTAGTCAGGGTTCTTCTCTACCGCTACCAAACGGTTACTTTCCCAGCGAGTGAATTTAAATGGACCCGTGCCTACAGGATGACGCCCATACTCTTGATGGTATTTCTGTACGGCGGTGGGTGAGACGAGCAAGCCGGTGGGGTAGGCCAAATTTGACAGTAACGGCGCATAGGGCTTATCCAGTTTAAACTGCACCGTGTACTCATCGATCACGCGAGTATCAATGATAGATTGGAAAAAAAACGCCAACGGAAAGGGTCCAGTATCATGTTGCGGATGGCTATCGTCTAGCAGGCGATCAAAATTGAATTTTACGGCTTGAGCATTAAACGGTGTGCCGTCATGAAAGGTCACATCTTTACGCAATTTAAAGGTGTAAACGGTGTCATCGTCGCTGATGTCCCAGGACTCCGCCAACGCAGGTTCCACGTCCAACGTGCCTTCTTTGAAACGTACCAAACCATCGTATAGATTAATCAGAATACGAAAATCATTGAGGGCTGTGACCGCTTGCGGGTCCAAGGATTTGGGTTCTGCCACTTGACCAACTACTAACACGTTGTCGGGTGCTGGCTCACAGGCAGTGACGGTTAGCAGGATCAAAAACCCTAATAGCGCACTCCATTTCTTGACGGTGAGCAATGCCTGGAGCCTGTAGTGATTAACATTAGGTAAGCTTTGGGGTTGATAAATCACATTTGCCATTTTTTGAAAAAAAGCGCAACTATAGATGAGTCAGTCAAATGAGATAACTTGGAATCCGATGACGTGTGCCGCGTCAATCATAATGCGGTCTGCTGTCGCTAAATGTTTCAGATCCAAACGCCGGGCGATGCTCAAATGTAGCGCATCCAAACTTCTTAGGGAATGGTTAGAAACAAGGGTCAATAAGGTGAGCGCTCCGAGGACACTTTCATCGTCAACTCCATGCCGAATTAAGAAACCCTGATTGACATCATCCTGAAGAGTAGTAAAAACCTGCTGCTCAATGTCGCTGGAAATCTCGTGGTTGCGTCTTCGTCTCGCAAGCAAACAGCGCATTTCAACGAGGGTGAGCGTGCTAATGTGAATGTCGGGTTCAGCCTTTATCCAGGCAGTGAACTCTTCGGACCGTGCCTCGTTAAGATACCATTTTGCTAGCGCGGAAGTGTCCACATAAGTCGTCACTAGGGCGCATCTCGGTCGTCACGCAAAAGAATTTGGCTGGGTGTGGAAAGCCGCTGCATCTTGGCACGTAATTCCGCATGGCTTGGTCTAGTTTGTGAACCATGCAGCGGTAATAAGCGAGCAATGGGGACACCGCGGCGGGTAACAAGAATTTCCCCTTCTGTATTGACCAATTGGTCAAGATTACCTAGCTTTTCTCGCATCTCACGAATACTTAATTCTCGCATCTGAATTTCACCAGCGGTGTGCTACGAAAAACTGCATTGTAGCACAACTGGTTTACAGATCGATTCCATAGAGAAATTTTTAACGGTTGATGACACGCGTTGTCTGGAGTGTCTCGGCCAATGCTGTGATACCATC
>CAZGON010000295.1:0-4358 GCA_964527085.1 uncultured Candidatus Competibacteraceae bacterium
CCGCTGACTCGGCGTTACAGCACCTTCTCTGCTGCTCATTTACCGCCTGTAAACTGCCCAGCGGAGAAGGTGCTGTGCCTTGATTCAACGAACGTCGCGGGTTTTTGAAACAGCTTCTTAAAGACCTCACCAGAGTCATCTTAACACTGGCGTAACCTATTAAAATGATAAGATTGACCTTAACCGGACAAGCACTTTATAGTTCGTCTCATGGAAACCGATAAAATTAGACAAACAACTGAAGAAAATCTCAGTGCTCTAGAAGAGCGCCTCGACACGTTCCTGGTCATGTGCGAACAGTTGGTGAAGGATAATCAAACACTTATGGCTAAGCAGTCTAGTTTGCTGGAAGAACGGCAAGCGCTTATTCAACAAAATGAGCAATCGCGCACTCGTATCGAGGCGATGGTTGCCCGTCTCAAAGGTCTGGAGCAACCTTCATGAGCAATGAGTCTATTCCTGTTACCGTCCAGCTGATGGAGACCGAGTATCGAGTTGCCTGTTCCGAAAATAATCGCGAATCGTTATTAGCTGCCGCAGATTATCTTAATGGCAAAATGCTGGAAATTCGCGATTCTGGAAAACTGCTAGGGGTAGAGCGCATAGCTGTTATGGCGGCATTAAATATAAGCCATGAGTTACTGACAGGAAAACAAGAAACTTTCCAAGGAACTGACGCCACTAACGCCCGTTTGCAGCAGCTGCTCGAAAAGGTGGAAACAGCACTTAACAAAGTGACTCAGGTCACGGTATAGTTGTGTTAGGGGCATCCTCTGCAGTGTACGTGTATGAGGCCGGGACAACTCCTGACCCACTTTAAATAACCCTGGGGTTTAGGCTGCTAATGTTGTTGTGCATGTCCGTCATGTTCGGAAAGCCTGATACATTGCTCTATTCCCCACCTTGAGCCTTGCGGTTCAGGGGCGAAGGTCTTAATCGGCACAAGCGGAAGATGCCCTTTAATTAATCGTTAATACGTATTTTCTCGATGTCGTCTGTTATTTCCCTCCGCTCACAAATCCGTGCTTTGCGCCGCACTTTATCACTATCCCAACGGGAACAAGCTGCTCAAAATCTGGCTAAACGAGTCGCTGCGTTGCCAGTGTTTGCTACCAGTCAACACATTGCCGCCTATATAGCCATCGATGGTGAGATGGACCCGACCCCTCTTTTAGCGCAGGTGACGGCCTTGGGAAAACAAATTTATCTACCTGTTCTCACCGCAGATTCGCAACGCCCAATGGTGTTTGCGCCGTATGGGACGGACACAAAGTTAAAACCCAATCGTTTTAAGATTCTTGAACCCGATGTGTCGCCGGCACAATGGCGAAACGGAGAACACCTGGATTTAGTCCTAGCGCCGTTAGTGGCTTTTGATGCCAGTGGTAATCGGCTCGGTATGGGCGGTGGTTTTTATGACCGAACCTTTGCTTTTCGGCGTGATACTGCATCCCCATGGCCTTATCTCCTGGGAATGGCCTACGAACTACAAAAAGTGGATGCTCTTGAGCGGCAACCGTGGGATATAGCCTTAGATGGTATAGCCACTGAATGTGCGTTGTATGAAGTCGGAGCCGCTTAAGCTTGATTGTAGGATAGTCCATGTATTGGTTGTTTAAATCAGAGCCCACCGTATTCAGTATTGACCATCTCAGCCGTTGTCCTGAACAAACCGAGCCTTGGGATGGAGTGCGTAACTATCAAGCTCGCAACATGATGCGCGACCAAATGCGTCGTGGCGATCAAGGTTTTTTTTATCACTCCAATACTGCCACACCCGGTATCATCGGTATTATTCAAGTGGTGCACGAAGCCTATCCAGATGTTACCGCCTTTGATCCCCAGAACAAATATTACGATCCCAAAAGCAACCCCGAGAGTCCGCGTTGGTATCAAGTGGACATTCAGCTGGTTCATAGGCTTAAACGCCTCATTACCCTGGCCGAACTAAAACAACACCTAGCCCTGCAGGATATGCCGCTATTGCGGCGTGGTAATAGGCTTTCGATCATGCCGGTTACCCAGCAACAGTGGGTGTTTATTCTCGGGTTGGAATAGTCGTTACCAGACTCCTCTTTTTCCATCGAAAAAACTTCCGGTTCAGCTTAATTTCAGGTTTCTTATTTACAGTAACGTCCTAAAGGCGGCCTTTTAGCTACAGGGTTCCCTGAAAGCAGTTCTTTTTCAATTGGAGATTCCTAATGAGTAGGATTGTAAAACCTGTTCTTGCGGTGCTTTTAGTTGTTTTTAGTACGCTATTTGTTATGGGGTTTAGTGTTGCCGCCGAAGCGGCCATGGTGACTAAAGATCAGGCTATTACTATGGCTTTAAAGACCCATCCCGGTAAAGTTTTAAAAGCTTACAAAGAAGTGAAAAAGGGCCAGGATGTCTGGGAAGTCAGCATCGATGGCGATGATGGGAAAGAGTGGGAGCTTTACTACGATATGGCGGGTAACCTGATTGCAGAAGACGCAGACTAGAGCGTTTTCGCTTTGGCTGTAGACAAGGCAGCCGAGGATAGATGCGCGGAATGTACATGAGGTACATGAGCACGCCGATACTGAAGTCTAACGACGTATACAGTCAAATGGGAAATGCTCTAGTTCCACCACGTTCCGGCCAGTTCTAATCACGACTGGCCGGTTTTTTATCGTAACTTATGCTCAACCGATTGCTCACTAATCATTGGCTTTGGTTGCCGTTCTTGCAACAGGCTTCGTCGTTCGTAGACCCCGTCTAAGTTGTCTCCTAGATCCTCGCGCCAATCATGCCATTTCTCAAGTTCAATCAAAGCGAGAACTAATACCACGGCGACGGCCAACGCTAGCACCCAGAATGGGATATGGGTCGTCTCAGCAAGGGTAATGTTTCCATAACGACCCACTTGCAGAAATGCAGCCAGTGGCGCCTCGAAATAACCGTAAGCCATAGCCCCTGAAATACCTCCGGCGAGCACCGCCCAGGCATCTTTATAACCCGCTCCCAGCTGCGCTAAAACAGTCCCTGGGCAAGCGCCAGCTACCGCAATACCAGCGCCTAATAAAAGCCCGCCGACCACTGTTTGACCGATAATCAGCTCTTTAGGATGAAGACTCACCAGCCCAAAACCGTGTAAGCCGGCTAACACAACGAGACCCGTGGCCGTGGCGCTAAGAAACATTTTTAGCATGGTGAAATTACGCAGTTGAAATTGACCAATCATCATACCCGGTTCGAAAACGCGGGATTTCTCTAGGGCTATCCCAAATATCATCCCCATGGCCAATCCCAGTAAAATAAGTCCGACAAGTGTCATAGTGCTAATCTCCTCAAACGCGGCGGAACAGGTTAGCCACCACAATGCCGCCGATAAACATGGCCGCCACGGCTACCATAGAACTGACTGCTAATTGCGCCATGCCGGAAATGCCGTGGCCGCTGGTGCATCCCCCGGCAATGCGGGCGCCCAATAGCAATATAAAACCACCTCCAAATCCCATGGTAGCGCGTAATGCAAAGCTTTTAATGCCCACAGCACGTTGCCAAATGGGTGAAAAGCCGTGCCGTTGGGTGCCCGAGAGGCGTGCCGATAGCAAAGCACCCAAGGTGATACCGACCAGCAGCGCCGTTTGCCAGGCATATTTACTGGAGGTCATATATTTGGCGAAGTAGTCGCCGTCTCCCACACTGGGATCAAAAACAGACGCCAGATACCCGCCCATCGTCACGAAGGAAGAAGACGCACCTAACGCGGTGTCCACCAATAGAAAAGCGGGGATTTGGAGTAAGCCGATGAGAACCCCGCCCACGTAAGGTGACCAGGCTTTGTCATGCAATGAAATCATTGATTGGCCTCCTATCAAGGTCTGTCGTGCCCCATAACATCGTTTTGTTGTCGTCCCATACCCATGCCCATACCATCGCCTTGTTGTCGTCCCATATCCATGCCTTTGCCTCTTTGCATAGGTGTGTCCGGCAAGGTCATCCCTTGTGCTTCAACACGCTGCTGCATTCTTTGATGATGTTCTAAACGATAAGCTTCTTGTTCCTGAGCTGTTTGAAGACTTCTTTTCTTCGTCCGATGTTCCGCAATCTCTTCCGGCGTCATCAATTCACGTCCGTAGATAGCGTTCTCCTCAGCAAAACCGGGGGTAAATATTCCACCGAAAATAATCATCAAGAAAAGCGCACTGGTCAGCGTCATAAAGGATTTTCTCAAGCTAAGCTTCATCACTAATTCCTCCATAGTTAGTAACGATAAGCAAACTCTAATAGATGAACCTTAAACCAAGCTGAAAAACCGTTTCAGTTTGATTTCAGGTTACTACCCTAACGTGAGTTCTGGATAAGCCTGGGGTTAATGGGTACCTCCTGAAGCC
>CAZGON010000296.1:0-4350 GCA_964527085.1 uncultured Candidatus Competibacteraceae bacterium
CCCATGGCCAAGCTACCCCGTCCAAAAGGAAAGATAGAAACCGGTTTTTGGGTGGCGCACGCCTCGGTGAGCATGGAGACGCTCTCACCGGTGACGATAAACGCCTCGGCCAGGGCCAAAAAGCCATAGTAGGGGTTATTGTCAGTGTCGGATGACCAACGATAGACATAAGCGGGACAACTCAAAGCCGCCAGTAGAGCGTCCGTGGCCGCCGGGGGTGTCCGGGCGCTGGTGGTGACCAGCAAGGTAGCGCCGTGCTGGTGCGCCAAGTGGCTGGCCTGCTGGGCAAGCCGAATGGCGGTGGGGACGTCGAGGGTGTAAGGGCCACTGTGCCCCCCCACCAGTAAAGCGATATAGGGGCGCGGTAAGTGACTCAACCGTTCTGCCCAAGCCTGTCCTGCTGCGGCCAAGCGCTGTGGAGTCACCCGGTGTAGGGTGGTGTGGTTATGCAGCACATTGGGGCGTTGCGGAAGGCGGTATTGGGGGGTAGTGATGATCAGATCAAAGTGGTGTAACGCCGCCCAGGGGCGACCGATGTGGACTAAACGCACCTGGCCTTGCGCCTGACGGCGAATCCAACGCGCCACCGGCTCGTTGCGTCGTCCTGCGGTAATAATCAAATTCGGCCAAGGCGGCCGCAAATCACTGGACCTGTTTTTGACAATCCCAGCCAGGGTACAACCCAGCAAAAGGTTGCTCCACAACTCGAAACGCTGATAAGTGAAATGCTTAACTTCGAAAGGATAGTTTAGCGCTTCCGCCAACGCAAGTAACTGGGCATTATCGCCGGTCTTATGCCCCATCAGCAACCAAATCGTAGGGGTATTTTTTTTGTAACTTTGATGCTCAACTATGGCAGAAGACATTGCCATCGTTAATCCTTAATTTACATAGTGAAGTGACATAGATTTCAAAACAATAGCAGTTATCGCTCTGAAGATTCAGTCATCGTTGTTTCATCGGAGGAGGTAGGGGCCATAACCGTCTTAGGCCAACGTCGTTTGGCACATAACCACTCGGCAGGCTGTTTGCGAATCCACGTTTCGAAAAGGGCATTGATCGTCTGGGTCATGACTAAGGCGCTGTCTCTCGTATCCCTCATCTGTTGAGGGGACGGCGGCATTATTGGAGGATAAAAGGTGACCCGAAACTGTACGCCTGAAAGACGTTCTATGCGTACAGGAATCAATTTGCAGTTATGCTTGAGAGCAAGGCGCGCTGGCGTCATCGTTGTCAGTGCAGCTAATTTGAAAAAAGGCAGTAGCTCTCCATTGTCCACCCGCTGATCCGTCAAGAACCCTATCGAGCGTCCCTCGTTTAGCTGGCGCAAAAGAAGACGCAGGTTTTCGTGTTTGGAAAGTAAACCGCTGCCTAGAGCGCGTCGTCTGCGTTCCAACATACGGTTTGTCAGTGGGTTTTGTAGCGGTGCATAAAGTCCTGTGACGGGAATTTGTAATTGCAAAATGGCAGCGGCGGCAAGCTCCCAATTGGCTAAATGAGCGGTTACGAAAATGGCTGGCTTACCCTGTTCACGTAAGGGCTCAACCATGTCTTTACCCACGATTTCCAGACTTTTGGACAGTTTTTTTAGATGTGGATACTCCGCAAGTACGGCGCCCAGGTTGCCCCACACAGCTTTAACCAGGGCATCGATTTCAGTTGGCGTTTTATCTGGCCAGGCAAGCACAAGATTGCGCCGCATGGGGTGAGTCTTGCGCAAACGCGGCCCGACACGTTGCATAAACCAACGGCCAGCTAGCGAGGCGCGAGCCGGAGATAGTAAAGAACTCAAACACCAAAAACACCATAAAACCAGCGCCTCACTTCCCCATAGTACATACCTTAAAAAAGGCAACCTGGCAAACACAGTACGGTGAGTATGACTTAAATAAGATCGCGCCAAAACAAATTACTCCAAAACGCTGTACCATTGATTATGAAAATACCTATGGTTTAGTGCAAATAAATGCAAGTTAAAAATTTTATTAATCATTAAGTGCCTATTAATTCCCTTAACGTCCGTTTATCGGGCTTTTATTTGTTCTATTTTGCCACTTTAGGCGTGCTGTTGCCTTATTGGAGTTTATATCTCCAATCTTTGGGATTTACAGCAGCCCGCATCGGTGAATTAACAGCCATTATGCTAGCGACTAAAGTGGTGGCGCCCAATGTATGGGGTTGGCTAGCGGATAAAACCGAAAAGCGTATCACCATCGTTAAGTTCGCTTGTTTTGCGACAGTCGTTTGCTTTGCACCCGTCTATAGCGTAGGCAGTTCATTGCTTGGGTTAGCCCTGATCATGCTGTGCTTTAGTTTTTTTTGGAATGCCGCCCTCCCCCAGTTTGAATCTATTACCCTTAACCATTTGGGAGACAATGCCCATCGCTACAGCCAAGTGCGTCTCTGGGGATCCATAGGGTTTATCATAGCGACTTTAACAGCAGGTTTGTTAGTGCAACGATGGGGTATTGATACCGTACCCGCAGTTTTGTTAGGGTTATTTATTGCACTATGGGTTAACAGTTTAACCATACCTCAAGATACCAAAAAACCCACGTCTTTGTTGCAAACGCCCCTTACCTGGGTCCTGCGCCAACCTGCTGTGATCGCCCTACTATTAGTCTGTTTTTTAAACCAAGCAAGTCATGGTCCTTACTACGCTTTTTTCTCTATTTATTTGGAGGAACTTGATTATTCCCAGAGCGTAATCGGCAGTTTATGGAGTCTAGGCGTCGCCGCAGAGGTGGTGATGTTTCTCCTTATGTCTCGATTATTACCGCACTGGGGTCCGCGTAAACTTATGTTGACGGCATCGATTTTAGCCAGCCTACGCTGGGCATTAATCAGTATATTTGCAGTCCATCCGATAATTCTTGTGTTTGCTCAGCTCCTCCATGGATTTAGCTTCGGTGTGTATCATGCGGTAGCTATTTACCTCATTCATTGCTTTTTTACGGGTAAGCATCAAGGACGAGGTCAAGCGCTATACAGTAGTTTAAGCTTTGGGGCAGGTGGAGCTTTGGGCAGTCTAACAGGCGGTTATGTATGGGAGCATCTAGGCGGAAGTGTAACCTACATGCTCGCGGCAGGAATCAGTTTTATCGGTTTCCTGATCGCCTGGTTTGGGTTGCGTGTCAGGATTTGAACTATTGAGAAGGCTAAAAATGATGGGCTTAAATCGAGTGGAAGTTATTCAAGCTGACATTACTAAGCTAACAGTAGATGCCATCGTCAATGCAGCGAATTCGTCCCTGCTAGGGGGCGGGGGCGTTGATGGCGCTATTCATCGGGCGGCAGGACTAAAGCTTTTGGAAGAGTGCCGAGAATTGAACGGCTGCGCACCCGGACAAGCCAAGATAACCAACGGTTATCGATTACCAGCGCGTTTTATTATTCATACGGTTGGTCCAATTTGGCAGGGAGGGAACAAAGAAGAGGCAAAATATCTTGCTGCTTGTTACCGTTCTAGCCTACAGCTGGCCGTAGAAAACCAATTACAAACCATTGCTTTCCCGGCCATCAGCTGCGGCATTTTTGGTTATCCCATCCATAAGGCTGCTGTGATTGCAACCCAAGAAGTCAACATTTTTCTTGACAAAGACAAACATGTTTCAAAAATCTATTTTGCTTGTTTAGACAATACTGTTTTTGACGCTTTTCAAAAAGCACTCGACAAAGTACGCCTGTAAATAAGTTGATGGTACATTTTTTAATAGCTAATCACTGCTAATCAAATGAAATAAAGATTTTATATATCAATGGTTCGGAATTGCCGAGACGGCTGTTTTGAAGGAACAATGATTCGACGATCTGCGGGTACCAGGTCGACTCGATAACGAGGATTCAGTTCTTTCATCTGCTCCAAGGCTGCCTGGAGCTGCTTTGCCAATACTTTATCCGCTCGCAATACGATTAGCACGTCTCCATTAACTTCTTCAACCAATTCTTCATGATGCTTGATAGTGGTCTTACTCGAAACGCTTAAAAAAGCCACCGAAACGCCGAATAGGATGCCCAAGACGACAAACAGTGCCGTTACCTTGAATGTATGTCTATTGTTAATAGCTAAATTCATGACTTTCACCCCTTATTACTTGTACAACCCTTTAACAAACTATTCTTAAACAAGTCGAAAGTCAAGATTTTTTGTACAAGTATTTTACATAATTTTAGTATGGTTGTATCATGTAGCATTTAGTTTTTACTTACTTCACCCCAAAGCAAAGACCCGTTTTTCTGGCGAATCTTTTCTCCTCCGCGTTCCCTACGAAGGCGTCAATGTCATCCCTATGAAGCCACCACCGTCATCCCTATGAAACCACCACCGTCATCCCTATGAAACCACCACCG
>CAZGON010000297.1:0-4330 GCA_964527085.1 uncultured Candidatus Competibacteraceae bacterium
TTGAAGACGCTTTATTGGATATGTTTGACTTGCTGGAAACATGGCTAGGGGAAGGCGTTAGTTTATTGAATGTCGTTGTTTCCGACGGCGAGCGGATTTACGCGGTCCGCCACGCCGTCAATGCAGACTGTCCATCACTCTACTATGCTGTTAATGATGACGCCTTTCCACAAGGTCAACTGCTGGCGTCAGAACCGCTCACCGACTCACAACTCTGGGAATCCATGCCTGAGCATCATCTGTTAACCCTCGACCCTGTCGAACCACCAGAACTTATTCCCCTATAGAAACTTGTTATGCAATCACTTATTGACTATGGTTAGAAAAGATCACCCGCTACTGATGGCGCCTACCGATTTACAGGATACTGTTGCCCGGGCGTTGGCCGAAGATGTGGGTGACGGCGACCGCACCGCTGCCTTGATTCCAGCAACGGCACAGGCGCACGCCCAGGTTGTTTGTCGAGAATCTGCCGTTTTGTGTGGTACGCCTTGGTTTAGCGCGGTCTTTGACCAGTTAGATGACAATAACGTGCGTCTAAATTGGCAAGCGGCTGACGGTGATTCTCTAAGACCCGATCAAGTAGTGTGTAGGTTGTCAGGTCCAGCGCGGACTCTACTCACAGGCGAACGTACTGCGTTAAACTTCTTACAACTGTTATCTGGCACCGCCACCCTAGCACGACACTATGCGGATGCGGTGGCCGGAACTGAAACCGCTGTGCTGGATACCCGCAAGACTATCCCTGGTTTGCGTCAGGCTCAAAAGTATGCGGTACGTTGCGGCGGTTGTAGTAATCATCGCTTAGGTTTGTTCGATGCGGTGCTCATTAAAGAAAACCACATCATGGCAGCGGGTTCCATCACCCAAGCGGTCACCACAGCTCAAAAACTTAATCCAGGTGTCACTATAGAAGTAGAAGTGGAAAACCTCGATGAACTCCAAGAAGCCCTTCAGGTTCAGCCAAACGTCATTATGTTAGATAACTTTACCCTGGACGCTATGCGCCAAGCCGTGGCAATGACGGCAAAGCGGGTTAAACTGGAAGTGTCTGGTAATGTCAGTCGTGAACACCTATCTGCAATCGCGGCAACTGGCGTAGACTACATTTCTGTAGGAGCCCTTACTAAAGATATCCGCGCTGTTGATTTTTCAATGCGTTTCAATGTGTTATGACTGTCATAGAGCAGCAATGAGAGTATCATTGGATTGTCATAGAACCTCTCTAAGCTTCGATTTTTACTTTTAAATCAAGAATGGAGCACACTATGGACAATGCCTTAATTATCAGTACTCGACATTTGGGACGAGACCATAGCGCGGTGGATCACTTGCGGCAAGAAATTGCCTTTTTTGAAGGTCGCCTCACCGAGCTGCACGAACCTGACGAATCTCCTCAAACACGCACTTTACGCAGAGCCTATCGTGCCTTGCTAGAGGAACGTCGTCAGCAATTAGCCAGCTATGGTAAATTGTGTCCCAATTGATCGTTGCGACAGAGGTTAGCAAAATAAATTATTTATGACGATCCGTACTTTTGAAGCCTCACAACCTTGCATTTCAGAAACTGCCTATGTGGATCTAACGGCTCTCATCATTGGAGACGTAGAAATTGCTGCCGACAGTTCTATTTGGCCCCTCTGCGTTGTACGGGGCGATGTACAATGCATTCGCATTGGCGCCCGCACCAATATCCAAGATGGCACTGTTATTCACGTCACCCACGACAGTCGTTTTTGTCCAGGGGGCCAACCTACCCTCATCGGCGATGATGTTACTGTAGGTCATAAGGCTTTATTACATGCCTGCACCATTGAAAATACGGTGCTAATTGGTATGAATGCCGTCGTCATGGACGGCGCTGTAGTGCAATCCTACGTTATGCTGGGCGCTCATAGCGTGGTATCCCCCGGTAAGGTGCTAGAGAGCGGTTATCTCTATGTGGGCAGCCCTGCCCAAAAAAAGCGTTCTCTACGGGACAAAGAACTGGAATTTATAACCTACTCAGCACAAAATTATGTCCGTTTGAAAGATCGCCATGTGTCATCTCAGGATATCAACAAATAAACGCCAGAACAAAAACCTGATGAAGCTTTACACAGCAAGGGATTGGTAAAGATGACGTTCTCGCCGGTAAACTTGGTTATCAGATAACTAAACAGAGGTTTAACTGTAATGAGAGACACTGCCTACGAGAAAGATGTCATCCTATGGTCGCAAGAACAGGCAAAATTACTACGTTCCGGACGATTTGACGCATTGGATATAAAACACATTGTGGAGGAGGTCGATGATGTGGGTAAAAGCGAAAGGCGAGAGTTAGCCAACCGAATGGCTGTGCTTCTCACCCACTTGCTGAAATGGCAGTTTCAAGCGGGTAAACGTAGATCGAGTTGGTAGCGAATCATCAAGGAACAACGCAAAGCCATTGCTCTACACATCAAGGAACCTCTAGTCTGAGGGTTTCTTTAGAGAATGCTGATTGGCTTAGCGCTACATGGGCCGATGCGATCGCAAAGGCTATCGAAGAAACAGGTTTAGACGTATTTCCAGAAGACTTGCCGTGGACGGTTGAAAAGGTGCTTTTTCAAGAGTTTTTCCCTGACGAGTAAAGACCATCTGGATAAAAAGCAGGTAGCGCATGGATTAAAAACCCTCGTCTAGAGTTTTTTATGATTTTAGAGAACCTTATTGAGCCTTAACGTTTCGCAATTTTTTTTACTAGTTCAAGATTCGTCTTTTTCCCCCCGTTCTTTGTACCATGGATTAATAACAGCGACATTGCATCCCTGGAAGCCAGAAACGTCCCGTGTGGCAACCTGTGCCCCATTTGTTTGAGCAATTGCGGCGATCATGGCATCAAAGGCATCTATGGACTGTCCAGCCTTTTCCCTTTCAACAACAATAACGCTGTAGGCTTCGGCAGCAGTAGCATCAAAAACTAAGATACGGTTATTAAAGCCACGAGCCAAAAAGGAACGAAACTGCTCTCGGAGATGATTTTTTCTTCGACCTTCAGGCATCCGACCCAGACCATAACGTATCTCGGCAACTGTAACGGCGGTCGTTGCAAGCACGCTTAATGGTTGTTTCCGCAGCCACCTCATGACACTCGGTTCTGGCTTGGGACGCATGATTTCTGAGATTATGTTTGTATCGAGAACAATCATGTGCCTAAATCGGGTGCCTGACGCACGGTTACAGCCGAATGAGGTGCAAGATCGACGCCTTGGTCACCGAAAAACAGAGTAGCTAGATCGGCCAAGTTGTCTTCACTTTCACTCGCGACAGACAATGTCACTTCTTGACGCTCTTCTAAAGTAACCGGTTCAAGGGGGCGGAAAATACCATTTTCGTAAATCGCTTTTACCTGGGTGGTCATTACGTTTCCTTAGTTTTCAGCTTGTCGTAACCGTCTATTTTAACCTAAGAGAGTTTCTATATCTTTTTATTACAACATCAGAAAAAAGAGGGTTGTAATGAAAAAAACACACGGAACGATTATCCAGTGTGCTTGGGTTGGCTTAAGTTTGTAGTCTTTGAAAAAATCTCGTATCCATGAAATTCTCTGCCATTAGAAAACGTCGATGATCATTGACATATTTTAATATGTCCATTAGTCTGGACATATGGATTTACAAGAAGCCATTATCATGTTCGACGCGCTCTCTCAAGAAACCCGTCTGAGAGCGTTCCGTTTACTGGTGCAAGCTGGCCCCAGTGGTCTGGCCGCTGGCGCTCTCAGTGAAGCGCTGGGTACGCCGCATAACACCCTATCATTTCACCTTAATCACTTATCGAATGCTGGCATTATTTCCTCACGCAAAGCGGGGCGTTCAGTGATTTACTCCGCCAATTTTGATGTTACCCATGACCTAATCGCCTTTATGGTTAAGGACTGCTGTAGCGTCGAATTTGCCAGCATCCACGAAGACAGCAAAACCGGATGCTCGATTATCGAGCTTGCCAATTGCTGTGAACCCTCCAACAAAACCAACCCATAAAGAAAGGTCATACCCATGAAACGAATGCACATTCATGTAGATGTAGAAAACCTCCATCAAAGCATCAAATTTTACAACACACTATTTGGTACAGAACCCGTAAAAACCAAGACGGATTATGCCAAGTGGATGCTTGACGATCCGCGCATTAATTTTGCCATATCCACTCATTCAGGCAAGGCGGGTGTTGATCACCTGGGTCTACAAGTTGAACAAGACAGTGAACTGGATGAATTGCGCGAGCGGCTCAAAAACGCAGAGTTGGCGGTCTTTGATGAAGGCGAAACCATGTGTTGCTATGCTCGCTCCGACAAGTCGTGGCTAGA
>CAZGON010000298.1:0-4263 GCA_964527085.1 uncultured Candidatus Competibacteraceae bacterium
GGCCTGGCGGTTAGCCTTGTGCATCCCATAACGCGTTGATGATTCTGTCTCAGTAGTCCTGTCAATTCGCTCAGAACGGGAATTGCTGATGACACTTAAGTCTCTATAGAGAGGAACCATTCGGTAAGCGCCTTCGCAAAGCCGCAACCGCTTGAGCTTTCCGCCAGCCAGTAGATCCTCAATCATAGGCTCAGGCAGCCACGCAAAACCCAAACCGTCTACAATACACTCGATACGCCGCCGCATATCGCTGACTGTCCAACGCTTTTCGCCCACCAACCAACCAGCATCGATGGGCGTCGAACCTGAATCTCGAATCACCATCTGCCGTTTGATCAAACACTTTTTTATAGTATCGATTTGTCGATCACATCAAAAAAGACTAAGCTATAGCTTAGCTAAATTAAAATTTCAAACTGATTATAGAGATAAGCTATGCAGTTAGTTAACATACATGACGCAAAAACACGACTTTCCAAATTATTAGAGCAGGTTCGTTCGGGAGAGGATGTTGTTATCGCCAAGGCAGGCGTTCCTATCGCACGGCTAGTACCTTATACACCCCCTAAATGTAAGATTGCTCCACCCGGCGCCATGGAAGATGAAATATGGATCGCCGACGATTTCGATGAGCCATTAGATAATGCATTCGAGTGCCTTAACGAGGAGAGCCCCACTTGAGGTTGCTGCTTGATACGCATCTTGTCTTGTGGTGGGAAATGGGCAGCCCAAAAATTCCAGGCGAGTTAAGAACGTTAGTTGATGAAGCAGATACCGTATTTGTTAGCCGAGCTTCCCTATGGGAAATCGCTATCAAGGTATCGATAGGGAAACTGAAGCTAAACATAGAACAATTTGCTGACAATATCAAAAACCATGGCTTTGAGTGGCTTGCTATAAGAAATGCGCATCTATTAGCCGTTGCTAAGTTACCGCTATTTGAAGATCATCGGGACCCTTTTGATCGTCTTCTTGTAGCGCAGAGCCGTGCTGAGCCATTACTGTTTCTCACAGCGGATAAAAGATTAGCCAGATATGGAGAGATAGTGAGAGTACTCTGATAAATACATATGAAAATGCTATTATTAGCATAGCTCACTATTGGTTTTTATTACATCAATAACTTATAGTTACCCTTCCCTATCATTCCCATCAAAGATTCATGCCTACTTATCAGCGTCCAATCCAATTAACCGGCGCCTCTAGCGAGTCCAAGCCATTTTCTCAGCTACGACCACTATTTTCTTGCAGCAACTTTAATAAAGATTCTTTGGAACGTGGCGGTCCGCCTGTTTTCCAAACATTTGAATCTCCGTACAAAGTTTGAGCGATTTCCAAAATCAATGGCATCTTTAGCTGGGCGATCCGCAGCAGCTCTTGATCCGCCAACACAACCACGGTAGCGCCCTGCTTTAACACCTTGCCGTCGGTGAAAACCGCGACCTGATCGGCCCAAGTGTAAGCCAAGTCAACATCGTGGGTGGAGAAAACCAGCGTAGTCCCCGCCTCTTGGAGTTTCTGTAATGTGTAGAGCAGGTGCACGACAGCGTGGGGATCGAGTCCGGCGGTTGGCTCATCAATAATGAGAATCTCTGGTTGCATGGCTAGAATACCGGCAATAGCAACCCGCTTCTTCTGGCCAGAACTGAGCATATGGGTCGCGCGGTCTTTCAAGTTACCAATACCTAAAGCCCCCAGCGCCCCATCAATACGGGTGCGGGTTTGCGCTTCTGAGAGACCTAAGTTTATTGGGCCAAAGGAAACATCCTGATAGACATTGGCTGAAAATAATTGATCGTCAGGCTCTTGCATTACTAAACCGACCCGATTACGCCACGCGATGAGGGAGCTACGATTATACGTTACCGGACAACCATCCATCAGGATTTGACCCGAGCTTGGCTTCAACGTGCCGTTAAGGTGCAACAGCAAGGTCGTCTTGCCACACCCATTAGGACCTAAAATGGCCAATCGCTTGCCTTTTTCAATGGTGAGATCGAGCCCTTTCAACGCTTGTACACCGCCTGGGTAGGTATATTCGATGGCGTTGGCGGCGAGAACCACCTGGTTCATGGCAGCACCCTGTCGAGAAACAGCCCCGTCACCGCCACTCCCATCAGCAAGCTGATAATTATAGCAAGCCGAGACCGAGACAGGGTCCGCTGGGGCGTCAGTACTCTTAACTCACCCTGAAAACCCCGCGCCGCTAGTCCAGTTTCCATACGCTGGGCCTGGATTAGAGAATGCTGGAAGAGGTTTGTCACCAGCAAACCCAGGGAATGCAGACTGTTGCGAAAGCTGGTGTAACCCTGTCGAGCAACCTGCGCTTGCCGACCCGCAGCTGCCCGCTCTATAAACACGAATACTAGTCGATAAATAAGCAATGCTATTTCTACCACAGCCTGGGGAACACCGAGCCTGCGTAATAACGGCAGCAGATCAATAGCCGGAGTCGTCAGGGTTAAGAATAGTAGACAGGAAACCGCGGCCAAGGAGCGAACCATGACGTATACCGCGGTTTGCAATCCTTGGGGAGAAAACGCAATGCCGAATCCCGAGGAAAAATCTACACTCAAAGCCAGAAAAGGCACGCTGGTGACCAGAAAAGCGCCAGGCAGCGCCATTGTCCTTAGCCAGATCAAAAAAGGAATACCCGCACCGAGTACTATCGCGAGAGACATAATAACCAGAATAAGTGGACCCGTGGCCACTGCTGGCAGGGTCACCGCTAGTAACAGCATCCCGCCCGCCAGTAAGCCTTTTTCAGCTGGATGATGTGGTTGCCAACGGTTGGTCCATGCCCAGCTGTCAATGGCCAGCATCGGGTTTATCTTTAGCGTCGGTCTGGGACTGACCTCGCCGGAGCCCGATATAGTATCCGACTAGAGCCGCCCCTAGGGCTGCCTGCAAGGAGAACAAGAGACTTTCGATCTCGCCGCTGGGGGGTTCCCACAACGATGTAAACCAAGGTTTATAGTCAGGGTAAGAGGCTACAATCGCGGCTTCGGCCTGCCCATCGGCACCACCGAAGGGCTCGTCTAGATGATCTGCCACCGGTATTACCAGCGGGATCACCGCCAGCAGAATCACAAAAAGCAACAGAATAAGATTGGTGCGATTCATTGGGCTGCTCCTGGCATGAACCGGAGCCCGACAAGCTCGGAACGACTGTACTGGGTTAGCAAATTGATGATGATGACCGTTAACAAACCTTCGATGATCGCCAAGGGAATCTGAGTAAAGGCAAAGATACCGACAAACTTTGCATACGCACCGGTAAAACCACTCACCGGGTCGGGAAAAGCCAGGGCAATTTGGCCTGCGGTGACCATATAGGTAGCCAGATCACCCAACGCCGCCGCGAAAAAGACAGCCACGGCTAACGAGCCGCCCACGCCACGAATACCCCTAAACACACCGTAAGCGACCCAGGGACCGACAATCGCCATGGAAAAGACATTAGCGCCCAGGGTGGTGATGCCTCCGTGGGCTAGCAACAGCGCTTGGAACAGCAAAACAATAGCCCCCAGCACCACCATCACCGAAGGTCCGAACAAAACCGCACCGAGACCCGTACCGGTTGGGTGGGAACAACTACCTGTAACCGAAGGAATCTTTAAGGCGGACAATACAAATGCAAAAGCTCCGGAGGTGGCCAGCAACAGCTTTGCTTGGGGATTCTCCCGAAGAATTTTAGTGATGCTACGAGCGCCAGCCACCACAAAGGGCAGAGAAGCTGCCGTCCAGGCCGCCGCGTGAACTGGAGGCAAGAAGCCTTCCATAATATGCATATTGATTGTTCTCCCCTAGTTAATGGAATTAATTAAAATCCACGGGAAGGATATAAGGGAGAGAGGATGACAATCCGAACAGCAGGCGCTGTCCGAACCTATACGAACTATAAAGCTTGCCTCTCACCTGGACACCCCGCCCAGCAACATGATCGAAGCACGCTATCGGCAGGTATCCTGGCTCGCAGGTCAACGTCATTTACCTCACCTTCCCAGCTGTTTTCAGCCAGTGGTTATCTATATCAGGCAATGACTCACTGCTTACAGTTGCGGGGGCAGCCATGGCATTGGTGGCTCTTTATAAGCACCGCACCATGTTCCCTTTTCACCCCGTTAGGCTAAATCCTCACGGGGAACCGGTTGCGTATCAACTAACGGAACTATAAGCGAGTGTAACAAATTGTCAATCTTTTTAAACGAGACTATATAGCCGAATTAAAGTTAATGCAAATCATTATTGTTCGCTTTATTC
>CAZGON010000299.1:0-4240 GCA_964527085.1 uncultured Candidatus Competibacteraceae bacterium
ACACCCGTTTAGATCTAGGTCTAAAATATGCAACTACCTTGGCAAGCCGAGAAACAATTTTTAGGCTAAATGTGGAAAATGTCACTGATGAGTCTTATTGGAACTCATTTGACTTTGGTGGCGCCTATTTAGGGCGACCGCGCACCGTGACCGCCAGTTTGCAACTGGACTTTTAGGGAAAAGCGATCATGTGCTCGGCGACTCTCATAGCAGCTATCATACTGACGCTTGCGGTTTTCTAATGTGTCGATCAATCTTTCTAAAGGTTCTCTGTACAGAGACAGACATCCGTCGGACGACTGGCAATAACAATACTATAACTTATCTAACCTTTTGGAGAATCCGATGCGTATTCTACGCTTGCGCTTTGGCCACTCGGCCGATTTCTGGATACTGGCCTGGTGTCTGCTAGGCGGAACGGTTCATGGGCAGACAGACAGCACTGACGCAGACGCCGAAGAGACCACTGAACCGCCAGTAGAGCTAGAGACAATTACCGTCGAATCCGCAACCCGCACGGTATTGCCGGTATCTGAACTCACCCGCTCGGTCACTGTAGTGACCGAAGATCAAGTTGAGCAGCAAAAACGCATTGACCGCAGTGTCGGCGAGATTTTGTCAAAAACCGTTCCTGGATTTAGTCCCAGCACCGAAGCCAACAGTGACTTCGGCCAAACTCTGCGCGGGCGAACATTTTTAACCCTGATTGACGGTGTCCCCCAATCGACGTCACTGCGCGATGGTCGTCGCTCGGTCAACTCCATCGACGCCGATGCGATTGAGCAAATCGAGGTCGTGCGTGGTGGCACCGCCGTCTACGGCTTTGGCGCAACCGGTGGTTTGGTTAATATTCTCACTAAACGTCCACAACCGGGACCTGCTCGGGTACGCGCCGAGGTTGGGGTAAAGCTCTCTACAACTCATGTTGATGACTCGCTGGAGTGGAACACTAACCTACAGACCACTGGTCGCAGTGGTAAAGTCGATTATCTATTGAACGGTAGTTACATAAGCCGTGGCGGTTCGTTCGACGCCGATGGCGACCGCCGTCCAGCTGATCCACTGGGAGCGCAGGGCGGTTTGGCTGATACCGACACTTACAACATACTAGCAAAAATCGGCCTCGAACCTGCTGATGGCTCACAACGTTTGCAGCTCAGTGTCAACCGCTATTCGCTGGAACAGGACAGCGATTTTGCCGGTATCAGCTTCGCTGGCGATCCTGATAACAACATTAGAACCCCGGCCGTGCGCGGTGACTTCAACCCCGAAAACCCGGCCACTGACACCACCAATCTAAACCTGGAGTATCGCCATGAGGACCTGCTCAACAGTGTGCTAAACACGCAGCTATATTACGCCGACAACGAGGTGATCTTTGGTAAGTTTCCAGGTTTCTCGCAGACCAAAATCGAATCCGAGAAAATCGGTGTACGACTGACCATCGATACACCCCTATTCAGTACTAGTCCGGTACCCTTGTCGCTGGTTTGGGGTGTTGACTATCTGCGTGATGACACACGCCAAACCGCCACCGATGGGCCAACCACAAGCCCGCGGTTAGAACAATACGCAGTGGCCGGTTTTTTCCAGCTTGAGGCGGATTTTGGCGACGCAGCCATCGTGCGCGGTGGGCTGCGCCACGAAGTCATCAGCGTCGATGTCAGTGACTTCACCCGCGACGAAGGCGATTTTGTGCGCGGTGGCACGTTGGACTTTGATGAAACCCTGTTCAATTTATCGGCAACGTATTTTATCAACGATCAGGTCGACATCTACGGTGGTTATTCAGAAGGCTTTACCATTGCCGAGATCGGTCGCTCTATTTCCGATGGCACTTTTGCTGACTCCCGCCAAGCCGAGTCCGAGGCGCAACGCACTGAAAACCATGAGATCGGCATACGTTTTTACAGCGAGCGCTGGAATGCTGCATTGATCGGCTTCTTTAGTGATTCGAATAATGGTACCACCTTCGACCAAGACCTAAACATCGTCAAACAACCCGAGGAGATCTATGGCGTCGAGGCTAGTCTGAATGTAGACCTTAGCGACCGCTGGGGGGTTGGTGGCACCCTAACTTATTTAGAGGGTGAAGTGGATCTGGACAACGATGGGGATTTTGACGAAGACCTGCCGTCTACGCGGATACCACCTTTAAAACTCACCACCTACGTCGAGTACGCCCCCAACGACTGGTCCAACTACCGGCTGCAAGGGCTGTACTCCGGTGACCGTGACGTGGACAGCACCCAGTTCGGCGGTACCAGCGACATCGACAGCTATTTTATTACTGACGCACTGGCGGTGCTGGAACTCGGTCCTGGCACGCTAGAAGTTGGTATCGAAAATCTGTTCAACGAAGACTACACGCCGCTAATCAACCAAGCCTACGATTTGAACTTCGCTTACGTGCGTGGCCCAGGCCGCACGATCTCACTAGCTTATGGGTTGGAGTTTTAATGGTGACAGCGCGACACCCTGAATCCATGCCAGGATGTCGCCGACGCTTTTGCAAATTTTACGGGCCATCAAATCTTTTATCTCGTTGTGTCGTGGTTTTCCTGTTACAGTGTTTTTCGAAATCAAATCTCGCGATCCCTCTCTCAATAACTCACAGTTATTCGCTGACAAGTATCGAATTAACTGACTCTTCTTCCTATAACGAGCGGTATTTCTTCGAAGTCTTTTTCGGCCTCCTATATGGCTGCTTAGCGATGAATTTCTAAAATATCCTTAGCCGCTTGCTTAGGACTAAGAATCAGTTCATCTTTACTTCTTTCTTGTGCATTAGCTCCTAGAATTTCTTCAATCCAGCCAATCCAGCCAATCCACCAATCGCCATACTGCCTATCTCAGCAATGGAGCTTGCGTTTGGCCGTTGCTCAAAGGCAAACTTCTCTACTTTAGATCGTATACCAGAGGGTAGCTTTGCAAGTTATTTGAGAAACCTTTTGCGATAATAAACTTTCACGTCGCTTTTTTTCAGCGTTTGGTAATAGACTCGGACTCGCTCGAGTTCCAATATTGCGTCCTCGGAGAGTAGGAACCTCATAATTAACGAAGGCGGTTGCAGTCCACTTCGGAACGCCAGGGGCGCGATTTCCAGCAACGGATGGATCTCCGTTATCTTCGATTGTGGCGTCGATGGAGGAAATTCGGCTCAGCCGGCAGCGCCGGAAAATCTGGCTCAGCAAATGTGATGGGGTTGTAGAGGTTGTTATTCGGGAGGCTCACGCTGTCGCCATCGAAAGTATCATCAGTATAGCTTACCTCGGAGTAGCCCACAGCCACACGATGGAACATCCCAAACGCGTCAAACTTCCCATCTAGCCCAACATTCCACCCTTAAATCCGCAGAGACAAATGGTACGCCTAATTGTGTGCCTGCCCTTATTCTATTTTCTCCGTTCGCCTCGGGCCTTTTTGGAATAAAGTTGAGCGTTCCGCCAACGGAGCCAAAAAGTGCTCCGCCGCCATTAAAGGCATTGGGTCCGAGAAAAACCTGGACTTGCTCGACGTTTTGGAGCGCAAAGAAACCCGTTGCGGGTAACAGGCCGGGAACACTGTCATACAGATAAACCTGAGAATCAGCAATGTCAGCGGTATGCGCTGGCCAATTGCCGTCCTATAGTCGCTGTGCAGCCACAGCAACAGATCGCCTTGATAGAGCAGACCGGCGGCAATGACAAGGGTGACACAGGCGGCCACTAGGAGGAGCGGACGAGATAGCCGTCTTGTAGCAGGGCGGCGGTGGCATCCCGCGGTTGGCACAGGCGCTGCATCTTGCACCATCACCTGCGCCACCGGCGCATCGAGTTTATCCCACAGTCGTTGGGTTTCCGCAAAAGCCCGCCGGTGGCGTTGGTCGGCGCCGAGCCAGCCCTCGAAATCGGCCTGCCGGGCCGCCACCGCGGCTGAATCGCTGGTCGGCTCGCGCAGTCGCGCGTACCAGATTGCCGCGGCTTCCGGCATCGCGTCGGGAAGCTCGTCGTGTTTGCTGCTTTTGGGGTTGCCGCTTTCTTGTCTAGTCGTCATGCCTGTCGTTCTCACCGTGAACGCGCCCTGATTGCCGCCAACGATCCCGCGGCCCCGGCGTCAAAGTCATGGGCTTATTACGTCTATGACGCCCGTACAAAGGTTAATCCCCCCATGCTAATACGAAGAAATCAATAGCCGCGACGCCTATCAGATGTCACGGCCCGCATCCTGCAACCGCTGGCGGCAGTGAACCATGGCGCGT